>NZ_CP102772.1:4172500-4472500 GCF_026020075.1 Bosea sp. NBC_00550
AACAGGCCGGGCGCGCCGTCGAGCGCGTCGATGCAGACGCCTGAATCGTCGGAGAGCGCCGGCAGGCCGCTCGCCTGCGTCGCTGCGACCGCCTTGATCGCCGCATTCTCCGAGAACATGAACCCGTCCTCGACCGGCTCGGGCAGGCCGAGTTCGCCGGCCGAGACGAGCTCGATGCCATAGGGCGCCAGCAGCTCGCGCATTTCGCGCAGCTTGCCCTGGTTATGGGTCGCGATCACGACCTTGCCGGAGAGGAGGCGGTGGTTCGACATCGGTATCTCTCGTTACCCGCCTCGTCATCCCCGGCTTGACCCGGGATCCATCGAAGGGCGTCGCAACTCTACGATGGATTCCGGATCTCCGCTTCGCTGCGTCCGGAATGACGGTGTTGTTCGATTGCTTGTGCGATCGGCCGGATCAGGCGACCGCCGCCTTCTGCAGCGCGACGAGCTTGCTGACGCCACCTTTGGCCAGCTTGAGCAGCGCGAGCAACTCCTCCTCGGAGAAGGGTGCGCCTTCCGCCGTGCCCTGCACCTCGACGAGGCCGCCCGTGCCGGTGATGACGAAATTCGCGTCGGTCTGCGCGCCGGAATCCTCGACATAGTCGAGATCGATCACCGGATTGCCGGCGACGATGCCGCAGGAGATGGCGGCGACATGGTCCTTGAGCGGGTTGGTGCCCTTGAGCAGGCTGCGCCCTTCCATCCATTTCAATGCGTCATGCAGCGCCACCCACGCGCCGGTGATCGAGGCCGTGCGGGTGCCGCCATCGGCCTGCAGCACGTCGCAATCGACGACGATCTGGCGCTCGCCGATCGCGGTGAGGTCGACGACCGCGCGCAGCGAGCGGCCGATCAGGCGTTGAATCTCCTGCGTGCGGCCGGAGGGCTTGCCGGAGGTGACCTCGCGGCGGGTGCGCTCATGGGTGGCGCGCGGCAGCATCGAATACTCGGCGGTGACCCAGCCCTTGCCGGTGCCGCGCAGCCACGGCGGCCCCTTTTCCTCGACGGTCGCGGCGCAGAGCACCTTGGTCTCGCCGAACGTCACCATGCAGGAACCCTCGGCATAGCGAACCACGCCGCGCTCGAGCGTGACCTTGCGCATCTCGTCTGCGGCGCGTTTGGAGGGTCGCATGAAATAATCCTGTCTTGCGGAGAAGTGGCGGCTTGTAGGCGCTCATGCCGCGCTCGGCAAGGCGCCGGCCCTGTTTCACCCCTTGATCCGCGCCTCCTGCATGACGACAATAGGGTTGGAACGACGGTTCGCCCGAACAGGTTCATGAGCGCCCATACGCCCCGCCCCGAGACGATGAGCGGCCTGGTCGAGACCGACCAGCGCTCGCGCGAGATTTTCCGCCAGATCGTCGACGGCTACCTCGCGACCGGGGAGCCGGTCGGTTCGCGCAATATTGCCCGCCTGCTGCCGATGGCTCTGTCCCCGGCGACGGTGCGCAACGTCATGACCGATCTGGAGCTGGCCGGGCTGATCTATGCGCCGCATACTTCCGCCGGGCGCCTGCCCACGGAACGGGGCCTGCGCTTCTTCGTCGACGCGATGATGGAGGTCGGCAACCTCACCTCGGACGAGCGGGCGCGCATCGAGGCGCAGATCCGGGCCGGGGCAGGCCATCGCAATCTCGACCAGACATTGACCGAGGCCTCGGCGCTGCTCTCCGGTCTCTCGCGCGGCGCCGGCGTGGTCGTGACGACCAAGGCCGATCCGCGACTCAAGCACATCGAATTCGTCCGGCTCGATCCGGCCCGCGCGCTCGTCGTCCTCGTCTCGGAGGACGGCGCGGTCGAGAACCGCCTGCTGGCGCTGCCGGTGGGTTTGCCCGCCTCGGCGCTGGTCGAGGCCGCGAACTTCCTCAACGCCCGCATCCTCGGCAAGACGCTGGCGGACCTGCGCGGCGAGATCGCCGGGCAGCGCGCGCTGATGGAGCGCGAGCTCGATGTGCTCACCGCGCGGCTGGTGGAGAGCGGCATCGCGACCCAGTCCGGCCCCGGCAGCGACCGCCATCTCATCGTGCGCGGCCAGGCCAACCTGCTCGAGGACCTCCGGGCGCAGGAGGACCTCGAACGAATCCGCATGCTCTTCGGCGATCTCGAGACGCAGACCGATGTCATCGATCTCCTCACCCGCGCCGAGCAGGGCGACGGCGTGCGCATCTTTATCGGCTCGGAGAACAAGCTGTTCTCGATGTCGGGTTCCTCGATGGTGGCGGCGCCGTTCCGCGATGCCGAGCAGCGCATCGTCGGCGTGGTCGGCATCATCGGCCCGACGCGGCTGAACTATGCCCGCATCGTCCCGATGGTCGACTACACCGCCAAGGTCGTCGGCCGCCTGCTCGACGGCGAGCGCTGAGGCGCCGGGCCATCGCCGTCATCCCGGGCTTGCCCCGGGATCCATCGCCGGGCGCGGCACTCTTCGATGGATTCCGGATCGGCGCGGCTTCGCCGCTTGTCCGGAATGACGACAGGTTTTCACTTGAAGAATTTGGCTTCCGGCGCGGATGCGGCTAGGTGTGCGCGAAAGCGACCCGTTTGCGAACACCCAAGGCCAGATCCATGTCAGACCAGCTTCCCGACCGTCTTTCCGTCAACCCGGACAGCCCCTTCTACAACGCCGACGTGCTGGCGCGTGACATCGGCATCCGCTTCAAGGGCGTCGAGAAGACCAATGTCGAGGAATATTGCGTCTCCGAAGGCTGGGTGAAGGTCGCGGCCGGCGCCGCCAAGGATCGCTTCGGTCGGCCGATGACGATCACGCTCAAGGGCCCGGTCGAGCCTTATATCCGCGGCAACGTCGAGAGCTGAAGCGCGCCATTCCTACCGCCGTCATTCTCGGGCTTGACCCGAGAATCCCAGGCAAGACGAAGCGCTGGAGCCTCCACCGGCAAGAGATGCTCGGGTCAAGCCCGAGCATGACGCCTGTCACTCAAGCGAGGCCCTTGTAGAAAAACGTCGAGCCGCAGTCGGCTCCATCAGGCATCAGCGCATAGCGCGGGATGGTGCCGGCTTCCGTCCAGCCGAGCCGATTGTAGAGCCGCCGTGCCGCGCCGTGCTCGTCCGTGTCGAGCACCAGCAGGTCGCGTCCTCTATCGCGCGCGATCGCTTCTGCACGCTGGATCAGTGCTTCGCCAATGCCCTGCCGGCGCGCACGGGAATGCACCAGCACCTTGGCGATCTCGGCCCGATGCGGCTGGTTCGGTTTGCCGATCAGGTGAAGTTGCGCCGTGCCGACGAGGCCGTCCGCCGCGCGCGCGCCCAGCAGGACAACCTGCCCGCCCGCGACGCCAGCCGCGACATCGCGCCAGAAGCGCTCATAGTCCGCCGTCGTGTTCCAGTTCATGAAGCCGACCGAGGCGCCGTTGGCGACGCAGTCGCGCAGGATTTCGGACAGCGCCGGAATGGCGGCCTCGGCAGCCCGGGCGTCGAAGACGTCGATGGCGACGGAGAAGCTGACCGCGTTCATGCGATATGTCCCGGAAAACTGCCGCGCCCGGCGGCGAGGATGACGACGTAGCGGACGGGCACGGCGCCCGGATTGCGGTAGATGATGGCGCCGCGCAGATGCATCTGCAGGCAGTCACCCTCGGAAAGCGCGTGGCCGATACCCTCGACCGTCAGGTCGAGCCTGCCTTGCAGCACCCAGACCTGCTGGTCGAGTGCAGGTGCACCCGTCGCGTTGTCGAGGCGGACCTCGGCGCCGCCCGGCAACTCGACCTCGACGATCTCGAAGCCCGATCCCGTGCCGCGCGGCGAGACGTTGCGGCGCAGATAGCCGCTCGCCGGATCGCGCCAGACCGGTTGGGCAGCATGCCGCGCCAATGGCCCGGTTCCTGCCTCCTCTTCCAGCAGCGCCGAGAGCGACAGGCCGAGCCCGGAGCCGAGGCGGACCAGCAGCGCTGCGGTGGGGCTCGATTCGCCGCGCTCGACCCGCGAGATCATCGCCCGGCTGACGCCGCTGCGCTCGGCCAGCACATCGAGCGTCAGGCCATGGCGCTGGCGGGCCGACTTCAGGCGCTGCCCCAGGCGGCGGTCGATTTCGGTGTCGTTCTCAAATTCCATATTGAGAGAATAATTCTTAGATAATGGAAATTGCAAGAGACAACGTTCAGGATGCCCGCGCTGAAGCCCCTGCCGTCATCCCGGCTTGACCTGGGATGACGCGGCGGCTCCCGAGCAAAACAGACCTCCGGAAGGGTCTCTCGAGAGGCCGGCGCTTGGCGCGGCGCGGCATCACTGCTATGGCGCGCGCATGAGCACCCGCACCATCGACAATATCCGCAACTTCTCGATCGTCGCGCATATCGACCACGGCAAGTCGACGCTGGCCGATCGTCTGATCCAGCAGACCGGCACCGTCGCGGCCCGCGACATGAGCGAGCAGATCCTCGACTCGATGGATATCGAGAAGGAGCGCGGCATCACCATCAAGGCCCAGACGGTGCGGCTCGACTATCGGGCGCAGGACGGCAAGGACTACGTCCTGAACCTGATGGACACCCCCGGCCACGTCGATTTCGCCTATGAGGTCTCGCGCTCGCTGGCGGCCTGCGAGGGCTCGCTCCTGGTCGTCGATGCCTCGCAGGGCGTCGAGGCGCAGACGCTCGCCAACGTCTATCAGGCTCTCGACGCCAACCACGAGATCGTTACCGTCCTCAACAAGATCGACCTGCCCGCCGCCGATCCCGAGCGGATCAAGCAGCAGATCGAGGATGTGATCGGGCTCGACGCCTCCGAGGCCGTGCCGATCTCGGCCAAGACTGGCATCAATATCGAGGGCGTGCTCGAAGCCATCGTCACCAAGCTGCCGGCGCCCAAGGGCGATCCCGACGCGCCGCTGAAATGCCTGCTGGTCGACAGCTGGTATGACGCCTATCTCGGCGTCGTCGTGCTCGTGCGCGTCATCGATGGCGTGCTCAAGAAGAACATGACCATCCGGATGATGCGCGCAAACGCCTCCTATGGCGTCGATCGCGTCGGCGTTTTCAAGCCCAAGATGCAGGAGGTCAAGGAGCTCGGCCCCGGCGAAGTCGGCTTCTTCACCGCCTCGATCAAGGAGGTCGCCGATACCGCCGTCGGCGACACCATCACGGACGAGAAGCGCCAGACCCCGCAGGCGCTGCCGGGCTTCAAGCCGGTGCAGCCGGTGGTGTTCTGCGGCATCTTCCCGGTCGACGCCGCCGATTTCGAGGTGCTGCGCGCCGCGATGAGCCGGCTGCGGCTGAACGATGCGTCGTTCTCCTACGAGATGGAGACGTCGGCGGCGCTCGGCTTCGGCTTCCGCTGCGGCTTCCTCGGCTTGCTGCATCTGGAGATCATCCAGGAGCGGCTGGAGCGCGAGTTCAACCTCAATCTGATCTCGACCGCGCCTTCGGTGGTCTACCATCTCAAGCTGCGCGACGGCACCACGCCGGAGCTGCACAACCCGGCCGACATGCCGGACGTGATGAAGATCGAATTCATCGAGGAGCCCTGGATCAAGGCGACGATCTTCACGCCCGACGAGTATCTCGGCTCCGTCCTGAAGCTCTGCCAGGATCGGCGCGGCATCCAGACCGACCTGTCCTATGTCGGCTCGCGCGCCAAGGTCGTCTACGACCTGCCGCTGAACGAGGTGGTGTTCGACTTCTACGACCGGCTGAAGTCGATCTCAAAGGGCTATGCCTCCTTCGACTACGCCATCACAGATTATCGCGAGGGCGACCTCGTGCGCATGTCGATCCTGGTCAATGCCGAGCCGGTCGATGCGCTCTCGATGCTGGTCCATCGCTCGCGCGCCGACGCTCGCGGCCGCGCCATGTGCGAGAAGCTCAAGGAGCTGATCCCGCCGCACATGTTCCAGATTCCGGTCCAGGCGGCCATTGGCGGCAAGATCATCGCCCGCGAGACCATCCGCGCGCTGCGCAAGGATGTGACCGCCAAGTGCTATGGCGGCGACGCCACCCGCAAGCGCAAGCTTCTGGAGAAGCAGAAGGAAGGCAAGAAGAAGATGCGGCAGTTCGGCAAGGTCGAAATCCCGCAGGAAGCCTTCATCGCCGCCCTCAAGATGGACGACTGAGCGGCTCCGGCCGCTCGCGAGCACGCGGCATTTCCGGAAGGGCGCCGTCATCCCGGACAAGCCGCGAAGCGGCGCCGATCCGGGATCCATCGAAAGGCACTTGCGCTCTATGATGGATCCCGGGGCAAGCCCCGGGATGACGGTGCGGTTTCGACGAGAAATGACGCGTTAGATCGCCTCGGCACCGAGCTTCGCCTGCCAATGGGCGAGGCGCTCCTTCAGCACGCGATCCCGAACATAGACGATATCCTCGTCCTCCAGCCGTTCGAGCGCCTCGAACCGGAAGGCGTCCGGACCATGCGCGTTCCAGGCCGCCTGCAAGGAGCGCTGGCGATGGCTGCCATGGCGCAATGTGAAGCGCAGGCGATTCTCGATCGTCGCGAGGTCAGGCGCGCGGCCGACCCAGGTCAGCCCGGCCGCCTCGCAGCGGAAGGCGAAGATGCCTGCCACCGTCTTCCGTTCCTTGTAGGCGGCTGTCGCCGCTCTCCTGTCCGCCATCTGCATCGGTTCAACCCATCCTGTCTGATGGGCGTTCAATAATACCCGGATTTTATTAACGCAACATTTTATCCGGGTATTTTATGCCGCGACTGCTTTTCGAATGAACAATCGCGCCGTCGGCGCGTTGTTTCCATGAACACACACTCGCATGAGGAGGTCCCGATGGACTGGAATCGCGTTGAAGGAAACTGGAAGCAGGTCAAGGGCAAGGTCAAGGAGCAGTGGGGCAAGCTGACCGACGACGATCTCGACGTCATCGCCGGCAAGCGCGACCAGCTCGAAGGCAAGATTCAGGAGCGCTACGGCCTCGCGAAGGACAAGGCGCGCACCGATATCGATGACTGGTACGGCCGCCAGACCTGGCAGTGACCGCGGCGGCCGTCAATCGGCCATCCGTAAGTCCAAGACGAAGCCCGGCGCGTGCGTGCCGGGCTTTTTGCGTGGGACGGCGGCCTTGATCGCAGCAGGCAACCGGTCGAAGGTTGGGGGTGATCGAAGCGGGATGCCTGATGTTCGACGATCTCTCAGGGAAGCGCGCCCTTGTCACGGGCGCATCGGGCGGTCTGGGGCTGCATTTCGCGAAGCTGCTCGCGCGCCATGGCGCCGACGTCACCTTGGCGGCGCGACGTCCGGCCGCATTGGACGCTGCCTGCGCTGAGATCGCGGCCCGCGGCGGCAAGGCCAGCGTTTTGTCGCTCGATGTCGTCGATTCCGCTTCGATCAAGGAAGCGCTTGCCGGCAGGTCTTTCGATATCCTGATCAACAATGCCGGTATCAGCGGCGCCGGGCGAGCGGCCGACCTCGGCGAAGCCGATTGGGATGCGGTGATCGACACTAATCTGAAGGGCGTCTTCCTCGTCGCACAGGCCGTCGCGCGCGGCATGCGCGAAACGGACCGAGGTGGCACCATCGTCAACATCGCCTCGATCCTCGGCCATCGCGTCGCCGGTGGCGTCAGCGCCTATGCCGCGTCGAAGGCCGGGGTGATCCAGCTCACCAAGGCGCTCGCGCTCGAATGGGCGCGCGACGGCATCCGCGTCAACGCGCTGTGTCCCGGTTATATCGAGACCGACATCAACCGCGATTTCTTCGCCAGCGAAGCAGGCCAGCAGCTCGTCAAGCGCATCCCGCAGCGCCGCCTCGGCCGTCCGGAGGAGCTCGACGGCGCGCTTTTGCTGCTGGCCTCGGCCGCCGGAAGCTACATCACCGGCTCGACCATCGAGGTCGATGGCGGCCATCTCGTCTCGTCCCTGTGAGCGAACCATGAACTTCGAGATCACGCCCCGGATCGAAGATTATCGCGCGCGTATCGCCGCGTTCGTCGCCCGTGAGATCATCCCGCTCGAAGCGGACCAGGCGTCCTATGATCCGCATGGCAACATTGCGCTGCCATTGCTGGAGACGCTCCGCGCCAAGGCGCGTACCGAAGGCCTCTGGTGCCTGCAGCTCAAGCCGGAGACGGGAGGAGCCGGGCTCGGCAAGATCGGCATGGCGGTCTGCTACGAGGAGATGAACCGCTCGATCTTCGGCCCCGTCGTCTGCAATTCGGCCGCGCCCGACGATGGCAACATGATGATGCTGGAAGCGCTCGGCACGCCCTATCAGAAGGAGCGCTGGCTCAAGCCGATCGTCGAGGGCCGGGTTCGTTCCGCCTTCGCCATGACCGAGCCGCATCCGGGCGGCGGTTCCGATCCCTCAATGATCCTGACCAAGGCCGAGCGGCGCGGCGACCGCTACGTCGTCAGCGGCCGCAAATGGTTCATCACCGGTGCGGAGGAGGCCAAGCACTTCACCCTCATTGCCCGCACCTCCGACGATCCGCGCAACGGCCTCACCGCCTTCCTCTTCCACGCGGACCAGCCGGGCTGGCGCATCCTGCGCCGCATCGAGATCATGGGGCCCGAAGAGCATGGCGGCCATTGCGAGATCGAGTTCGACGGGCTCGAAATCCCCATCGAGGATGTGCTCGCCGGCGAGGGCAAGGGCATGAAGGTGACGCAGGTGCGGCTCGGCCCGGCCCGCCTGACCCATTGCATGCGCTGGCTCGGCCTCTCCAAGCGCTGCATCGAGATCGCGCAGGCCTATGCCGCCGAGCGCTACGGCTTCGGCCAGCGCCTCGCCGACCGCGAGAGCATCCAGCTCAAGCTCGGCGACCTCGCCATGCGAATCGAGATCGGCCGCATGCTGGTGATGAAGGCGGCCTGGGAACTCGACCGCGGCGGCTTCGCCCGCAAGGAGGTCTCGATGGCCAAGGTCCAGGTTGCCAACGTCCTGCACGACGCGGCCGATGTCGCGATCCAGATCAACGGCGCGCGCGGCTACTCCAAGGACACTGTGCTGGAGTGGATCTACCGTTACGCCCGGCAGGCGCGGCTGGTCGACGGCGCCGACGAGGTCCACAAGATGGTGCTGAACCGCTTCCTGACCGAGGAGGGCCGCGATTTCTGGCGCTGGCCCGTCGCCGGGCAGGTGCAGGACTGAGGTTCGGCGATGGCGGGACAGGATAGCGAGGCCGCGAGCGGCAACCTGGATTTCGACCCCGCCGCGCTGGCAGGTTTCCTCCAAGAGCGCTTCGGCGCCGGGGAGCTCGCCATCGAGCGCATCGGCGGCGGCCAGTCGAACCCGACCTATTTTGTCGATCATGGTGGGCAGCGCCTCGTGCTGCGCAAGCAGCCGGCCGGGCCGATCCTGCGCGGCGCGCATGCCATCGACCGGGAATATCGCGTTCTCGAAGCGCTGGGACCGACGAATGTCCCGGTGCCCCGCGCCGTGCTCTTTCACGCCGATCCCGAGCCGCTCGGCACGCCCTTCTACCTGATGGAGCGGCTGGAAGGCCGCGTCTTCCACGATTGTGCGTTGCCGGGATTGGAGCCGGCCGAGCGGCGCGGCATCTATCTCGGCATGGCCGAGGCGCTGGCGAAGCTCCATGCCGTCAGCCCGGATGCGGTCGGGCTTGGCGACTACGGCCGCCCCGGCAACTACTTCGAGCGCCAGATCGCCCGCTGGACCAGGCAGCTGCGCGAGTCGCCGGGCGAACGGATCGCGGAGCTGGATACTGTCGCGGACTGGCTGCCGGCACATCTGCCCCCCGATGACGGCCAAGTCTCCATCGCGCATGGCGATTACAGGCTCGGCAATCTGCTGTTCCACCCGACGAGGCCCGAGGTGATCGGCATTCTCGATTGGGAACTCTCGACGCTGGGCCATCCGCTCGCCGATCTCGGCTATTGCGCCATGCCCTGGCATACCGCCCCGGACGAGTATGGCGGCATCCTCGGGCTCGACGGCGCCGCGCTCGGCATCCCCACCGAGGCCGAGTTCCTCAGGCATTATTATGCGCATGCCGTGCCGACGGCTCCCTTGCTGCGCTTCCACCTCGTCTTCGCGCTGTTCCGTTTCGCCGTGATCTTCGTCGGCATCGCCGATCGTGTGCGGGCCGGATCGGCAGCAGGGACGAATGCTGCCGCGTTGGCGCCGCTGGCGCAGCGCTTTGCGCGGCGCGCCCTTGAGTCCATGGAAGGGCAGGGCGTCTTTCTCGGGCGAAGCGAAGCGTAGACCCGGGAATCTCAGGCCAGAGCGGGCAGTTTAAGAAACGGGCGGATCGAGCCCGCCTATGATGGCGCGTTCAAATCGCGTCGGTGGCGAGGCGGGGGCTCGTGTTGCTCGCGCTCTCATCCTTCAGCGCCACGCCGGAGAGCCCGCGCGCAAAGGCTGCCTCGACCAGCCAGGCCACGCGCGCCGCGGCCTCGGACGGTGCCAGACCCGCGCCATGTATATTGGAGACGCAGTTGCGCTCGCCGTCGTTGCGGCCCGGGCGCGGCGCGTGAGTGACATAGACCCCGAGGCTGTCGGGGCAGGAGAGGCCCGGTCGCTCACCGATCAGCAGCAACGTCAGGCGCGCGCCGAGGAGCGCGCCGATCTCGTCGCCGATCGCGACCCGGCCCTGCGAGACTATAACGGCCGGCGACGGCGACCAGCCATGACGCTGTGCGAGGGGCAGGAAAGCCGCCACGAAGTTTACCGCGTGGGCCTGGACGGCGCTCGCCGAAAGACCATCGGCGATGACGAGCGCGATATCGCAGCCCGTGCCGGCGCGGCTTTCCAAAAGGGCTCGGCTTTCGGAAATGAGGCTGCGGCCGAGATCGGGCCGCAGCAGGTAGGAGGCACGCCCGGCCGCGCGGCTCGCCACCTGGAAGCTATCGAGCCCGGGCGTTGCCAGTTTGGCCGCAAGTTTTCCGACATCGAGCTCGGCGTGGACGGCATCGCGCGCCTGTGCATGCGCTAGTGCGAAACGCAGCGTCTCGCGCGTGCCTAGCCCCGAGCCGGCACGGCCGATGCCGATGCGCGCCGGCGTCAGTGCCGACAGCCTTGGCCAGGGATCGGGCACGCTCACGCCACCAGCTCCGCCAGCGAGGTGACGAGGCGTGGCGCGCCGGCTTGGGCCAGAAGCCGGCCATCGGTTCCGGTCAGGCCCTGCTCCTGCAGCCAGCGCTCGAATTCGGGCGCGCGCTTCAGCCCGAGCAGGTCGCGGATATAGAGCTGATCGTGGAAGGAGGTCGACTGATAGTTCAGCATCACGTCGTCGGCGCCGGGCACGCCCATGACATAGGTGACGCCGGCGGCACCGAGCAGCGTCAGCAGCGCGTCCATGTCGTCCTGATCGGCTTCGGCGTGATTGGTGTAGCAGACGTCGCAACCCAGCGGCAGGCCCATCAGCTTGCCGCAGAAATGGTCTTCCAGCCCGGCGCGGGTGATCTGCTTGCCGTCATAGAGATATTCCGGGCCGATGAAGCCGACGACGGTGTTGACCAGCAGCGGATCGAAGGCCCGGCAAACCGCATAGGCGCGCGCCTCCAGGGTCTGCTGGTCGACACCGTGATGTGCCTCCGCCGAGAGCGCCGAGCCCTGCCCCGTCTCGAAATACATCAGGTTCTGTCCCAGCGTGCCGCGCTTGAGCGAGAGGCCGGCCTCGTAACCTTCGCGCAGCACCGCGAGATCGATGCCGAAGGAGCGGTTGGCGGCCTGCGTGCCAGCGACGGACTGGAAGACGAGGTCGACCGGTGCGCCGCGTCCGATCAATTCGATCGAGGAGGTGACATGGGTGAGCACGCAGCCCTGCGTCGGGATCTCGTAGCGCCGGATCACCTCGTCGAGCAGCTTGAGCAGGTCCGACAGCACGGCGAGATTGTCCGAGACCGGATTGATCCCGATGACGGCATCGCCGCAGCCATAGGACAGCCCGTCGATGATCGAGGCGGCGATGCCGCGGGGGGCGTCGGCAGGGTGGTTCGGCTGCAGGCGCACGGCCATGGTGCCGGGCAGGCCGATCGTGTTGCGGAAGCGGGTCACCACCCGGCATTTCCGCGCCACCGCGATGAGATCCTGCAAGCGCATGATCTTGGAGACGGCGGCCGCCATCTCCGGCGTGATGCCCCGCGCCAGCCTCGTCAGCGCCTCGGTCGAGGCTTCGTCCGAGAGCAGCCAGTCGCGAAAGCCTCCGACCGTCAGGCTGGCGACGGGCGCGAAGGCCGCGACATCATGGCTGTCGACGATCAGGCGGGTGACCTCGTCGGTCTCGTAGGGGACCAGCGCCTGCGACAGGAAGGTCGCGAGCGGCAGGTCGGCGAGGGCCATGCGGGCGGCCACGGCCTCTTCAGCAGATCGAGCCGCCAGCCCCGCGAGCTGGTCGCCGGAGCGCAGCGGCGTTGCCTTCGCCATGAGATCGCGCAGGTCGTCGAAGACATAGCTTCGCGAACCGATGACATGGCGATAGGCCATGCGCTTCACCTCTCTGCTGCCGGCGGGGCTGGTCGGCGTCCACGCGCGATCGATCGCCCGATCTTCAGCATGAATCGTGCCGGCGGGCAAAAGCTGGGGGTTGGCCTGCTCCGCAACGGGATCGCGCCTCCGGGCAGCCTGACGAGCGATCCAAGGCCGGCGGCGAGACGATGCGTCGGGAGATTTCAGGAAATCACCAGTATTCACCAATTTAGAATGATTAAAAACAGAGCGATTTGCTTTGATGGACCCCGCAAGACTGTGTAAGCGCGGGGGAGTTCTCGATAAGGACGGTTGTCATGTTTGTTCTGCCCCGGCTGACACGCCTGCTCTCGGTTGCCGCACTGGCTATTGCCGCCTTGTCGGCTTCGGCGCGGGCCGAGACGATCGAGGTCACCGATCTCGCCGGGCGCGTCGTCAAGGTTACGCGCGATCCATCGAAGATCGTGCTCAGCGAAGGCCGCCAGCTCTACACGCTGGCGATGCTGGACCGCGAGGATCCGTTCAAGCGCGTCGTGGGCTGGGGCAACGACCTGATCCAGAACGATCCGGGAGCCTGGGCGAAATATCTGGCGAAGTTCCCGAAGGCCAAGGACGTCGCCGATATGGGCAACCCCTTTGCGGCCGATGTCAGCATGGAGAAGATCGCCTCGCTCGGCACCGAGGTCTACATCCTCGACCTCTCCAACTACTTCAAGGCGCAGGAGACCGGCCTGCTCGGCAAGCTCGAGAAGGCTGGCATCGCCACGGTCTTCGTCGATTTCCGCCAGGATCCGACACAGAACGTGCTGCCGAGCGTGCAGTTGCTGGGCCGCGTGCTCGGCCGCGAGAAGGAGGCGAACGCCTTCGCCGACTACTACATGCAGCAGACCCGGCGCATCTATGCCCGCGTCGGCTCCATTCCCGACAAGAAGAAGCCGATGGTCTTCGTCGAGCGCGCTGCCGGCCTGCTGCCCTGCTGCGCCACCTTCGGCCCCTTCAATTTCGGCCGCTTCATCGAGGAAGCCGGTGGGCGCAACTGGGGCAGCCAGTTCTTCTCCGCCTTCCAGGCCGAGGCTGCGCAGGAGAAGGTGCTCTCCGACAATCCCGACGTCTATTTCCTGACCGGCGCCAACTGGTACGGCAGCAATCCCGGCAGCACCGCCGTCAGCCTCGGCTATGACGCCACGCCGGAGAAGGTCCAGAAGGAGATGTCAGCGCTGATGCAGCGGCCCGGCTTCCAGCAGCTCAAGGCGGTGCAGGGCAAGAAGGTGATGGCCTTCTACCACCAGTTCTACGATGCCCCGTATTACTTCGTCGCTGAGCTCGCCATGGCGAAGGAACTCTACCCGGACCTGTTCAAGGATCTCGATCCGGAGGTGGTGTTCAAGGAATTCCACGAGAAGTTCCTGCCGATCGCCTATTCCGGCGTGTTCTGGGCGAAGCTCCAGTGAGCGCGGCCTGAGGCGATGACGGCTGTCCTGCCCGTGCCGGCGACCGCGACTGCGGACTATCGCAAGCGCAATACGAAGCGCCTGAGGCTCGTGCTTCTCGGCGTTGTCGCGCTCGTCCTCGCGGTGGCGCTCGATGTCTCGATCGGGCCGGGCAATCTGCCGCTCGCCGATGTACTGCGCACGCTGGCCGATCCGCAATCGGCCACGCCGCGGCTGTCCGTCATCGTCTGGGATCTGCGTCTGCCGATCGCGCTGATGGCGCTCGCCGTCGGCGCGATGCTCGGCTTGAGCGGGGCGGGCATGCAGACCATCCTCGCCAATCCGCTGGCCGATCCCTTCACGCTCGGCGTATCCGCCGCCGCGACGGTCGGCGCCTCCGTCGCGATCGTCTTCGGCTGGAGCGTCATCCCCGGCGCCGGCGCCTTCATCGTCACGGCCAACGCCTTCGTCTTCGCGCTTGCCGCCTCGCTCGTCCTGTTCCTAATGACCAAGCTGCGCGGCGTCAGCGCCGAGACGATGATCCTCGTCGGCATCGCCCTGCTCTTCACCTGCAACGCCATCACGGCGCTGCTGCAGTATCGCTCCAACGAGGTGCAACTCACCCAGATCGTATTCTGGACGCTGGGCAGCCTCGCCCGCGCCACCTGGACCAAGGTCGGCGTCGCCGCCGTGCTGATCGGGCTGGCTCTGCCGTTCTTCCTGATGCGCGGCTGGGCGTTGACCGCGCTCCGGCTCGGCGACGAACGGGCGGAAAGCCTCGGCGTCCGCGTCGATCGCCTGCGGTTGGAAATCCTGATCGCGACCTCGCTGCTGGCCGCCGTCTCGGTCTCCTTCGTTGGCGGCATCGGCTTCATCGGGCTCGTCGGCCCGCATATTGCGCGGCTTTTGGTCGGCGAGGACCAGCGCTTCTTCCTGCCCGTGGCGACGATCGCGAGCGCGGTGCTGCTCTCGCTGGCTTCCACCGTCTCGAAGGTGATTACGCCGGGGGTGATCTATCCGATCGGCATCATCACGGCGCTGATCGGCGTGCCGTTCTTCATCAGCCTGGTCATGTCGATCCGCAACAAGGCAGCCTGACGATGGCGCTCGCGATCCGCGATCTCGATTTCCGTTACGGTTCGACGCCGGTCCTGCGCGGGCTCGGCACCGGCGACCTGCCGCGTGGCGAACTGACGGCGCTCGTCGGCCCGAACGGCTCCGGCAAGTCGACGATGTTCCGCTGTGCTGCCGGGCTGCTGCGGCCGCAAGCCGGCCATGTCAGCCTCGACGGCCATGACCTGGCCGGGCTCCCGCAGCGCGAGCGGGCGCGCAAGGTGTTCTACCTCTCGCAGGATACCGAGGCACGGGTCGTGCTCTCGGTCTTCGACATCATCCTGCTCGCCCGCAAGAGCCTGCATCGCGGCTTCGCGCTCGCGGCTTCGGCCGACGACACCCGCGCCGTCGAGGCGGTGATCGAGGAGCTCGGCCTCGGCCCCTTCGCCTCGCGCGATATCGCGACGCTCTCGGGCGGCCAGCGCCAGCTTGCGGCGATCGGCCAGGCGCTGGTGCGCGAGCCGGACGTGCTGCTGCTCGATGAGCCGACCAGCGCGCTGGACGTCCGCCGACAACTCGACGTCATGGCGACGATCCGCGACGCGACGCGCCGGCGCGGCATCGTGACGGTCGTGGCGATCCACGATCTGTCGCTCGCGGCCCGCTTCGCCGATCGCGTGCTGGTCATGAATGCCGGCCAAATCGCCCAGGCCGGTCAGCCTGAAAAGGTGCTTGCGCATCCCGCCGTTGCGGAGACATATGCGGTCGGCGTTCACCTTGAGCGCTCGGCCCGGGGCACCCTGCTGGTCGAGCCCTATATCCACGGTCAGTGAGCCATGTCCGCCCCCGCCTCGCACGACAACTTCACCCTGAAGGAAGAGATCCGCGCCTATTGGTCGGTTCGCGCCGAGAGTTTCGATCTCTCCTTCGGCCATGCGATCAAGTCGGATCGGGAGCTCAAGGCGTTCCAGCGCCTGATCGGCGATTCCTTCGGCCCCCGGCCTCTGGATGTGCTCGACCTCGCCTGCGGCACCGGCGAGATCACGCGCGCGCTGCTGTCGCTGGACCACCGCGTCACGGCGCTCGACTTTTCCGAGGCGATGCTCGAACGGGCCCGCGCCAAGCATGGCAAGAACGCCCGCTTCCGGCTCGGCGACGCCGAGCATCTGCTTGACGAGGATGCGAGCTATGACGCGGCGATCACCCGCCATCTCGTCTGGACGTTGACCGATCCGGAGGCCGCCTTCGCCGAGTGGTTCCGGGTTCTGCGCCCCGGTGGCCGCCTCCTCGTCATCGATGGCGACTGGATCAACCGCAGCCGCTGGCAGGCGCTGGTCAACCGCTTCGGCAACTGGCTGCGCGACAAGCGCGGCGCGCCCGTCCACCAGATCGATGCCGACACCCATGCCTCGATCGCCCAGCGCTTCTATTTCAAGGACGGGCTGAGCCGGCAGCGCCTGGAAGACATGCTGAAGGCGGCTGGCTTCGTCGATATCGCGCCGGCCGACTACATCCAGGTCGTGCGCGAGCAGCAGCGCGCCGCGCCGCTGCATGATGCGATCCGGCTGTCGTCCTCGACCCGCTTCGCCCTCCTCGCCCGGAAGCCCTCGGCATGACCGCGAAGCCGGACTGGGACGCCGCGCAATATCTGCGCTTCGAGGACGAGCGCACGCGGCCGCCCGCCGATCTTCTTGCCCGCGTGCCGCTGAACGAGCCGAAGCGCTGCATCGATCTCGGCTGCGGCCCCGGCAACAGCACAGAGCTGGTCGCGGCGCGCTTCCCGCATGCCGTGACGGAGGGGCTCGATTCCTCGCCGGACATGCTGGAGAAGGCGCGCAACCGCCTGCCGGACCTGTCCTTCGTGCTGGGCGATGTCGCGACCTGGTCCGACGCCGCCGGCTACGACCTGATCTTCGCCAATGCCGTCCTGCAATGGCTGCCTGACCACGAGGCGCTGTTCCCGCGGCTGGCACGCTCGCTGGCGCCGGGCGGCTGCCTCGCCGTGCAGATGCCGAACAATCTCATGGAGCCCTCGCATGTCGCGATGCGGGAGGTCGCCGCTGAAGCGCCGTGGGCCGAGAAGCTCGCAACCGCCAAGGCGGAGCGGTCGGCGATCGGCTCCTTCGGTGATTATCGGCGCTGGCTCGCAGCCGCCGGCTGCCGGGTCGATATCTGGCAGACCACCTATGTGCACGCGCTGGCCGGGATCGAAGCTATCGCCGAATGGTTCAAGTCGACCGGGCTGAAGCCCTATCTCGACCGTTTGACGCCGGCTGAGCGCGAGATCTTCATCGAGCGCTATCTGGAGCATATCGCCCCCGGCTATCCGGTCGAGAGCGAAGGGAAGGTGCTGCTGCGCTTCCCGCGCCTGTTCATCGTCGCCGTTCGCGAAGGCTGACCGCGGCCAGGATCAGGCCTTGGCTGCCTCCGCCTTCTTGGCGGCGACGTGTTCCTCGTCGGTCGCGCCGTTGCGCCAATAGCTGACGACGAGATGCTGGTCGCGCTCCGGCCGCAGCTTGCCGCGCGCCGCCGCCCGGATCTCCCGGAAACCGCCATGCTCCATCGCCGCCCAGAGATAGGTGGCCGGCCCTTCCGCTTGCCAGTCGAGCGCCGCGAAAGCTTCCTGCAATAGCGGCAGGCTGCCGGGCGCCGCATCGCCGCGATGCAACCAGGTCACGGCAATGCCCGCCGGATGGCGCAGCGGCTGCTCCTCGCCGGCATTGGCGACTTCGAAGAAGGCCTGCCCCACAGCCTCAGGGGGCAGGTTCTCCAGCATGCGCGCCGCCGCTGGAAGCCCGGTCTCGTCCGCGAGGAAGACGTAGCGCTCGGCGGTCTTGAGGCCGCGCCCGCCGGGCCCGCCCATCCCGACCAGATCGCCCGTCTTGGCCCGCATCGCGAAGGCCGAACCGGGGCCGGCATCCTCGTGCAGGACGAAGTCGACCGCCAGCGTGCCGGCCGCAGAATCGATCTCGCGGATCGTGTACTTCCGGACGATAGGGCGCGATTCGGCGGGCGGCTGCAGCAGGAGGCCGTCATCGCCGACCATCGGCCAGCTCGGCGCCGTCACACCCTCGGGCGGGATGAACAGCCGCACATGCAGCGCATCGATCTTGTCGAAGCGGGCGAGATTCTCGCCGCGGAAACGGATGCGGCGCATATGCGGTGTGATCGTCTCGACGCCGGTCACGGCCAGCACCCGGAAATCGGCCGGCAGTGCCGGGCCCGTGCCGTCGCCGACCCAGCGCATTTCCGGCGCGGCGCCCTTCGGGGCGAATTCGATGACATGGCTGGCGATCGCGCGCTTCATCTCCTGCAGCGCCGCCACATCCGGTGCCTCGACCGTGACGTCGAGCGCGGCGGCCGAGAGGCCGATGCGCGCCCGGCTGGCATCGAGCACGATCACCGTCGCGCCCTCCTGCTCGCTGATCACGGCCTCATGCTCGACGAGATGCGCGCAGAGCGGCCTCAGGACGCTTTCCGGATCGGCCAATGCGATCCGGGTCGAGGTAGCCAGCATGATGATCTCCGTCAGGGTTTGCCGGCTGCCGGGGCCGCGATCCACAGCGTCCCGTCGAGCGGAATGGCCGAGAAGCGCGCGCCCTCCGCAAGCGTAGCGGCCGGGTCGATGTCGCGAAAACGCTCAGGATGGAGCCATTTCGCCAGCGCCTCGATGGCGACGACATGCAGCGGCGTGTCGTTGAAGAGGTGCCAGAAGCCGAAGGCGCGCCGCTTCTCGATGGCCGTGAGCGTCGACAGAGATGGTGTCGCGAGCAGCTTGGCGAAGCTCGCTTCGGCATCGGCTTCGCCGATGCCGAGGCCGAGCACCAGCCCGCCGAGCTTCGCCAGATGTGTGCCGCCGGTCGCGACATAGACGTCGGGGTCGGCGCTGATGAGCTGCTCCAGCCCGATCTGCCCGGTTGCGCCCGGCAGCATCGCGGCGGCGATGTTGCGGCCGCCCGCGGCGTGGACGAATTCGTTGAAGGTGCCCTGGCCGGCGGTCATGCAGCAATCGTAGCCGCCGGCATGAGCATGGACGAAGACGGAGGGCCGGGTTGCGCCCGCGACGCGGCTCGCGACGCGCTGCATCCGCTCCTCGTAGAACGCGATCAGCTTGTCCGCCTGCTCATCGCGGCCGATGAGCCGCCCGAGCGCCCGCAGGCTCGGCACGGTGTCGCGCAGCGGCTCCAGGAAGAAGTCGACGACCACGACCGGAATGCCCGCGCCCTCCAGCTTCTCGACGAGATCGCCCGGGCCGCGGCGGGTGCCGGCGAGCGAGCGGCTGAGCACGACGAGATCCGGCCCGAGCGCGATCGCCCGCTCCAGCGAGAAACCGTTAGCCGTTCCCCCGTCGCCGACGATGGGAAGCGCGTCGATCGCCGGAAACCGCGCCCGGTAGCGGGCGAGCGCATCGGCGTTCTGGCGTTCGAGGTCGTTGCCCCAGCCGGCGAGCAGGCTGACCGGATCGGGATGGAGCAGGCCGAGCGCATTGAGCTGCCGGCCTTGTGCCAGCACGATGCGCCTTGCCGGCGCAGCCAGCCTGACGGTGCGGCCGAGCACATCGGTCGCCGTGACCGGTTCGCTCGCCCTTGCGGACAGAACCGGCAAGGCCAGACCGGCCAGAAGCAGCGTTCGCCTGTCGATCGTCATGCGGCTGCGACCTTGTCCTGTGCCGTCCCGGTCAACGCGAAGGCCACGGCCCGCGACAGCATCGCCGGGATCACCGAGACGTGGTTCTCGCCCGGGAATTCCACGAACTCGCAGGCCACCCGGCCGGAGGCTCTGAGGCGCTCGGCCATCTCCGCGGCGTTGTCGCGCATGCGGGCTCGCGCCAGTCGCTCGGCTCGCTGCGCGCCCACGGCGAGCCCCGGCCCTTGCTCCAGACCGCCTACTGTCATCAAGAGCCGTCCGGCGCGGGGCGTGCCGAGGCGGAAGGCGTCCTCGCTCGCCAGGATCGCGCGATCCTGCCACCAGATCGACGGGCTGCCGGCGACATGGGCTTCGAAGAGACCGGGCCGGTTGAAGCAGGCATGGAGCGCGAACAGCCCGCCATAGGAATGGCCGACCAGCGTGCGCCGGGCCCGGTCGAGCGGGGCGAGGCGTTCGACGAGGGGAAGGATTTCGCCCGCAATCATGTCGAGGAACCGGTTGGCGCCATCAGGCACGGGCAGCAGGTCGCGCTGGCGGCGCTCCGCATCGAAGGGCTGACCGCCGGGATAGCCGATGCCGATGATCACGGCGGGGCTCACCCCGGTCGCTTCTGGCCTCAGCGCCTGCAGGTTTGCGGCGGCTAGGGCCGTCGCGAACAGAGCATGGCCGTCGACAAGTATCATCGCCGGGAAGCCGCTTGGTGGGGCGGGGTCGGGTGGTATCGAGATCAGCAGCCGATAGCGCGATCCGTCCCGGGCCTCGAAGTCACGCTGCCAGGCCTGCGGCAGCATGACCGGCTGAAGCTCCGCATCTGATCCGTTCGGCTGCTGCACGCTCGACCTCACCAGCGATAGGATAGCGTCGCCAGGACGGTGCGGCGCAGGCCGAAGGAGCACTGCACGGCGGCGTAACAGCCGGCGATGTACTCCTTGTCGAAGAGGTTCTGGGCGTTCACCTGCAGCTTCCAGGCCTTCATCGACGGGTTCAAGGCGCCGAAATCATAGCTGATCATCGCATCGAACAGCGTGTAGTCGGGGGTGAAGAAGGTGTTGCCGGGATCACCGGCGCCTTCGCCGACATAGCGCACGCCGCCGCCGAGACCGAGGCCGGCCAGAGGCCCGGTCTTGAAATTGTAGAGCGCCCAGAGCGAGGCCATGTGGCGCGGCACCACCGTCGGGCGCTTGCCCAGGTCGACGCCGTTGCTCCTGGTCACCTCGGCATCGGTATAGGCATAGGCGGCCACGAGGTCGAAATTGTCGAAGAGCGTGGCGCGTGCCTCGACCTCGACGCCGCGGGCGCGAACCTCGCCGGTCTGGATCTGGAAGCCGACATTGTTCGGGTCGGTGGTGGCGACGTTGGTCTGGGTGAGCTGGTAGACCGCGGCCTGGAAGGAGGCGTTCCAGCCGGTCGGCTCGTATTTGAAGCCGGCCTCGTACTGTTCGCCTTCGGTCGGCTTGAAGGCCTGGCCGCCGAAGGTGGTGCCGGCCACCGGCTCGAAGGAGGTCGAATAGCTCGCATAGGGCGCGAAGCCATTGTCGAAATTATACATCAGCGCGACGCGGCCGGTGCGGGCCGTATCGTCCTGCTTTGTCAGGACGCCCGTGTTGACGGCCCGGGTGCGCGCTTCGGCCCGGTCGAACCGGCCGCCGACCAGCAGGGAGAGCCGGTCGAGCTTGATCTGGTCCTGAAGGTAGACGCCGTACTGCTCGGTCGTCTGCTTGGTCAGCGGCGTGGCCGGCAGCGCGAAGGGCACGCGTCCGTAGACCGGGTTGGTGAAGTCGAGCGTCTGCACGGTGCCGCCCGCTCCGGTGCGGGCCGAGCCGTCCATCCAGTAGCCGTCGACGCCGAAGAGCAGCTTGTGGGTCAGCGGTCCCGTGCGGAAATCGGCCTGGAGCTGGTTGTCGATGCCGGCGGTCCGGGCATTCTCGTTCGACACGGTGACACGGCGGTTCAGCGTCTTCTGGTCGGCGGCGATGCTCGCGACCGCGACGGTCCGGAACCGCGATTCGAGGTCGGAGAGCCGGACATTCTGGCGGAAGGTGAAGACGTCGTTGAAGCGGTGCTCGAACTCGTAGCCGGCGTTGAGCTGGTTGCGGCTATAGCCCTCGAAACGCGGCTCACCCGGGAAGAACTCGCTGCGGATGCGGCCGGCGCGGCTCGGCAGCACGGTGCCGACGGCCGGGATGAAGCCGTAGAACCCGGTTTCGGGGTCGCGCTGGAACGAGGTCAGCAGCGTGAAGGAGGTCGCCCCGTTCGGCCGGTAGGTCAGCGAGGGCGCGATGAAGATGCGTTCCTCGCGAGTGTAGTCGACCTGGGTGTCGGCGGCGCGGCCCAAGCCGACGACGCGATAGGTCCAGGTCTTGTCGGGGGTGACGGGGCCGCCGAAATCGAAGGCCATCTGCGCCCGTTCATAGCTGCCGAACTGGAGTTGGACCTCGCCATGGGCCTCCTCCTTCGGCTTCTTGCTGACCATGTTGACGATGCCGCCGGGCTTGACCTGCCCGAAGACCACCGAGGAAGGCCCGCGCAGAACCTCGACCCGCTCCAGCCCCCAGGGCTCGTAGGCCGGCACGAGGAAGTTGACGCCGCGCTGGTAGCGCAGCCCGTCGAGATTGTTGATGAAGCCGGCGCCACCGCCGCTGCCGCCGAAGCCGCGGATGAAGGCGCTGTCGTAGCGACCCGAGGACAGGCGGGTCTCGGCGAGCACGCTGGCGGTGTAGCGCAGGGCCTGGCCGACGCTCTGCGCGCTCTGGTCGTCCATCTGCTGGCGCGTGACCACGGTGACGGACTGCGGGGTCTCGATCAGCGGCGTATCGGTCTTGGTGGCGGTGTCGCTGCGCCGGGCGACATAGCCGTTCACCGGGCCGCCGGCCTGCTCGCCCTGAACCTGGATGGTGTCGAGGCTGATTGCGTTGCCGTTCTGTGTCGGCGCGCCGCTCTGCCCGAAGGCTGCGCCCGACCAGCCGGCGACGATGGCCGCCACTGCGACGCCGGCCCGTCTCGCCGCGCGATTGCCGATGATGATCCCGGTCATGCCCATATTCCTGCCCCGGGCGCCAGTTGCGCCCCATACCGGGGTTCTTTCAGGAAGCCGGCCATACCGGCAACGCAGCTGACTTTCGATCGCGGCAGTATTTCTTTCGGTCGCGTTTCGAACGCATCCAAGCAGGAAAAGCAGCTCCGGCGCATCGCGTCTGCTCAGCGCAGGGCGCTGGGCGCGATACCGAACCGCTTCCGGAAAAGCCCGGAAAAATGAGCGGGGCTGTAGCCGACGCGGAAAGCGGCGACGGCGACGTTCGCCTCGCCGCTCGCGATCATGGCATAGGCCTGCTGGAGCCTGTGCTCCTGCAGATATTCGAAGACGCTGGTGCCGAACTCGGCCCGGAAGGCGGCCGTGAGCTTGGTCGGGTTGAGGCCGCTCAATCGTGCGAGCTCCGCCAGGCTCGGCGGCTCCTGAACCGCTTCGAGCAGCAGGTCGCGCACGGTATGGACCTGCTCGCGCAGGCGTGGATTGAGTCGTGCGGGGCGCGGCGGCCGCTCGCCGAGCATGCGGTCCAGCACCAGCGCGCCGAGTTCGAGCGCCTTGCCGGCGAGATAGAGCGGACGCAGGGCTTCGCCCACCGGGCAGTCGGCCATCTGGAGCGCCAGGGCGCGGACCGGCGCATCCGCAGGGCGCACCCAGAACCCGGCATCGCCGGCGCAGGCCTGCCGTGCAGCCTTCGCGACGGCCTCGCCGAATTCGCGCGCGACGAAGTCGAAATCGAACTGCATCAGCGCATAGCGCAGCTCGCCATCGGCTAGCCCGGTGCGCTGCTGCACGTGATCGCCGCCATTCGCGGCGACGAGGACCGCCGGGCCGTCGAGCACCACGGCCGGGCGGTCGTCCAGCTCAAGTGCCTGCCGACCCTCCAGCATCACGGCAACCTTCAGCCCCGGTCGCATCGGCCCCGTGACGCGCTCGCCCTCATGGATGAAGAACGAGCCGGCGGAGAGCGAGAGATTGCGCGAGAACAGCTCCAGGCTTGCGGAAGGCAATCGTGCGGAACTGGAACGGACGGACATCGCGACCCCTGGGAAGATCGCTCCAGCTTAGGGTATCAGGGAAAGAAAATCAATAAAATCAATACTTTAAATAGATTCTAAGGTTCGGATGGCCCCTGCGGGAGCGGGAGCCGCGCAGCAATGCGGGCTCGCGCCTAGAGATAGGGCGGGGTGCAGGCGCTGACGACGATGCAGCGGTTCGTCCCGATATTGCGGAAACGATGCGGGATGCGGCTGTCGAAGAGATAGGCGTCGCCCGGGGTCAGCACCTTGATCTGGTCGCCGACCGTGACTTCGAGTTCGCCGGAAAGGACGACCCCGCCTTCGTGGGAATCGTGCTTCAGCATCGCGATCCCGGTGTCGGCGCCCGGCTCGTAGGATTCGTGCA
The DNA here is from genome assembly GCF_026020075.1 of Bosea sp. NBC_00550. Classification (NCBI taxonomy): domain Bacteria; kingdom Pseudomonadati; phylum Pseudomonadota; class Alphaproteobacteria; order Hyphomicrobiales; family Alloboseaceae; genus Allobosea; species Allobosea sp. NBC_00550. The sequence goes on from NZ_CP102772.1 coordinate 4,196,387, forward strand.
GGATCTGCAGGTTGTGCGCCTGGGCATCGCCGACCTGGCGGAAGGACATCTGCCCCTGGCTTTCGCCGCCATTGACCTGGTGCAGGCGGGACGTCAGGTCGAGCAGGTCGGGCGCCTCGAAGAACACCTTGTCCTTGGGGGTTCTGTCTTCGTCAAAAAAATTCACCATGCTCATGGGAATGCCGTCGAGAATCTTGCGGAGCGAAGCGACCGACGGACTGTTCCGATTCTGCTCGATCAGCGAGATCAGGCTATGCGTCACGCCGGAGCGCGCGGCGAGTTCGCGCTGGGAAAGTCCCGCGGTGAGCCTGATTTCCTTCAACCTGCCGCCGACATCAAAGCTCATGGCCGTCCTCCGTCCCCATTCTCAGCGCCTTTTTCATTTCTGCGCATGATCCAAGAGGCGCCTGCGCGGCAGCCCTTGCCTTGCTCAATATTCTGAGCAATGCTGCACGGAAGCCAATAAGAAATTAGTGTCTTGGGGAACAGGCGAAGTGGATTAGTTTTCGCGATCAAAGCGCACCGTTCAGATAAAAAATCCAGTCCTGTCCGACAGGGCCGCGCGGAGGCGAGCTTTCGTTCCGCGCGACGGTAGATGCTTGTCCGAATACTAGGCACTCGCCAATGCCTGCGACGAGAATTCAACAGCGAAAGCAGGGGTAAGCAGGGTCAATGACGCAAGCCGAGACCGTTTTGTTGAATGGCCGCATCTTCTGCGGCTTGGCGGAAGGCTTCGCCGAGGCATTGGCGATCGGAGACGGCAAGGTGCTGGCCGCGGGTTCGGCCGCCGAGATCGCCGCGCTCCAGGGCGCCGGAACGAAAATCGTCGATCTCGCCGGCCGCATCGCCATCCCCGGCCTCAACGATGCGCATATGCACCTGCTGCCGCTTGGCCTCGCCATGAGCGAGGTCAATCTGCGCCCCGAGGAAGGCGTCAACAGCATCGACGAAATCCTGCGCCGCGTCGCGGTTGCCGCCAAGGGCAGGAAGCCTGGCGAATGGGTCACCGGCCGCGGCTATGATCACAACGAGCTCGCCGAGGGACGCCATCCGACGGCTGAGGAACTGGATCGCGTCGCGCCGGACAATCCCGTCTACATCAAGCGCACCTGCGGCCATGTCGGTGTCGTCAACAGCCGCGCCATGGCGGCGGCGGGCATCGGCCACAACACGCCCAGCCCCGACGGCGGCCTGATCGAGCGTCGTGACAACAAGCTCACCGGCCTGCTGGCCGAAAGCGCGATGCGCCTGATCGTCGAGGCGATGCCGCGGCCGAGCGCTGCCGAATTGAAGGCCGCGATCGAGAAGGCCGGGCACTACATGCTGTCGCAGGGCTTCACCAGCGTGATGGATGCCGGCGTCGGCATGCTCGCCGGCATGGCCGAGATCGAGGCCTATGAGGAGGTCGCCCGCGCCGGCACGCTTCCGGTGCGCACCTGGGTCTGCATTTACGGCAATTCTGACGGCATCGGCGACGAGGCCCACGCCGCCGGCTATCGCTTCGGCCGCGAGACCGGCCTGCTGCGCTACGGCGCGATGAAGGTGTTCGGCGATGGCAGCGCCGGCGGCCTGACGGCGGCGATGAGCGAAGCCTATCTGGTCGGGGATCCCGAAAACCGCGGCATCTTCATTTATTCCGACAAGGATATGCACGGCTATCTCGCGCATTATCACAAGCTCGGCTACCAGCTCGCCATCCATGCGATCGGCGATGCCGCGATCGAGCAGGTGCTGTCCGGCATCGAGAAGGCCGACAGCGCCGAGCATCCGATCCGCGGGCGCCGCCATCGCATCGAGCATTGCGGCTTCCTGACCGACGGACAGCTCGCGCGCATGGCCGCCGCCGGCATCGATCCCGTGCCGCAGCCGGCCTTCATCTACGAGTTCGGCGATCTCTACGTGATCAATCTCGGCCAGAGCCGCGCCGATGCCTCCTACCCCATGCGCAAATGGCTCGATGCCGGCCTCCATGCCGCGGCGAGCTCTGACGCCCCGGTCTGCGCCACCGACCCGTTCAAGAACCTCTTCACGATGGTCACTCGCCAGACCAAGCGCCACACCGAGATCGGCGGCGCCGAGCGGCTGAGCATGGAAGAGGCGGTGCATGCCTATACGGCGCTCGGTGCCTACACCCAGTTCGCCGAGGACAAGCTCGGCCGGCTGGTGCCGGGCCAACTCGCCGATATCGCCGTGCTCTCGCACGATATTTTCGCGGTCCCGGTCGAAGCGGTCGAGAACGAGGTTCGCTGCGACCTGACCCTGCTCGGTGGTGAGGTCGTGTTCGATCGTCACGGCCAGCTCGCAGCCGCCGCGCAATAAGGGAGGCGTCTTCATGCTGCGGCACGCGCTGCAAAGGCTGCTGCTCGTCCTGCCGGTTCTGCTCGGCGTGCTGCTGATCGGCTTCCTGCTGATGCAGGTGGTGCCGACCGATCCGGCGCAGGTCCGCGCCGGCCCGACCGCGACCCAGGACGTGGTCGAGGCCATTCGCCAGGAACTGGGGCTGAACCAGCCGCTCTGGAAGCAGTTCCTGATCTATATCGGCCGCCTCGCACAGGGCGATCTGGGCGTCTCCATCATCAACAACGTCCCCGTCGTGCAGGAGCTCGGCAACACCATCGGGCCGACGCTCGAGCTGATGTTCGCTTCGCTGATCTGGGCCATCCCGCTCGGCATGCTGCTGGGCACGGCCGGCGCCTATTTCCGCGGCTCGCTGCTCGACCGCGCGATCATGGCGGTCTCGGTCGCCGGCGTTTCGCTGCCGGTCTTCTTTCTCGGCCTCGGCCTGATCTGGCTCTTCGGCTTCAAGTATCCGATCCTGCCCTTCACGGGCCGCACCGGTCCGCTCTGGACCTGGGAAGGCATCCAGGGCGTCATCCTGCCGGCGATCACGCTCGGCGGCGTCTTCGTCGGTCCGGTCGCCCGCATGACCAGGACCTCCGTGCTCGACGAGCTCGGCGCCGACCATGTCCGCACCGCCCGCGCCAAGGGGCTGGCCGAGGTCGTCGTCCTGGTCAGGCACACGCTGCGCAACGCGCTCGTGCCGGTCGTCACCCTGATCGGCCTGCAGATCGGCTTCCTGCTCGGCGGCGCCGTCGTCACGGAAACGGTGTTCAGCTGGCCCGGCATCGGCCGGCTCGCGGTCGGCGCCATCCTGTCGAGCGATCTGCCGATGGCGCAGGGCACGATCATCGTGCTCTCGCTCGGCTTCATCCTGGTCAATCTCACGGTGGACGTCCTTTATGCTGTGCTCGATCCGAGAGTGAGGGGCGCCTGATGAGTTCCGCTATCAGCCCGCTCCAGCCCGGCGCCAGCGCGGTGGAAGCCGCCGTCAGCGTCGCTGCCGCCACGCCCGTCCGCCGCAAGACGGTGCTCAGGATGCTGCTGTCCGATGTCGGCGCCTGCATCGCGCTCGCCCTCGTCGTTCTCGCCATCCTCGGCGCTGTGTTCGCGCCCTGGCTCGCGCCGACCGACCCTTATGGCAACGATCTCGCCAACACGCTGAAGCCGCCGGGCGAAGCCGGCCTGCTCGGCACCGATGGCCAGGGCCGCGACATGATCACCCGTCTGCTCTACGGCCTGCGGACGACGCTGCTCATGGGCGTGGCTTCCGTCGCCTTCGGCTGCATCATCGGCGGCGTCATAGGCTTCGCGGCGGCCTATTACCCGAAGCTGTCCGGCCTCCTGATGCGCTTGATGGACGTGCTCCTGTCCTTCCCGGCCATCCTGTTCGGCCTCGCCATCGCGGCGATCTTCGGCCCCGGTCTGACGGCGGTCATCATCGCGCTCTCGATCGCGACCGTGCCGCTGATGGCCCGCGTCGTGCGCGGCTCGGCGCTGGTGGTGCTGCAGCAGGGCTATATCGAGGCGGCCCGCTCGCTCGGCCTCAGCGATCTGCGCATCATCCTGCGCTACGTGCTGCCGAACTGCCTGTCGGCGATGTTCGTCTTCGTCACCCTGCGCTTCGGCCAGGTCATCCTGCTCGGCGCCGCCCTCTCCTTCCTCGGGCTCGGGGCCCAGCCGCCGACCGCCGAGCTCGGCGCCATGGCCGCCGACGGCCGCAATTTCCTGTTCTTCGCGCCGCATGTCTCGGTCCTGCCGAGTCTCGCGATCTTCGCGGTCGTGCTCGCCTTCAACGTCCTCGGCGATGCGCTGCGGGACGCCCTCGATCCCAAGCTGCGGAAATAGCAGCAGACATCAACCAAGAAGCGTCAAAAAGGGGACCTGCTCGATGATGAAACTATCCACTCTGCTTCTCGCCGGCGCCGCCGCCGCGACACTTGCCGCTGCGCCGGCCGTGGCGCAGCAGAAGGCGCCGCTCTCGATCCTGCGCGTCATCGACGCCGACAACTACGACCCGATCCGCACCACCGCGACGGCCGCCGCCGAGGTGCTCTACATGCTGGCCGACACGCTGGTGACGGTCGACTTCGACATGAAGACGATCAAGCCCGGCCTCGCGAACAGCTGGACGGTCTCGCCCGATGGCACGACCTACACCTTCAAGCTGCGCAACGACGTCAAGTTCTGCGACGGCCGGCCGATGACGATCGACGACGTCGTCTATTCGCTGAAGCGCTGGACCGACCCGGCCAACAAGTCGCCGGTCTCCTTCCGCGGCGGTCCGGTCAAGGATATCCGCGCCGAGGGCGACTCCACGTTGATCTACGAGCTGAAGGAGCCCTATAGCGATCTGCTGTTCCAGATGGCGCTGTCCTTCGCCTCGGTGGTCGACAAGAACACGGTCGAGAAGCTCGGCCAGAACTTCGGCGTGCAGGGCTTCAACGCCACCGGCCCCTATTGCTGGTCGAAATGGACCCCGCGCCAGGAACTCGTCATCAAGAAGAACCCGCACTACAACTGGGGTCCGTCGATCTACAAGGACCCGAAGCCGCAGGTCGACGAGATCGTCTGGAAGGTCATCCCTGAGTCGAACACGCTGATGGCCGCGATCCAGGCCAAGCAGGCCGACGTGACCTATTACATGCCCTATATCGCGCTCGACACGATGCAGCGCATCCCGGGCATGACGGTGCAGCGCCAGGAAAACTACATCTACGACATCTTCATGGGCTTCAAGGTCGACAAGCCCGTCTCGAAGGATCCGGCGATCCGCGAGGCCGTCAACATGGCGGTCGACAAGCAGGCGATCGCCAAGGCGATCTTCTTCGGCAAGGGCACGGCGCTGCCCTCGCTGCTGAACCCGGCCGTGCTCGACTACGACAAGGATTCGGCCGGCAAGATGCCGAAGCATGACGCCGCCGGCGCCATCAAGCTGCTGGAAGCGGCCGGCTGGAAGCCGGGTTCCGACGGCATCCGCGAGAAGGACGGCCAGAAGGCGACCTTCATCGTCTACGGCATCCGCAACGACGTGAACCCGCGCATCTCCGAGGCGATGCAGGCCGATCTGCGCAAGGTCGGCATCGACCTCAAGATCCAGCTCTGGGACGCCACCGTCGCCTGGGGCAAGCTCGCGACGCAGGAATTCGACGCCTTCTACATGGCCTACCCCTATGTGACGGCAACCGAGGCGCTGAACCTCTATTTCGCCAGCCGGCAGGTGCCGACGCCGAACCGGATGAACTGGAAGGACCCGAAGACCGACGAGCTGCTCAAGGCTGCGGCGACCGCCGTCGATGCCGTCAAGCGCAAGCAGGCGATCGGCGCGGTCCAGACCCAGCTCACCGAGGCGAATGTTTGGGTGCCGCTGGCCTCGCAGCCGCTCTGGGTGGTCGCGGGCGACCGTGTCGAGGGCGTGCGCGCCCATGGCATCTACGGCGCCGGCCTCTACAAGGGCCTCGACATCAAGCTGAAGCGCTGAGCGTCTTCGGCGCCGCGCGGTGAGAACCGCGCGGCGCTTTTTCTATGTCTGGTCGCTAGGGAGGAAATGTCATGACGATCACGGTCATCAAGAACGCCGAAGTCGTTGTCGCCTGGGATGCGGAAGCCTCCCGGCATGTCTACCTGCACGGTGCCGATGTCGCCTTCGAGGACGGAACGCTGCGCTATGTCGGCCCGCGCTATGACGGGCAGGCCGACGAGACCGTCGACGGAAGCGGCCGCATGGTCATGCCCGGCCTCGTCAACATCCACTCGCACCCCTCCAGCGAGGCCCTGAACAAAGGCTTCCTCGACGAGCTCGGTTCGCCCGCGCTGTATAATTCCTCGCTCTACGAGTTCATGCCGATCCTGCGGCCGGATGCCGAGGCGGTGCCCGACTGCGTGCAGGTCGCCTATTCCGAGCTGCTGCTATCCGGCGTCACCACCGTAGCCGATCTCTCGGTCGCCCATCCCGGCTGGCTCGATCTTGCCGCCGATAGCGGGTTGCGCGTCTGCCTGTCCCCGATGTTCCGCTCGGCCCGCTGGTACACCAAGAACGGCTATATCGTCGAATATGAGTGGGACGAGAAGGCCGGCGCCGAAGCCATGGCAACGGCGTTCGACGTTATCGAGAAGGCTGAGAACCATCCTTCCGGCCGCCTGTTCGGCATGGTCTGCCCGGCCCAGATCGACACCTGCAGCGAGGGGCTGATCAAGGACAGCCATGCCGAGGCCGGGCGCCGCGGCCTGCGCTGGCAGATCCACGCCGCGCAGTCGACGGTCGAGTTCCACGAGATCACCCGCCGCCACGGCGTCTCGCCGATCCAGTGGCTGGAGAAGCTTGGTGTCCTCGGCGACACCAGCATCGTCGGCCACGGCATCTTCCTCGACGACTATCCGCGCGTCGCCTGGCATAGCCGGCGCGATCTTGCGCTGCTGGCGGAGACCGGCACGACGGTCGCTCACTGCCCGACCGTGTTCATGCGCCGCGGCATCGCGCTCGACGATTTCGGGCGCTATCGCCGTGCCGGCGTCAGGATCGGGCTGGGTACCGACACCTATCCGCACAACATGCTCGAGGAGATGCGCCACGCCGGCTATGTCGCCCGGCTGATGGCGGAGAACCCGCGCACCCTGACCACGACTGACATCTTCGAGGCCGCGACCACGGCCGGCGCCGCGGCTCTCGGCCGCGACGATATCGGCCGGCTGGAGGCGGGCTGCAAGGCCGACCTCGTGATGGTCGACCTTGCCCATCCGATGATGCAGCCGCGGCGCGATCCCGTGCGCAGCCTCGTCTATGCCGCGGCCGAGCGCGCCGTCGACCGCGTCTATGTCGATGGCAAGCTGGTGGTACGCGACGGCACGGTGCTGACGATGGATTACCCCGCCGCCGCGCTGCGCCTGCACGAGGCGCAGAAGCGGACCGAGGCCGCGGCGCCGCAGAACGACTGGGCGAAGCGGCCGGTGACCGACTACTCGCCGCTCACCTTCCCGGTGAAGTGAGCCCTATATCGGCATAAGCGCGGATGTCGGCACTGCACCTCCAGAGCCTGCCGACCTCTGAAGAAACCGCCGCGTCATCCCGGGCCAGCTGCCAGCAGCGCAGATTCGGGGATCCATCGTAGAGCTCCGGAGCCCTCCGATGGATTCCGGGGCAAGCCCGGGATGACGTCGCGGCTCCGGGACAAGCCGGTACACTCCGGCGAAGGCATCGCCGCATCGTGAGCCCCTGCGTCACGCCGCCCGCTTCCGGACGGCGCGCGCCGGCGATAGGGTGTGCCCATGGTGCAGGTGGATCCGACAGCGCAAGCCGAAGCGGGCTCTTCGAGCCGCACAGGGCTTTTGTTGCTCGGCGGCGGCTTCTTCGGCCTGCTGCTCGCCGGCCTTCTGCTCTGGTGGCGCGAGGGAGACCGGCTCTTCACCGACGGGCTCATCGCCGCCATCGTTGCCTGTTTTTAGCGGCCTGTCTGCCGCCCTTCCGGGAAGCTCTCCGTGAATCGCCGTATCGTCCTGCCTCTCGTCGTCTTCCTTGCGGGCGCACTCGCGCTGGCCGCCGCCGCCATCATCACTTTCGCCCCGGGCCGTCAGGGTGGCGGTAGCGGCACTGCGAGCGTCGGCGGTCCCTTCACGCTGACGACACAGGATGGCAAGCCGCTCTCCGACGCGGATCTGAAGGGCTCGCCCTTCCTGGTCTTCTTCGGCTTCACCCATTGCCCGGATATCTGCCCGACCAAACTCTTCGAGATTTCCGAGGCGCTGCGCGCCGCTGGTGAGGGCGACAAGGCCAAGAAGCTGAAGGCGCTGTTCATCACCGTCGATCCCGAGCGCGACACGCCGGAGACGATGAAGAGCTATCTCGGCTCCTTCGATTCGCGCATCATCGGCTTGAGCGGCGACCGGCCGGCGATCGACGCCGCGATCAAGGCCTATCGCGCCTATGCCAAGAAGGTGCCCCTCAAGGATGGCGACTACACGATGGACCACACCGCGCTGGTCTATCTGATGGGCAAGGACGGCAGCTTCATCGGCGCCTTCAATATCGAGCAGACTCCGGCGCAGGCCGCAGCGGAATGGCTGCGCCACTCTTAGCCGCCTCGACTGGCGCGCGCTGGCGCGCCAGTCCGTGCTCCGTCTTGTTCCAGGCAAAACGCCGCGTGAAATACTCGTAGAGAGCCATCCAGGCCGCGACCGAGACCAGCGCATAGTAGAGCGGCAGCAGGGGCAAGAGCAGGAGCAGCCCGGGCGAGCCCCGGCGCAAGGCGCCGACGGCCGGCGGCACAAAGAGCGCGATGCTGCCGAGAAGCCAGACCGCGAGCGCGATGGTCGAGGTCAGGGTGGCGAGCGTGCCGACCGGTTGAAACAGAGAGCCGTCCCAGCAGGCGAGCAGCGCCGCGATGGCGAAGGCGGGATAGCCCAGCGCCGTCGCGACCGTGCCGAAGGCCAGCGACAGGAACGCGAATGTCGCGGCCGGACCGACTTCGCGCAGCAGGCTCAGCGGCGCCCGCGAATGCGTCACCAGCGTCTGGATATAGCCCTTGATCCAGCGCGAGCGCTGCTTGAGCCAGGCCGGAATGGTGACGGGAGCCTCCTCGCGCGTGTTCGACGGCAGGTCGCCGATGCGATAGCCGGCGCGGACCAGCCGCAGGCCGAGATCGGCATCCTCCGTCACGTTCCAGGCGTCCCAGCCGCCGAGCTTGCGCAGCGTCTCGGTGCGGAAATGGTTCGAGGTTCCGCCGAGCATGATCGGCAGCTGGAACAGCAGCAGGCCCGGGTTGAGGACCTCGAAAAGCCCGGCATATTCGAGCGCGAAGAGCCCGGGGAGCGTCCCCTCCGCGGCATGGTCGATCACGAGCCGTGCCTGCAGGCAGGCGAGCTCCGGCGGCCCGCCGAGAAAGCGCGCCGCCGCCATGCGCAGTTGCTGCGGATCGGGAATGTCCTCGGCGTCGAAGATCGTGAACAGCGAGCCGCGCGCCTCGAGCAGGGCGAGATTGAGCGCGCGCGGCTTGGTGCGCGGCGCGCCGGGCGGCACGATCGTCACGGTGAAATGCGCCGGCAGCGCCATCTTCGCCAGCGCCGTCCGCATGCCCGCGTCGTCGGCCTCGATCAGCAGGCGGATGTCGAGCTTGGCCGGCGGATAGTCGAGGGCGCACAGCGCATTCGTCAGCTGCCGCAGGACCGCTTCCTCGCGGTACATCGGCACGGCGACGGTGTAGACGGGCAGGCGCGCATCGTCGATGCGCCAGCGATGGCTCTGCCAGAGATCGGGGGCCGAGCGCTCGATGGCCGTAGCCAGACGCAGCAGGATGAGGCCGAGGAAGAGCGGGCCGAGCAGCAGGGCGAGCGCGAAGAAGGTTTCGAGCGGCGCGAAGACGCTGCCGATCGCGGCAGCCGCGAGGCTGGTGACGGCCGCGATCATTTGGCCCCGGCTGGCGCCGGTGCGCGCGCTGTCGCGGGCAAGCCCGCTCTCGTCGAGACCGGCAGCATGGCGGGCCAGCTCCGTGGCGTTCGAACGGCGCAGCGCCTCGGCGAAGCGGCGCGGCGTCGTCACCGCTATATCGCGGCGCTGTGGACCGGCCTCGATCATCCGGCGCAGTGCTGGCCCTTCGGGGGCGAGCACGAAGCGAAGCGGCGCCACTTCCTGTGTGGGCACGATGCCCTCGCGCAGGATCGCGGCATATCTGCCGCCTGACTGTACCGGTGGGCAGACGGAGTGGAATGGCAGACCCATCTCGGCCGCGAACGCCCGGTAGAAGGTGGCCTCGTCCAGCACGCCCAGCGCGATCGCTTCGCGGACCGGGTCGGTCCGATGGCGGCCGGCGCGCTCGGCTGCGCGCGTGAGCGCCGCGGGCGCAATGCCATGACGCGTCAGAAATGCGAGTTCGACGGGCAGTCCGGCAGGCGCCGGCCCGGGCACGCTCGAAGGGCTGTCGTTACCGCTGCCCCCCAAGGCGCCGGCCCCGCTTCACGCAACAGCGCCGGCGCGGTTGCGCCGAAGCAACCCATGGTTGCCGTTGACGTAACGAGAGTCGAGAGGCGACCGCGTAAAACTTTGGGAGAGTCCCGGAGGCGGCTAGCGCGCCGCCAGGATCTCAGCGACCTGCGGGATGTCCTTGTCGCCGCGGCCCGAAAGGTTGACCACCATCAGATGGTCCTTCGGCTTCTGCGGGGCGAGTTCGGCGACGCGGGCGAGTGCATGCGCGGACTCCAGCGCTGGGATGATGCCTTCCAGCCGCGAGATGAGCTGGAACGCCTCCAGCGCCTCCTCGTCGGTGGCGGAGAGGTATTTCACCCGGCCGACATCGTGCAGCCAGGAATGCTCCGGGCCGATGCCGGGATAGTCGAGCCCGGCCGAGATCGAGTGGGCGTCCTTGATCTGCCCGTCATCGTCCATCAGCAGGAAGGTGCGGTTGCCGTGCAGCACGCCGGGGCGTCCGCCGGAGAGCGAGGCGGCGTGCAGCCCGCTCGGGATGCCGTGGCCGGCAGCCTCGACGCCGTAGATCTCGACGCTTGCGTCGTCGAGGAAGGGATGGAACAGCCCCATCGCGTTGGAGCCGCCGCCGATGCAGGCGATCAGCGAATCCGGCAGGCGGCCTTCGGCCTCCTGCATCTGCTCGCGGGTCTCCTTGCCGATGATCGACTGGAAATCCCGGACCATCGCCGGATAGGGATGCGGCCCGGCGACCGTGCCGATGCAGTAGAACGTCGTCGCGACATTGGTCACCCAGTCGCGCAGCGCCTCGTTCATCGCATCCTTGAGCGTCTTGGTGCCGGACTCGACGGGGACGACGGTGGCGCCGAGCATCTGCATGCGGAAGACGTTGGGTGCCTGCCGGGCGACGTCGACCGCGCCCATATAGACGATGCATTCGAGGCCGTAGCGGGCGCAGAGCGTGGCCGTCGCGACGCCGTGCTGGCCGGCGCCGGTCTCGGCGATGATGCGCTTCTTGCCCATGCGCCGCGCCAGCAGGATCTGGCCGAGCACGTTGTTCACCTTGTGGGAGCCGGTGTGGTTCAGCTCCTCGCGCTTCAGATAGACCTTCGCCCCCGCGAAATGCTCGGTCAGGCGCTCGGCGAAATAGAGCGGCGAGGGCCGGCCGACATAATGCTTCAGCCCGCTGGTCATCTCGGCGTGATAGGCCGGGTCGGCCTTGGCGGCCTTGTAGGCCTCCTCCAGCTCGAGGATCAGCGGCATCAGCGTCTCCGCGACGAAGCGGCCGCCGAACAGGCCGAAGCGGCCGTTCTCGTCCGGGCCGTTGCGGTAGCTGTTCGGAGTCGAGGGGGCGTTCATGCCGTCAAGCCTTCCTGCACTGCCGCCGCGGCCTTGCGGGCCGCCGCGATGAATTCCACGATCCGGGCCGGGTCCTTGACGCCCACAGCGCTTTCGACGCCGGATGATACGTCGACGCCCGCAGGGCGGTTCACGCGGATCGCCTCCGCGACATTCGCCGGATCGAGCCCGCCCCCTAGCATGAAGGGCAAGCCGGGGTCGAGGTCGGCGAGCACCGTCCAGTCGAAGGGCCGGCCGTGTCCGCCGGGGAAGGCGGCATCCTTGGGCGGCTTTGCATCGAGCAGGATGCGGTCGGCCACGTCGCGATAGGCGGCAATGGCGGCGAGGTCCCCGGCTTCGGCGACGCCCAGCGCCTTCATCACCCGCCGGCCGGAGGCGCGGCGCAGCGCGGCGGTCTGCTCCGGCGTCTCGCGGCCGTGGAGCTGCAGCCAATCCGGGTTCAGTGCTTCGACCAGCTCGGTCGTCTGCTTCTCGGTCCAGTCGACGGTCAGCGCGACGATCTCGGCCTTGCCGCGCGCGATCGCGGCCAGTTCGACGGCACGCTCCAGCGTGATGAAACGCGGGCTCTTCGGATGGAACACGAGGCCGATCATATCCGCGCCGCCATCGAGGGCCGCGCGCAGCGTCTCGGGGGTGGAGAGCCCGCAGATCTTGACCAGGAAAGGTGGAGCGATCGACATGGCCGGGCCTTTAGCATGGCTCGGTCGTCGGCGCATGCCGTACTTGCGACATGATGGCGAAGGAAGCCATGGTGAAGAGGCGAAGAAGGGGTTGAGGGTTGATCCGGCTCGGCTTGGGCAGACGCGGTCTGGCGGTTCTGGCGGCTCTTCTCGCCATGTCCGGCCTCGTCGCCATGGTGTTCTACTACCTCAGCCAGCCACGCACGCTGCGCGTCGCGGTCGGGCCGCTCGGCTCCGAGGATGCGCGCATGGCTGCCGCCTTCGTCCAGGGCCTGAACCGCGACAAGGCTGCGATCCGCCTGCGGCTGGTGCTGACGGAAGGGTCCGAGGACAGCGCCAGGAAGATCGATGCCGGCCAGGCCGATCTCGCCATGCTGCGGGCGGACATCGCCATGCCTTCGACCGCCGACACCGTGCTGGTCACGCGCCGGACCTATCCCTTCTTCATCACGACCAGGGAAACCGCGATCGGCCGCATCGCGGATCTGCGCGGCCGCAGGGTCGGCGTCATCCGCAACCCCGCCGGCAATCTGACGCTGCTGAAGCGCGTCCTGACCCAATACGAAGTGCGCGCCGAAGAGCTCGAGATCGTCGATCTGGCCCCGGACGAGGTGGTATCGGCGGCCAAGGAGAAGCGCATCGACGCCTTTTTCTCGATCAATGCGATCGGCTCCCACACCAATAATGACGGCTTGCGCCGCCTGCGCGCCGCCTGGGGCGAGGACCCGGTGCTGATCCCGATCCGCGAGGCCGACGCGCTGGCGGTGCATTATCGGGCCATCGAATCCGGCGAGATCGTCCGGGGCGCTCTGGGCGGCGATCCGCCCCGGCCCGCGGAAAGCCTCCAGACCATCTCGATCACCTCCCGCCTCGTCGCATCGCAGAGCCTCGACGACAATCTGGTCGGTGAACTGACCAAGGAGATTCTCGGGCTTCGCCTGACGCTTGCGGCCGAGCTGCCGGCCGTGCAGGCGCTGGAGACGCCCTCCACCGACAAGGACGCGCCGCTGCCGGTCCATTCCGGCGCGGCGGCCTATATCGACGGCGAGCAGGAGACGTTCTTCGACCGCTATGGCGACTGGTTCTATATCGGCGCCATGGCGCTCTCGGCGGTCGGCACCGGTGGGGCGGCACTGCTCGGCCGCGAAAGCGCCAATCGGCGCAGGCGGGCCATGTCCGGTCTCGACGAGCTGCTGGCGCTGCTGGCAACGATCCGCGCCTGCAAGGACGAGGCCGAACTGGGCCGGCTCGGCCGCGAAGCCGACCAGATTCTGACCCGCGTTCTCGCCGATTATGCGAAGGGCGATCTCGATACGGCGGCACTCGCGGCCTATCGGCTCGCGATCGATCAGGTCGGACGTGTCGTCACCGAACGGCAGCTCGCGCTGGCCGAAAGCTGAGGCGCATTCACCTTTTGACGGTGTCTGCGGTTGCCCAAACGCCCTCCAGCGTTTATGTGCAGCGCAACGAATTCCAGATTCACGAGAAATGGGCTGCGCCGGCAGGGCTTCGAACCTGACCGGCTCGTGGCCTTGAAAGCAAGGCCCTCACGCATGTCCATGCGCAACATCGCGATCATCGCGCACGTCGACCACGGCAAAACCACCCTCGTCGACAAGCTGCTGCAGCAGTCCGGCACCTACCGCGACAACCAGCGCGTCATCGAGCGCGTGATGGACTCCAACGACCTCGAGAAGGAGCGCGGCATCACCATCCTGGCCAAGGCGACCTCGGTCGTCTGGAAGGATACGCGCATCAACATCGTCGACACCCCCGGCCACGCCGATTTCGGCGGCGAGGTCGAGCGCATCCTGAACATGGTCGACTCGGCCATCGTGCTGGTCGACGCGGCCGAAGGCCCGATGCCGCAGACCAAGTTCGTGGTCTCCAAGGCGCTGAAGCTCGGCCTTCGTCCGATCGTCGCGATCAACAAGGTCGACAAGCCCGACGCGCGCGTCACCGAAGTCATCAACGAGGTCTTCGACCTCTTCGCCGCGCTTGACGCCACCGACGAGCAGCTCGACTTCCCGATCCTCTACGGCTCGGGCAAGCAGGGCTGGATGGCCCATTCGCCGGAAGGCCCGCAGGATCAGGGCCTCGCTCCGATGTACGACCTCATCCTCTCCCATGTGCCGGAGCCGACCGTCGAGGGAGGCCCGTTCCGCATGATCGGCACGCTGCTGGAGGCGAACCCCTATCTCGGCCGCATCATCACCGGCCGCGTGACCTCGGGCACGGCCAAGCCGAACCAGACCGTCAAGGTGCTCTCGGGTGACGGCTCGGTCGTCGAGACCGGTCGCATCTCGAAGATTCTCGCCTTCCGCGGGTTGGAGCGTCAGCCGATCGAGGAGGCCGTCGCCGGCGACATCGTCTCGATCGCGGGCCTGGTTAAGGGTTCCGTCGCCGACACCTTCTGCGACCCTAGCATCGAGACCCCGATCAAGGCGCAGCCGATCGATCCGCCGACGGTGTCGATGACCTTCATGGTCAACGATTCCCCGCTTGCCGGCACCGAAGGCGACAAGGTCACGACCCGCGTCATCCGCGACCGCCTGTTCAAGGAGGCCGAGGGCAACGTCGCGCTGAAGATCGAGGAAGCCTCCGACAAGGACAGCTACGTCGTCTCCGGCCGCGGTGAATTGCAGCTCGCCATCCTGATCGAGACGATGCGCCGCGAGGGCTTCGAGCTCGGCGTGTCCCGTCCCCGCGTCGTGCTGAAGCGCGGCGAGGACGGCCAGCTTCTGGAGCCGATCGAAGAGGTCGTGATCGACGTCGACGAGGAGCATTCCGGCGTCGTCGTGCAGAAGATGTCGGAGCGCAAGGCTGACATGCTGGAGATGCGTCCGTCGGGCGGCAATCGCCTGCGTCTGGTCTTCCACGCTCCGACCCGCGGCCTGATCGGCTATCAGGGCGAGCTGCTGACCGACACGCGCGGCACAGCGATCATGAACCGGCTGTTCCATGACTACCTGCCCTACAAGGGCGAGATCGGCGGCCGTCGCAACGGCGTGCTGATCGCGATGGAGACCGGCGAGGCTGTCGCCTACGCGCTCTGGAACCTCGAAGATCGCGGCCCGATGATGATCGAGCCCGGCTGGAAGGTCTATCAGGGCATGATCGTCGGCGAGCACACCCGCGAGAACGATCTCGAGGTGAACGTGCTCAAGGGCAAGAAGCTCACCAATATCCGCACGACGTCGAAGGACGAGGCGGTCCGCCTTACCCCGCCGATCCGCATGACGCTGGAACGTTCGCTGGCCTGGATCGACGATGACGAGCTCGTCGAGGTCACGCCGAAGTCGATCCGCCTGCGCAAGGGCATCCTCGACCCGAACGAGCGCAAGCGCTCGCAGAAGCAGAAGGCCGAAGTGGCCTGATCGCCAGTTTGGTCGATACTCCGGTCGAGATTCTACTGATCACCGGTCCGGCCGGTGTCGGGAAATCGACGCTGTGTTGGGAAATGGGCGATCTGTTGGCCGCGGCCGGCATCGCCTATGCCGCGATCGAGACCGACGAGCTCGATCGCGTCTTCCCGAAGCCCAGTGCCGAGGATCTGGCGCCGCTGGCGCTCGGCGCCCGCGATGTCAGCCAGCTCAACCTGGCCGCCCTTTGGGGCACCTATCGCGCCCTTGGGCACTGGCGCCTGCTGATGTCGGGCGTCATGCTCCATGTCGATTTCGACAGGCGCTGGATTCGCGCCGCCGTCCCCGATGCGCAGATCACGGTCGTGCGCCTGCGTGCCGGCAATGAGACCCTGCTCGCGCGCCTCGACCGACGCGAGCAGGGGGCTGGTCGCGATGCCCAGATCGAGCGCAGCTTGCGTCAGGCCAGCCGCATGGCGAGCGAAGCTGTCGACGGCTATTTCGTCATCGACACGGACGGGCATTCGCCGACCGAACTTGCCCGCCTCGTCCTCGCGCGGACGGGCTGGCTGACGCCTGCCTGATCTGGCCGCGGCGGGAAACCGCCCGTTCGGCTGCTGCGTGTCCGCCCTGCATCGGGCGCCATTGTCTCTCCCCGCCCGCTCTGGTCCTCTGCCCGCCTCTCAGGGAAGGATCATCGCCATGCAATTCCGCAATCTCGGCCGCTCGGGCCTGCGCGTCTCGCTCGTCGGGCTCGGCTGCAACAATTTCGGCGGGCGCATCGATCTCGACGCGACCCGCAAGGTCGTCGATGCCGCGATCGAGCATGGCATCACCCTGTTCGACACCGCCGACATCTATGGCGAGCGTGGTGGCTCCGAGACGGCGCTGGGCGAGGTGCTGGGCGCGCGGCGCAAGCAGATCGTGCTCGCCAGCAAGTTCGGCATGGAGATGGATGCCGAGGGCGTGAAGAAGGGCGGCTCGCGCCGCTACATCATGAATGCCGTCGAGGATTCGCTGCGGCGCCTGAAGACCGACTGGATCGATCTCTACCAGCTCCACCGGCCCGATCCGCTGACCCCGATCGAGGAGACGCTGCGAGCCCTCGACGATCTCGTCCGCCAGGGCAAGGTTCGCTATGTCGGCTGCTCGAACGTCGTCGCCTGGCAGGTCGCCGATGCGCACTGGACGGCGCGCGACATCGGCATTCCCGGCTTCGCCTCGGCGCAGGACGAGTACAGCCTGCTGAAGCGCGGCGCCGAAGCCGATCTGATCCCCGCCATCGCCCATTACGGCATGGGGCTGCTGCCTTATTTCCCGCTCGCCAACGGCGCGTTGACCGGCAAGTACAAGCGCGGCGCGGCGATGCCGGAAGGCGCGCGCCTGACCAAGCTGCCGCAGCGCGCCGACGAGATCTTCAGCGAGGACAACTGGCGCCGCATCGAGGGGCTGACCGCCTTCGCCGAGGCGCGCGGCCATTCGCTGGTGGAGCTGGCCTTCTCCTGGCTCGCGGCGCAGCCCGTCGTATCGAGCGTCATCGCCGGCGCGACCAAGCCCGAGCAGGTCGCGGCGAACGTCAAGGCTGCGGACTGGGCGCTGACGGCAGAGGATCTGGCGGAGATCGATGCGATCGTGAAGTAAGGCGCGTCATTCTCGGGCCGCGCCTCGCGCGGACCCGAGAATCTCTTGCCGGAAGAGGCTCGCAGGTCTCCTCGTCCTGAGATGCTCGGGTCAAGCCCGAGCATTGTCTGTTTGTGATGGGGTATTGAGGTTTTGTTCCGCGTGAGCGGGATGTCTGGTCCGGCTGGCCGGCCGGACCAGACGCGACTCGTCGACCGTCCCGAGCCAGGGCTTTCGCCCGTCGTCATCGAGGTTGCGGGTCGCTTCCTTGTCACGCTTGGTGAGTTGCCAGGGCCTCTTCGCATGAGCCGAACGCCCGCAGACAATCACAAGCCCTTCGAGGATAGCTCCCGATGCCGGTTTGCACCACGGTCCCTGAACCCTCCCGTTTCCTCGGCTGTGATGTCGGCAAGGCCGGGATCGTCGTCTTCGACAGCCGCGGCGACACCCTCGGCAGTCTCCCTAACGAGGCTTCGGCCCTGGCAGCCTTCGCAGCCGGGCTCGGCCCGGACTGCCTCGTCGTCTGCGAGGCGACGGGCGGCTATGAGGACGCCCTGCTGGCGGCGCTCGTCTCAGCCGGCTGCCCGGCCCATCGCGCCGATGCCCGCAAGGTCAAGGCCTTCATCCGCTCCTATGGGACGCTCGGGAAGAGCGATGCGCTCGATGCCAGGGCGCTTGCCCGCTACGGCGCCGAGCGCCACGCTCGGCTGATCCGCTGGCAGGCGCCCGCCCCGGCACGCGAGCGCCTCCAGGTCCTGGTGCGGACCAGAGCCGATCTCGTCGCCCAGAGAACGGCCTGCACCAACCGGCTCAACGCTCCCGGCATCGAACCGGTCAAAGCCCCGCTCCAGGCCCTGCACGACTGCCTCAAAGCCCAGATCGCCGCCCTGGCGCAAACCATCGCCGAGACCCTGCGCACCATCGCCCGCACCGACAGAAGCGAGCAGGCCTTGCGCTCCATCCGCGGCATCGGAACGACCACCGCCGCCACCCTCATCGCACTCATGCCCGAGCTCGGACGCATCAGCCGGCGCCAGGCCGCCGCACTCGCAGGCCTGGCTCCTCATCCAAACCAGAGCGGCAGTCGAGACGCCTACCGCCCAACCAGAGGCGGCAGGGCCGAAATCAAGGCCGCCCTGTTCATGCCCGCAATGGCCGCCGCAAGGCACGACCCCGCCATGCGCGACGCCTACACACGCCTCATCGCAAACGGAAAAAAGCCAATCGTCGCTCTCACCGCAATCATGCGACGCATCATCGTCATCGCAAATGCCCGCGTCAGAGACCAAAACAAACTGAGTTGATGACGGCTTGGGCGCTGCCATTCCTGACAGCTTCGTGCACAACGACGCGCTGCCGCCATGGACCGCCAGCGCAGGCCCGCTTATGGTCCGCGCCATGAGCGAGACAGCCACGACCGCCCCTGCCCTGAAGCCCGGCGACCACCTCTTCCTGGTCGACGGCTCGAACTTCATCTTCCGGGCCTATTTCCAGTCGATCAACCAGGACCGGAAATACAATGCCCGCTCGGATGGGCTGCCCTCCGGCGCGGTCCGGCTCTTCGCCACCAAGCTCTTCCAGTTCGTGCGCGAGGGCGTGCTCGGCGTCAGGCCGACGCACCTCGCCATCGTCTTCGACAAGTCGGAGAACTCCTTCCGCAAGGCGATCTACCCGGCCTACAAGGGCAACCGCTCCGAACCCCCTGCCGATCTCATCCCGCAATTCCCGCTGATGCGCGAGGCTGTCCGCGCCTTCGGATTGATCCCGGTCGAGCAGGATGTCTACGAGGCCGACGACCTGATCGCGACCTATGCCAAGCAGGCGCGCGAGGCCGGCGCCGAGGTGCTGATCGTCTCGGCCGACAAGGACCTGATGCAGCTCGTGGGGCCGGGCGTCGCGATGTACGACCCTGCCTCCGGCGACCAGAAGAAGGGCGCGGGCTTCCGGGCCGAGCGTCGCATCGGCGAGCCCGAGGTCGTCGAGTATTTCGGCGTCACGCCCGACAAGGTCACGGATGTGCAGGCGCTGGCCGGCGATGCCACCGACAACGTGCCTGGCGCGCCCGGCATCGGCATCAAGACGGCCGCTCAGCTCATCGGCGAATACGGCGATCTCGAAACCCTGCTGGCGCGCGCCGGCGAGATCAAGCAGCCCAAGCGCCGGGAAACGCTGACCAACCCCGAGGTGGTCGAGAAGGTCCGCATCTCGCACAAGCTGGTCACGCTGGTCGACGATGTGAAGGTCGAGACCCCGCTGGAAAACCTGACGCTGGAGCAGCCGGACCCCGCGAAGCTCGTCGCCTTCCTCAAGGCGATGGAATTCACCACCATCACCAAGCGCGTCGCCGAGGCCTATGAGGCCGATATCGGCGCGATCGACGCCGACCCGGCGCTGGCCCCGGGCGGCTCGCGCGCGGCGGAGCTCAAGGCGCTCTATGTCGGCGCCGATGCGATCGAGGATGCCGTTTCGGCCGTGACGACGGCGACGCCGTCCGCCTCGGCGACCCTGCCCGAGGCTACCGGCGGCGAAGCCGGCTGGATGAAGCCGGCCGATCTCGCCGCCACGCGCAAGAACGAGGCGATCGCGGCGAAGATCGACCGTTCGACCTATGAATGCGTGCGCACGCTTGCCGATCTCGAACGCTGGATCGGCTGGGCCTATGAGGCCGGCCATGTCGCTGTGGACACCGAGACCAATTCGCTCGACGCGATGCAGGCCGACCTCGTCGGCATCTCGCTCGCGGTCGCGCCGGGCCGCGCCTGCTACATCCCGCTCCAGCACCGCGGCGGCGATGGCGGCCTGTTCGACGAAGGGGTGCTCGCCGATCAGATCCCGTTGGCGCAGGCCGTCGCGGCGCTGAAGCCGCTGCTGGCCGATGCCGGCGTGCTCAAGATCGGCCAGAACCTGAAATACGATCTGCTGATTCTGGAGCGCCACGGTCTCACCGTGTTCCCGGTCGAGGACACGATGCTGATCTCCTATGCGCTCGATGCCGGCATCAACAGCCATGGCATGGACAAGCTCTCGGAGATCCATCTCGGCCACGAGACGATCCCCTATTCGCAGGTCGCCGGCACCGGCAAGGCGCAGGTCACCTTCGACAAGGTGCCGCTCGACCGCGCGACGGAGTACGCCGCCGAGGATGCCGACGTCACGCTCAGGCTCTGGCTCGCGCTGAAGCCGCGCCTCGCAGCCGAGAAGAAGACGGCGGTCTACGAGGTGCTGGAACGGCCGATGGTCGAGGTCCTCGCCAAGATGGAGCGCCGCGGCATCGCCATCGACCGGCAGATCCTGTCGCGGCTTTCCGGCGATTTCGCGCAGGGGCTGGCCCGGCTCGAGGACGAGATCTACGAGCTCGCAGGCGAGAAGTTCACCATCGGCAGTCCCAAGCAGCTCGGCGACATCCTGTTCGGCCGGATGGGGCTAGCAGGCGCCAAGAAGACCGCGACCGGCCAATGGGCGACGGGCGCCGGCGTGCTGGAAGACCTTGCCGAGCAGGGCCACCCTCTGCCCTCGAAGATTCTCGAATGGCGCCAGCTCGCCAAGCTGAAATCGACCTATACCGACTCGCTGCCGGCCTATGTGAACCCGCAGACCACCCGGGTCCACACCTCCTATGCGCTGGCGGCGACGACGACGGGCCGGCTCTCCTCCTCCGAGCCCAACCTCCAGAACATCCCGATCCGTACCGAGGCCGGGCGCAAGATCAGGACCGCCTTCGTGCCGGAGAAGGGTTTCAAGCTCGTTTCGGCCGATTACAGCCAGATCGAATTGCGCCTGCTCGCGCATATCGCCGAAATCCCGCAGCTCAGGCAGGCCTTCGCGGATGGCATCGACATCCATGCGATGACGGCCTCGGAGATGTTCAGCGTGCCCGTCCAGGGCATGCCGAGCGAGGTCCGCCGTCGCGCCAAGGCGATCAATTTCGGCATCATCTACGGCATCTCGGCCTTCGGCCTCGCCAACCAGCTCGGCATCGGCCGCGAGGAGGCTAGCGCCTATATCCGCAAGTACTTCGAACGCTTCCCCGGCATCCGCGACTACATGGACCAGACCAAGACCCATGTGCGCGCCCATGGCCAGGTCACGACCATCTTCGGACGCGTCTGCCATTTCCCGGCGGTCTCCTCGAAGAACCCGTCGGAGCGAGCTTTCGTCGAGCGCCAGGCGATCAACGCGCCGATCCAGGGCTCGGCCGCCGATATCATCCGCCGTGCGATGACCCGCATGGATTCGGCCCTGACCGCGAACCGGCTCAACGCCCGCATGCTCCTGCAGGTCCATGACGAGCTCGTCTTCGAGGTGCCGGAGGAAGAGGTCGAGAAGACGCTGCCGATCATCGAGAAGGTGATGGTCGACGCGCCGAATCCCGCCGTGCAATTGCGCGTGCCGCTCGCCGTCGAGGCCCGCGCCGCCGGCAACTGGGACGAGGCACACTGAGCCGGCCGGAACCGGGCTGACCATTCCCGCGTTAACATTCCCGGCGCGCCAGGGGGGCGCGGGTCGCGCGTTGGAAGCAGGATCATGCTCAGCTCATCGGCCTGGAGGCCGTTTCCGCGTTACATGGCGGAGACGGAACCGGTGGACGAGACCGAAGAGGTCACACCCTACGAGCATGACCTCATCGTCCGCTACGCCATCGTCGGCATCTTCGTCATCCTGGCGACGGCCTCGCTCGCGCTGACCAAGGTCATCGCCATGCCGGTCATCGCGGGGGTGATCTTCGGCCTGGTCCTCGGGCCTCTCGTCGACTGGATGGTCCGGCACAATGTGCCGCAACAGGCGGCCGCGGCGCTGGTGATGCTGCTCTTCGTCGGCCTGCTTCTCGGCGGGATCGGGATACTTGCGGTACCCGTGGCGGGCTGGAGCGACCAGGCGCCGGCGATGATGGCGGCGCTGCAGGCCAAGCTGGCCGGCGTCTTCGCCTTCATGGACGAGTTCAAGCGCGGCGTCGCCTCGATCACCGGCAAGGGTGCCGAGCTCAGCGTTTCCCAGGGGAATCCCCTGTTCGACATCGCCATGTCGTCCTCGGCGGCCGCCGGCGGCATGCTGATCTTCGTCGCGACGGTCTATTTCTGGCTGGCGACGCGCCGCCATCTCAAGGCTCGCGTACTCCGGCTCTGCCTCGGCCGCGGCGCGCGCCGGTCCGCGGGCTCTTTCTTCGAGGAGATCGAGGAGCGGGTAGCGCGCTATTTCGGCCTGGTGACGATCATCAATCTCGGCATGGGCTTCCTGACGATGACCATCGCCTGGATCGCCGGCTTGCCGTTTCCGCTGTTCTGGGGCGCGCTCGCCTTCATGCTCAACTATCTCGCCTTCATCGGACCCATCTTCGTCGCGGTCCTGCTGTTGGCGGGCGCATTGTTGGACGCTCCGTCGCTCCTCGCCGCGCTCTGGCCGGCTGCGGCCTATTACGTCCTCCATCTGTTCGAGGGTAACGCGATCACTCCGGTCTTCGTCGGCAGCCGGCTGACGATCTCTCCCTTCCTCGTCTTCATCTCCTTCATCTTCTGGCTCTGGCTATGGGGACCGATCGGTGCCGTGCTTTCGACCCCGATCGTCATCGTGGCCATGGTGGCGCAGGAAGAATTCGCGCGTTACCGCCGCGAGAAGGCCAAGGCCGACGCGGAAGAGAAGCCGGAGGCACAGGCCGCCTGAGTGCCGCGCCCGGAACAGAACCGGAGTGGACGCGTTGCGACACAGGCAGTGCCCCTTGCGGCGGCGACGTTGCATCGGCACCATTCCCTATTCAACAGCGACAGGAACTCATCGTCATGGCAACCACGACATCCGCGAAACGTCAGGCGGCTGCTGCCGCCAAGCGAGCCAAGGCAGAGGTCGAAGGCGGCGCCGAGGATGTCGCTGCGGAGGCACGCAGCGCCGGAGCACGCGCCAAGCGCCAGGCGAGCGCGCTGGAAGACACGCTGACGCGCAGCGCCGAGGATATCGCCGCGACCGTCGGCGAGCGCCTGCGCGCCGTTGGCGTGGATACCGACAAGATGGTCGACATCGCCAAGGAGCAGGCGACCGAGCTGCAAAAGCTGATCGAGGACGAGATCCGCGAGCGGCCGCTGCGCGCGCTCGGGCTGGCGGCGGCGGTCGGGCTGTTCGTCGGCTTCCTGTCGGCGCGCTGATCATGTTCGGGGGGATCGGATCTTTCATCGCTTCGGAAATCTCCGGCGCGGTGAAGCGCAATGTCATCGTCTACGGCCTGTTCGGCCTGGCGGCGCTGCTGGTGCTTTGCGCCGGCGGCTACGCGCTCAATGCCCTGCACACGATGCTGATGCTTCGCTACGGGGGGATTGCCGCAAGCCTCTGGATCGCTGGCGGCTTGTTTGCGACGGCACTCCTCGCCTTCTGCATCGCGCTTTACGTCAAGGGCCGACGCAGGCCGCCTCGTCCGGCCGCGACGGCTGCGCTCGCCGCCGCCCCCCTCGCCGCAAAGCTGATCGGTTCGCGCATGAGCTGGCGCTTGGCCCTGGCTGGCGGAATCGTCGTCCTTGGCGCAATTCTCGGCCGTCAGATCGTCGCCGGCGGGGCAGAGGACGACGAAGAGGCTTGATCCGAGGCGCCCATGGCGGTGGACGGGCCGTGTCATTTTACATAGGGATGTCGGCATGCGTCCTTTAACAAGGCTGGCATGTCCGATCAGGTGAGGCCCCGTAGCCGCTTCTCGCTTCCGGCCCTTCCGGCCTTCAGCACACGGCTCCGCTCGGCAACGACTACGATCATCTCGATCGGTGTCGTCGCCGTGGCGGTGATCGTGGCTGCGTTGATCAATCAGCAGGCCCGGCGCACGGCGGATCTTGTCTCGCATGCGATCGAGATCCGCGAACGCGCGGAGCGCTTTCTCGGCCGCCTCCGCGATGCGGAGACGGGTCAGCGTGGATTTCTCCTGACCGGCCAGCCGAGCTATCTCGAGCCTTTCACCGAAGGGCGGGCGACGGCTGGCCCCGAACTCGACATCCTGGCTGCGCTTGTCGATGCCGATCCGGCCCAGAAGGCGCAGGTGGCGAAGCTGCGTCAGGATATGGGCATCAAGTTCGAGGAACTCGATCGCACGATCACGCTGGAGCGGGCCGGACGCCGTGAGGAGGCGATCGCGCTCGTGCGCGATGCCGGCGGCATTGCGGCGATGGACCGGCTGCGCGACACGGTGCAGGAGATCCAGCAGGCCGAGAACACCCGTCTCCTCTCGCTCTATCGGCGTGAGGAGCGCAGGCGGCTCTGGAGCAGCACGGGCATCGTCGTCGCGCTCGCAGGGCTCGCCTTCGCGGCCTGGCAGCAGCTGCGCCGGCGCCAGCGCCGCACCGCCGCGCTGGCGGTCAGCAACGCCGAGCTCGAACAGATCGTCGGCGAGCGCACCCGCCAGCTCGAGAGCGAGCGCCTGCGGATCGAGGCGCTGCTGCGCGACGTCAATCACCGCGTCGGCAACAACCTGGCCATGGTCTCGGCCCTGCTCAATGTTCAAAGCCGGCAGACACGGCAGCCCGCGGTCAAGGCCGCGCTGGCGCAGGCGCAGTCCCGCATCCAGGCGATTGCGGCCGGCCAGCGCCGCCTGCGCCTCGACATCGAGACCGACGAGATCGATGCGCGTCCCTATATGGAGGACCTGCTGGCCGAGATCGGCAAGGCTGCGGAAGGCCGCCCGATCCGGATCGATCTCGACATGGAGTCGATCCGCCTTCCCGGGCGCGATGCGGTGTCCTTCGTCGTCATCGTCAACGAACTGGTGACCAACGCGATCAAGCACGCCTTTCCCGACGGCATGTCGGGATGCATCACCATCCGGCTTGCCCAGGATGAGGTGGAAGGCGTGCCGGTCCTGGCCATGACGATCGAGGATGACGGCGTCGGTTTCCCGGCCGAAGCTCAGAACAAGGGGCTTGGGCAGACGGTGATCGCGAGCCTGCTGCGCAGCATGCGGGCGAGCATGATGAGCCGGCCGCTGCATGCTGAAGCAGGAGAACGTCCGGGAACACGGATCAGGGTGATCTTTCCGAAGCGGGAGACCCCGCCAGCCTCGGCCTGACGCTAACCCTGAACGGTCTCGTCGGGAGCGGGCTCTATCGCGCTCACGACGAAAGCTGCGACTTCCCGGATCGAGAAGGGCTTGCGCAGGAAGCGGGCATTCCGCAGCGGCGCCGGCACCTCATGCGGAGCGGAACCCGACACGAACGCGAACGGCGTTCCGGTCTGCTGGAGCGCGCTCGCGACCTCGAAGGTCTTCCCCCCGACGACATCGATGTCGAGCAGGGCACAGGAAAGCTGGCGAGACGCGGCACGTCTCGCCTCTGCGACGGATTCGACCACGATCAGCTCGGCATCGGCGCCGAGCTGTTCTGCGACGGCACTTTCGATGTCCATCGCGATGAACGGGTCATCTTCGACGATCAGAACGCGGATATCAGCCATTGACCGGCTTCTCACTCACTGCAATCCCAGCACGGCTCGATAACGTCATAGGATTGGCGATGTTCCTGCTCTCGCTCAGTAAGGCCCGAAAAGCCTCGATTTTGAATCGAATTTGCCAAGTCAGGGTTAGCAAAACGTAATCTTGGGTCTTTTTTGCCTTCAGCTTAGCGCCGCCGGCCGGGAGCGACGAGCGTCAGCTCGAAGCTGGTGACGCCGACAGCGACATTGATGCCGCGATTGCCCTGGAAAGGCAGCGGCTGCAGGGTCACCGCGTTGTTGTCGCCGCCCACGAGGGTGTTGCCTCCCGCTCCGGGCGTTGCGCCTGTCGCCTTGTACTGGCCCGCGAGCGCTCCCAGCGGCGCACGCGCATAGGGGCCGTAGACGCGCCAGGCCAGCGCGGCGCTGCGGACGGAGGCGAGGTCGAGCCCGAAGCTCCGAACGATGCCGGTATAGTGCTGCAGGGGTCCGCGACGGGGGCGGAAACGGCACTCCATCGGCTTCTGCGCCGTCACGACCGGCGCCAGGCCGCCGCTGACTGTGCAGGACAGCCGGCCTGTCGGCGGTTCGCTCGACTGGGCCAGCGCAGGGGTGGACATGCTTGCCAGGCCAGCGAGGGCGGCAAGGGCAAGGAGGAGACGGGGTTGCCCAAAAGTCATCGCGTAGGCTCCTGGCGAGGTGACGGACGGAACGCCTCAAGAATCCCACAGTTCCGGCTTAGAGGAACCAAAGGAAGCTTGTTGCGTTGGCGCTTCATCTTGGCATGGGAACGTCGATGTCCGTGAGTCGCCCGCTGGGAGAAATCCCAATAATTCACGATCCGGCTCCGGACCCGGCCCTGCCGCCGTTCTGGGAGCTCGAGGATTTGATCGCGACCGGGCTCGATTGCGATGCGGCGCTGGCGGTGATGGCGGCGCGGCGCGCCGGCCCGAGACTCGTCGATGTCGACGACGCCGATGATTCCCCGGAGCGGCAATCGTTCCTCATGCGGTTCGACATCTCGGAATAGGCTCCGTTCACTGGCAGAAGCGTGATGCGCGCGAGCGCCGCGCCTGGATGTCGACATGAAGGTGATTGGCGTGTGCGGCGTCTGAGCCGGGTCCCAGCGCCGTCATGAAGGCTCCGCAAGCCGATTGACGCACTCCATCGAGGAAGCGGTTCTGCGCAAGTCCCGAAGGCTTCTCGACCGAGATCACTTCCGATTTGCCGCCTTCCGCCAGCTTGAAGGCGAAGATGTCCAGAGCCTGACCCGTTGCGTGTTCGCTGATCGGGCCGGCCGAAGCGCGGTTGCGCCTTCGGCATTCCTGCCCTCCGCCGACACGCAGCCCCGTCAATCCCATAGCGAAATGTCCCTGCGCAAGCGGCTGAACGCTGGTGTCGAGCCAATCGGCAACGGCTGATGCCATCGCGCAGCTGACGAGCGGCGCCGGATCGAACGTGACCGTGAGCGCTGCCTTGCTCCCGCGGAGGGCGAGGGCGTGGAGGCGAACCGGCTCTTCGACGCGACAGGCCGCGTCGGCTTGCGCAAGCTCCGATACGGCCGGCTCGATCCGGTTGCCGGGAATGGCCGCCAGTCGGGACAGGCATGTCGATGCGCTCGACGGCGTTGGCTCGGCCGGCGCCGGCTGCGGCGGCTTGACCACGTTCCGCTCGACGGGTGCACGCGGCAGAAGCTCCGCAGGGCGCGGCGGGGGCAGGGGGCTGGCGGAAGCGGAAGGAGCGGGTTTTGCCTGCGCCGACGCGACACACGGACAGACCAAGACGGCCATCGCGATCAATGCGGCTTGGACGTGGCCGGAGTGTATCGCAGAACTCAACCGTCGAGAGCCGCGGCGCCGGCGACGGCTAGGCTCGTCAAGGCTGCAAGTGCCAGCGACAATACCTCCCCGCTCAGCGCTCCAGGCGCCACCGCTCCCGAAAACAACGCTGTCGCGATCGAACTCGCCGCGATTGCTGCTGACAAGCAGGTCATCGCCATAGCCCACGCCCTCCCGAACCGGATACCAAACCGACATCGTGACGCGAACGCTCGATTGCGGAGCTTGTTCCGGAGGCCGCGACAAAAAAACCCGCAGCCGCGCCGCGGGCTTCGACGATGGGAAAACGCCGGTTCAGGCGGCCTTGCGGCCCGCGCGCCGGTCGAAGAACAGCGCCTGGCTGATCGCCGCCTTCACCGCTTCCGGTTGGAAAGGCTTGGTGATGAGGAAGGCGGGCTCGGGCCGGTCGCCGGTGAGCAAACGCTCGGGATAGGCCGTGATGAAGATCACCGGCACATCGATCGACGACAGGATTTCGTTCACGGCATCGAGACCCGAGCTGCCATCGGCGAGCTGGATATCGGCCAGAACGAGCCCCGGCCGCTTCTTGGCGACGAGGGCGATGGCTTCGCGCTGGGTGCGGGCGACGCCGGTGACGGTATGGCCGAGCTCCTCGACCATCGTCTCGATGTCGAGCGCGATGATCGGCTCGTCCTCGATGATGAGCACGTCGGTCGCAACCTGCTCCGCGATCTCCTGGCCGGCGGTCTGGACCAGCGTGGCGGCATCGCCCGGGTTGATGCCCATGATCGTCGCGACCTCCTCGATGGAAAAGCCCTCCACGGTCCGCAGCAGGAAGGCCTGCCGTGGTCGCGGCGTCAGCGCTTCGAGATTGCGTTCGGCCGGAGCCCGCGTGAGTTCGACGATCGGCTCGCGCATATCGACGCTGGCCGAGGACCAGAGCTTCAGGAAGGCTTGATAGAGGCCGATTCGCGGGTCGATCCCGCGGGGAAAGCCGGAAGGATCAGCCACCAGCGCTTCCAGCATCGCTACGACATAGGCGTCGCCGCTGGTTTGCGTGCCGGTGAGCGCGCGGGCAAACCGGCGCAGGTAAGGAAGATGAGGCGCAATTTCTTTGGCGATCGACATGAACGCATCCCTTTTATCGTGCCGAAATAATGGCTTAGGATGGGCCGCTGACAAGGAATTTATTTTTTGTCGGATGCGGAACTTTTTGGAATCTAGGCTGTTATTACGGCGCATTGGTGTCGCCACCGCCACTGGGCTTTGGTTTCGCCGACGAAGAAACGGAATGCGGGACTTGCTGGAAAAGCAGGCTCGGTAGTGGCGCGAGGGCTGATATGAGCAATCTGGATGCAGCGATGTCCGAACCCGACGGAGGCGATAGTGACGACTTCGAACTGGTTCTGGACCCGAAGGTGCAGGAATCCATCGGTCGCTCGCTGAAGGCCCATTACGACGACATCGTGAACGCGCCCGTGCCGGACAAGTTCCTCGTCCTGCTGGCGCAGCTTGAAGCCACCGAACAGCGCGCAGCCGGAGCGTCGTCCGATGAGCGCAAGTGACGCCAGGACCGCTGCCCAAGCCAACGAGTTCAAGGATGGCTTGATCCGCGAAATCCCCAATCTGCGTGCCTTCGCGGCTTCCCTGTCTGGCTCGATGCAGCTGGCGGACGATCTGGTGCAGGATACGCTGCTCAAGGCCTGGGGCAATTCCGACAAGTTCGAACCGGGCACGAGCTTGCGCGCCTGGCTGTTCACGATCCTGCGCAATACCTATTACTCCCTCTACCGCAAGCGCGGCCGCGAGGTGCAGGACAGCGAGGGCACCTATGCCGAGCGCATGGCGACCCATGGCAACCAAGAGAGCCATCTCGACCTCGCCGATTTCCGCAAGGCGCTGGCGAAGCTCCCCGAGGAGCAGCGGGAAGTCCTGATCATGGTCGGTGCGACCGGCCTGTCCTACGAAGAGGCTGCCGACATCTGCGGCGTGGCCATCGGCACCATCAAGAGCCGGGTCAATCGCGCGCGGACCAAGCTCGCCGAACTGCTCTCGATCGGCGGGGTCGACGATCTCGGGCCGGACCGCACCAGTGCGGCAGCGATGCAAAGGGTCGGTTCCGAACCTGTTGGTTCCTGATGCGTCTGGCGAAAATCAGCACCGTTCGCGGGCGCCTTCTGGCCCTGTTGATCGCCATTGCGGTGCCGGTCGGATGTGCCTCCGCATTCGCAGCCTATGCAACCTACCGGGCCGCTATAGCGACGATCGAAACCGCACAGGCCCGGGCCGTCGATGACTTCGCGGTGCGGACACGGGTCTGGTATCGCGGCGCTTCACGGGCTTTGCTCGCCTTCGGCACGGTGGCGATCGATGCGCGCCTCGACGGCGCTGTTTGCGAAGAGGCCGCGCTGGGGGCGTTGAAACGGGCGAGCGGCTTCCGTGCGTTCTTCCTGCGCAGCGCCGACGGACGCGTTTGCGCGGGCTCTCTCGACGCAGATCTATCAAGCGAGATGATGAGCAACGTCGCCCGGCAACTTGCCGGGCTTTCTTCTGTCGCGACCTGGAACGGAGCCGATCTCGGCAGGCTTCGCTACGATCAGGTCACGCTCGCAGGTCGTCGTTACCTCGCCGTTCTGATGGCGGACGAACAGGCCTCGGGCGGGGGGCTGCAGGAGGCCCTTCTCCTGACGACTCCGGATCTGCTGGAGAACGTGTTCGACCTCGGCGATGGCGGCCGGGATATGAATGTCGCCTTGATCGGCCGTGGTGGCGCTGTTGTGGCCAGCCGCGGCGAGGATGCCGACATGTCATGGCTGCCGCAGCAGGATCGCCTCCCGACCGGGCGCGAGCGCTGGACGGCACCAAGCCGGTCAGGTCCAGGCCGCATTTATACGGCCCGGATGGTCGCCGAGCCGGACTTCTACGTCATAGCCAGCTTCGACGACGGACCTGCCAAAGCCGCGCGCGTGCAGTTCATGGTGCTTCTGCTGGCGCCGCTCATCACGCTTGGCTTGCTCTGCCTCGTCTATCTGCGGGCGATCGACAAGCACTGCGTTCGCTGGCTGCGCGGCATCGAGGCGGCCGCGCGGGCCCGTGCTTCCCTGGGGCGGACGAGAGCGGCGATCGCCGACGACATGCCGAGCGACATCCGCAGTGTGGCGGAAGCCTTCAACGCGATGGTCGACGAGCAGGAGGTGCGTCAGCGCCGGCTCCAGACCGCGCTCGACGACAACCGCTTTCTGGTGCGCGAGCTGCATCATCGGGTGAAGAACAGCCTGCAGGTCGTCCAGAGCTATATCGGCCTGAGCAAGCGCGATTATCGCAACGAGGCCCGGCTGGCGCTCGCCGATGCCGAGTGCCGTGTCCATGTGCTCTCTGCCGCCTATCGCTTCACCCTGGCCGACGGTGAGATGCAGCCGGTCCGCGTCGACCTGTTCCTCGACGATGTCGTCACGATGATCTCGAACCTGATCCGCAGCCGCGACCAGTGGGTCACGAGCCGGATCGATACCACGGCGACACTCTCGGTCGACCGCATCATCCCATTGGGGTTCCTGGTGGCGGATGTCGCTTCGCGGGCGCTGCGCAGCACGCCCGAAGTGCGGATCACGGTCAGCGTCGTCGATATCGATGAAGCCACGATCGAAGTCGGGCTCGACGCCGACCGCGAGATCAGCCATGGCGCCCCGCCGCGCATCTTCGCCGGCCTGATCGCCCAGATCGAGGCCGTTCAGACGGCCGATCCCCAGAGCCATTCGCTTGGCCGCTGGCGCGTCAGGCACGCCGTCTGAGCTTTATGGCTGCGCGGCCTGCGCCGGTTCGATCGCAACGCCGACGCTGAGCCCCAGGAAGGAGCCGGCCGGCCCGACGAAGCTGCCTGCGACGGCCGAGGCATCCTCCGGCACGCGCGCGACAGCGACACGCAGGAGCTGCCGGTCGGCGACGAGATCGTTGGTCGGGTCGAACTCGACCCAGCCATCGCCGGGGATGAAGACGTCGGCCCAGGCATGGGTCAGCCCGACGGCACTGATCAGCGACGACGCCTCCAGGCTCCGGTCATGGATGTAGCCGGTGACGAAGCGTGCGGCGAAACCCATGCGCCGGGCGAGCTCGATGAACAGCCAGGCATAGTCGCGGCACGAGCCGCTGGCGCTTTCCAGCGTATCGACGGGATGCTGGGTCCCCTCGTCGAAGCGCACGGCATAGGAAAGCGCATCGTGGATCGCATGGGCGAGGTCGCGCAGAAGATGGCCCGAGCCCTGGCCGATCCGGGCCCTGAAATCTGCGAGCCAGTGATCGAGATGCTTGTCGGGGTCGGCGCTGGCGAGCATCAGGAAAGGCTGGAGAACCGCTCGCTCGTTTTCGCTGTAGACCACGCCGGTGAGCGCGGCCCCGGGCTTGATTTCGGTCCGGGGCAGGGCCGAGCCGAAGCGCTGGAGCGTCAGGATGCTGACGATTTCGAGCGTATCGGCCTCGGCTTTGAAATTCGCGATGGCGACGGGGTTGCCGTAGGCGTCATGCATCCAGGTGAGATGGGCGTGCGGCGAGATCGAGAGCGCGGTGTCGAAGACACGCAGGTCGAAGCTGTCGCGCGGCCGCAGCATCAGCCGGTGCGGACCGAAGGCCACGGGCTGGGCATAGCGGTAGGTCGTTGCGTGCCGAATGCGCAGCAGCATGGGGTTTCCGCCTTCAAGAAGCCAAAAAATAAGCCGCCAGAGGCGGCTTTGAAGTGCGACGCGAGGATGCGTCGCGCATGTAACGCGGGAAATCCCGTCAGGTTCCGCCGCTACGCATTTTTAGATCCTCACGTGCTCAGCGCACGATATGCGTGACGAGCCCGCCCGCCATCGCCTGCTGCGAAGGCGAGGCGATCGCACGCTTCGCGGTGCTCTGCGCGCGGTCTGAGCGATCGACCGCCGCGAACCGGAGATCGGCAGCCTGATCACGCTCGCCCTTGGCCATCGCGACGGTGGTCGAACTCTGGTCGGTCGGCGCCTGCAATTGTGCTCCGAGCGTCAGGCCGGTGACGGCTGCGCCCATGAATCCGAAGAAGAGGAGGGCTCGTGCAGCCGGGGCAAGACTGGCTTTCGGCATATCTGTCTCCCAACGCTTTCCGACGCCAAACGTCGGGTTTCAGCAGGAAAACGCGACGGAAGCCCTGATGGTTCCCTTGGTCCCGGCAGGGAACGCGTGGCCGCCTGTGCGCGTTGGGCGATTGCCGGCGCTTTCCGCATCGGCCTCGGGGGATCGATCCGCTCATGAACATCGTCAGTAAGCAGGGACGGTTGGGTACGCCCTGCCTTGCCTGCCCGCTGCGGCTGAAACCCGCTTTCAAGGACAAGACCGACGACGAGATCCGATTCATCCAGGCGATGAAGATCGATCATCGCGCGCTGCCGGCAGGCGCCGACATCATCCACCCCGGACAGGAGGATGCGGAACTCTATACGCTCTATTCGGGCTGGGCCTTCCGCTACAAATCCCTGCCGGATGGGCGCCGCCAGATCCTGAATTTCCTGCTGCCGGGCGACCTCGTCGGCCTGCAGGCCTCTCTGCTCAGCGCTTCCGAGCACGGCATCGAGGCACTCACCGAGGTCGAGCTTTGTGTCTTCTCGCGCAGGCGGATCTGGGACCTGTTCGTGAAAATGCCGTCTCTGGCCTACGAGCTGGCGTGGCTGGGCTCGCGCGAGGAGAGTCTGATCGACGATAATCTGACGTCGGTGGGCCAGCGCAACGCAGGCGAGCGCGTCGCGGCGCTGGTGATCTCGCTCTATCACCGGGCCGATGCGCTTGGCCTGGTGAGCAACGACAGCTTCGCCTTTCCGCTCTCGCAGCAGCAGCTTGCCGATGCACTCGGCCTCTCGCTCGTCCACACCAGCAAGACCTGGTCGCGCCTGCGCAAGGCTGGCCTGTTCTCGCTGTCGGGAGGGCGTCTGACGTTGCTCAATCCGCGCCTGACGGCGCGTATGGCCTCGGTCTACGAGCAGAATTCGACGCCCAGGCCGCTGATCTGAAGCGTTTGTCCGATGGTTGTTGGCTGGAAAGCGGAAAAGAGCTTGGCGGGCGGCCGCTCTTGACCCCATATGCCGCACAGGTAACGTTCGTCCGCGTCAGACGCGTCGTCTCTGCGGCGATCAAGGGGTGCCATGTCTTCGACGGTTCGTCATCGTCCGCGCGCTACGTCGCTTGCCGCTCGCCTCGGGCAGTCCCGTGTAGCGTCGCGGATCGAAGGCGAAATGCGGGTGACGGCCGCCGACCTCGTCGACAGCGTCGCCGAAGCCAAGCTCAAGGTGGCGGCTGTCCGCTACAAGGTCGAGAGCGAGGTCCGCAGCACCGCCGAGAAGTTCAAGAGCCGCGTCAGCGAGGCCAAGGCGAAGCTTGGCGATGAGGCCCGCTTCATCAAATCCTGGATCGACGATCCACGCCGCACGGGTTCGGTGACGCCGTCGAGCCCGGCGCTCGCGCGGCGGATGGCATCCTTCGTCGATCCGGAACAACCCGGCCCGGTCATCGAGATCGGCCCCGGCACCGGCCCCGTCACCGAGGCGCTGATCGAGCGCGGCATCGACGAAAGCCGTCTGATCCTCGTCGAATTCAGCCCGGAGTTCTGCGAGCTCCTGCGCCGGCGCTTTCCACGCGCCACCGTTGTGGAGGGCGATGCCTATGCGCTCGCCGCCACGCTCTCCGGCCATCTGCACGAGAAGGCGATCGCGCTCGTCTCGAGCCTGCCGCTGTTCAACCGCCCCCCGGCCACGCGCTCGGCGCTGGCCCGCGAGGCGTTCCCCCTGCTCGTTCCGGGCGCGCCCTTCATCCAGTTCACCTATTCGGTGATTTCGCCGATCCCGCGCAAGGGCTCGGGCCTCAAGGCGTTCGTATCGGACTGGGTGCTGCGCAACATCCCGCCCGCGCGCGTCTGGGTTTATCGTCAAAATCGCTGAAGATATGAGCTTTCGGCATCCCTGCGTTGCAGGCCGGGCGTGATTCGCGCGGCTTTCCTCACCGAATCGTAATACCTCCCTGCTACGCAGCCCTTCGCGACCGGCTGCCCCGATGGCCTGTTCGCCAGAGGAGCCGGATCAGCCGATGAGTGCCCCAGTCCTCCGTTTCAGCCTGCCGCGCTGGCGCGTGACGCGCTGGCTTGCGGATGCTGGTCCGGATGTTCCGCCGGAGATCCGGGTCGCGCTGGTGGGCAGCCTCTACGGCACGCTGCCGATCTTCGCAGGCGGCGTGATCAATTCGCTGGCGGTCTCGTTTCTGATCACGCTGCGCATTCCGACCCTGCCGTTCATGCTCTGGTGCGCCTTCGAGGTCATCTGCTGCTTCGTGCGCCTGCTTGTCCTGGTGAGCGCACGCGGCCGCGCGGCCCGTGGCGACTCGACACCGACGGATTTCTATCTCCTGCTCGGCATCGCCTGGGCGGCCGGCATCGGGGCCGGGACCTTCCTCAGCCTGACGAGCGGCGACTGGGTGGCCGCGGCGCTCGCCTGCCTGTCCGCCGCCGCGATGGTCGGCGGCATCTGCTTCCGCAATTTCGCCGCGCCGCGCATGGCCGGCGTGATGATCGTGCTGACGCTCGGGCCCTGCGTGCTGGCGGCGCCGTTCCTCTCCGAGCCGATCATGCTGATCACCTTCATGCAGATCCCGTTCTATCTCTTCAGCATGACGGTCGCGGCCTACAAGCTGAACGCGATGCTGATCTCGACGATGCGGGCGGAGCGCGAGAACGCCTTCCACGCGCGGCATGACATGCTGACGGGGCTGTCGAACCGGGCCGGGCTGGCGACAGCCTTCACCAGCAGGTTCGAGAGCGAGGCGGCGCCGCGCGGGCTTGCCCTGGTCTATCTCGACCTCGACGGCTTCAAGGCCGTCAACGACAGCTACGGGCACATGGCCGGCGATGCCCTGCTCCAGCTCGTGGCCGACCGTCTGCGCGGCCTCGTCCGCGCTTCCGACATTGCAGCCCGTATCGGCGGCGATGAGTTCGTCGTCCTCTCCGAGCAGACCGAGCGCGTCCAGCTCCAGCGCTTCGGCGAGCGGATCGTGCGCGAGATCTCCGAGCCCTATGAGCTCGACAGCGGGCACAAGCTTCACATCGGCGCCTCGATCGGCATTGCGCTCGCCCCCGAGCATGGCCGCGACATGAACAGTCTGATGACGGCGGCCGATGCCGCGCTCTATCAGGCGAAGTCGCGCGGCAAGTCGCTCTGCATCATCGCCGCCCAACGCCCCGCGATCGACGGTGGCCCGTCAGGTGGGGCGCTCCGCCTCCATTGATGATTGATGTCCATCGCCTGTTCCGCCGGGCTTGACCCGCCGGCCCGCTCGGGCTTGCCTGAAGCGCGCAACAGCCGGGATCGCAGCGTGACGGATATCGGGCGGCTCGTCCGCGACATTGCCGACGAGATGCGCGACGCCGGCGAGCGCGGCGAGGTCGCGACCTATATCCCGCCGCTCGCCCGCATCGATCCCCACCAGTTCGGGCTCTGCGTCGTCACCGCGGATGGCGAGGTTCACGCTGCCGGCGACAGCGACGAGCCCTTCTCGATCCAGAGCGTCTCCAAGGTCTTCGCGCTGACCCAGGCGCTCGGCAAGGTCGGCGATACGCTCTGGCGTCGCGTCGGGCGCGAGCCCTCCGGCACGCCGTTCAATTCGATCGTCCAGCTCGAGCGCGAGCAGGGCGTGCCGCGCAACCCCTTCATCAACGCCGGTGCGCTGGTCGTCGCCGACGTCAATCTCGCTGGCCATGAGCCGCGCGTCGCCATCGGCGAATTGCTGCGCTTCGTCCGCTATCTCGCCGACGACGACGCGGTCATCATCGACGAGGCCGTGGCGCGGGCCGAGCAGGCCACCGGCTTCCGCAACATCGCGCTCGCCAACTACATGAAGGCCTTCGGCAACATCACCCATCCGCCGGAGCTGACGCTCGGCGTCTATTTCCACCAATGTGCCATCGCCATGAGCTGCCGCCAGCTCGCCATGGCCGGGCGTTTCCTGATGCATGGCGGGCTCTACGAGCCGGGCGGCTCGCGCGTGGTATCGGCCCAGCGCGCGCGCCGCATCAACGCGTTGATGCTGACCTGCGGCCATTACGACGCCTCGGGCGATTTCGCCTTCCGCGTCGGCCTGCCCGGCAAGTCCGGCGTTGGCGGCGGCATTCTCGCCATCGCGCCGGGCAAGGCCGCGATCGCGGTCTGGTCGCCCGGCCTCAACGCCAACGGCAATTCCCTGCTCGGCACGCTGGCGCTGGAACGTCTTGCGGACGCCACCGGCTGGTCGGTCTTCGCCCGGTAGAGGGAAGGCTCGTCATGCTCGGGCTTGACCCGAGCATCTCGGGACGCGGAGGCTCGGGAGCCTTTTCTTGAGGGAGATTCTCGGGTCTGCGCTTCGCTTCGCCCGAGAATGACGGCGTGCTTTCCCCTCAGCTCCGCAATCCCGGCGCTTCCTGCCCGGTGCGGGCGACGTATTCCGTGTATCCGCCGCCATAGGCGTGGACGCCTTCCGGCGTCAGTTCCAGAAGACGGTTCGACAGCGCGGCCAGGAAATGGCGGTCGTGCGAGACGAACAGCATCGTGCCCTCATATTGCGAGAGCGCGGTGATCAGCATCTCCTTGGTCGCGATGTCCAGATGGTTGGTCGGCTCGTCCAGCACGAGGAAGTTCGGCGGGTCGTAGAGCATCATCGCCATGACCAGGCGCGCCTTCTCGCCGCCGGAGAGCACGCGGCAGCGCTTCTCGACATCGTCACCGGAGAAGCCGAAGCAGCCTGCCAGCGACCTGAGCGAGCCTTGGCCCGCCTGCGGGAAGCGGTCCTCCAGCGCCTCGAACACCGTGCGCTCGCCGTTGAGCACCTCCATGGCATGCTGGGCGAAATAGCCGAGCTTCACGCTGGCCCCGATGTTGACGATGCCGGTATCGGGCTCGGCCGTGCCGGTGACGAGCTTCAGCAGCGTCGACTTGCCGGCGCCGTTGACGCCGAGCACGCACCAGCGCTCCTTGCGCTGGATCTGGAAGTTCAGCCCGTCATAGATGCTCCGGCTGCCATAGGCCTTGTGCACGTTCTTGAGGCTGACGACGTCGTCGCCTGAGCGCGGTGCGGGCTGGAATTCGAAGGCGACGGTCTGGCGCCGCCGCGGCGGCTCGACACGCTCGATCTTGTCCAGCTTCTTGACGCGGCTCTGCACCTGCGCGGCATGGGAGGCGCGCGCCTTGAAGCGCTCGATGAAGGCGATCTCCTTGGCGAGCATCGCCTGCTGGCGCTCGAACTGCGCCTGCATCTGCTTCTCGGCCAGCGCCCGCTGCTGCTGGTAGAACTCGTAATCGCCCGAGTAGCTGGTCAGCGCGCCGCCATCGATCTCGACGATCTTGCCGACGATGCGGTTCATGAACTCGCGGTCATGCGAGGTCATCAGCAAGGCGCCGTCATAGCCCTTGAGAAAGGATTCCAGCCAGATCAGGCTTTCGAGGTCGAGATGGTTCGAAGGCTCGTCGAGCAGCATCGCGTCGGGCCGCATCAGCAGGATGCGGGCGAGCGCGACGCGCATCTTCCAGCCGCCGGAGAGCGCGCCGACATCGCCCTCCATAATCTCCTCGCTGAAGCCCAGCCCCGCCAGAACCTCGCGCGCCCGGCCGTCAAGCGCATAGCCGTCGAGTTCCTCGAACCGGCCCTGCACCTCGCCATAGCGGGTGATGATCTCCTCCATCTCGTCGGCCCGGTCGGGATCGACCATCGCCGCTTCGAGCTCGGCGAGCTCGGCCGCGACCGTGCTGACCGGGCCGGCGCCGTCCATCACCTCGGCGACCGCGCTGCGGCCGGCCATCTCGCCGACATCCTGGCTGAAATAGCCGATGGTGGTGCCGCGATCGATCGAGACCACCCCTTCGTCGGGCGCCTCCTCGCCGGTGATCATCCGGAAGAGCGTGGTCTTGCCGGCGCCGTTGGGGCCGACCAGCCCGACCTTCTCGCCCTTCAGAAGCCCTGCCGAGGCTTCGATGAAGACGATCTGCTTTCCGTTCTGCTTGCTAATGTTCTCGAGGCGAATCATGGAGTTGGGAAACCTTGAAGCGTGTGCCGGCCGCCCTTCTCGCAATGACGGGATGGCGATCTGATCTGTCTGGAAAGCGCTCTACGCGATCACGGAGAATGGGGAAAGGCGGCGCGAGGCCGCGATCAGACTGAAATGGCAGCGCTACGAGCACCCGCCGCGCTCAGGAGATCGGCGGGCGCAAGCGCGATCTGCAGGCCACGCTGTCCGCCATTGACGTAGACCAGCGTCTCGCCCGAGGCGGCTTCGTCCACGATCGTCGGCAGCTTGCGCTTCTGGCCGAAGGGGCTGACCCCGCCGACCTTGTAGCCGGTCAGGCGCTCGGCATCCGGCACCGGCATCATCGCCGCCGCCTTGCCGCCGAAAGCCGCCGCGACCTTCTTCATGCTGGCCTCGCGGTCGGAAGCGAGCACGATGCAGACCGGCTTGCCGTCGACCTGCGCGATCAGCGTCTTGAGCACGCGCTGCGGCGGCTCGCCCAGCGCCTCCGCCGCCTGCAGCCCCACGCGTTCCGCGTTGGGATCGTAGGCATAGCTGCGCAGTTCGAACGCGATGCCGAGTTGCTTCAGCGCCAATGTGGCGGGTGTCGTCTGGGCCATGATCTCGCGGCTATCGGGGCTTCCGGCAAAACCGGCACGGCGGTCGTCGCCGTCGCCATGGGAGCCTGATAGCCATTCGCCGGCCGCCCGAAAAGGGCCATGCTTCAAGCTGATGCCGACGCAGCCTGAGCGACGGGCGCGGTTAGTACTTCACCACGCGGGCGCCGGGGACGGGTTCCGGAGGTGGCGCCGCCTGCGCGACATGGCCGAGCGGGAAGGCGACGCTGACCAGTCCGATCGTCCCTTGCGGCCGATTTTCGACGCTGACTTCGCGCAGGATCTTGAGGCGCGTCGAGACAGGCGTCCCGGCGACGACGAAGGTATAGCCGATCGAGCCGCCGATTGCCGTCGTGCGCCCCTTGTAGGGCCCGAGGGAGGCGCCGGCACCGCTATCCGCCGTGACCTGCTGATAATGCGAGACCTGGGCGCCGACCGTCAGCTCCTTGGTGAGCGAATAGGTGACGGCGAGGTCGCCATGGACCGCATTGCCGCTCTTGTAGTCGGTATCGTCGTTCTTGCCGTTGATCTCGAAGCCGACGGCGCCCGAGATGTCGAGGCCGATCTTCGGGTCGAACCAGGTTGCCGCCGCGTAGAGATCGCCGATCCAGCGATTGAACGACAGGTTGGACAGCTGGCCATCCTGATAGGTGCCGGAAGGAATGTTGACGGCGGCGCCGACCTGCCAATGGAAGTTGCCGGCATGCCAGCCGACGAAGCTCGTCATGACGGGATCGCCGAACAGGAATTCCGAATCCCGCAGCTTCACGCCGAACCCGCGGCCGAGACGAGGCGCGGCGATCAGCGCTCCCGCGCTGACGCGCGGCTGGCCGAAAGGCAGGGTGACGGCGAAGGCCAGGTTGCCGCCGAGAATCTCGACAGGCGTGACCCAGGTCGGCGTGGCGAAGTTGACGCGCGCCTGGACCTTGACATTGGTGAGGACGGAGCCGCCAATCTGCGTCTGCGTGCTTGCCGAAAGGCGTCCTGAGTACGAATAGAAGTCGTTCTCGAAGTAGAAGCCGGGTGGCGGGACGATGCCGGCGCCGGGGCCGCGAAGTCCGGGAACGAAAAGGCTGGCGCCGCTTTCGGTGGCGAAGACCGCATCGGGAACGGCACCGACAGCAACCCATGCCGTTGCTGCGAAGACAGCCGTACCTATACGCCGCATGATTGATGTCCCTGACCCCTCATGCGGACGCTGGACCGATTTGCTGGGGTCGTCAAAGCGGCCTGACGATTGCTGCAGGCGAAAACAGGATTGTTACGGTTACATGGTGTCCCGACGGCGAGGACTGGAGTCACACTATTCATGTGTCCGTTCGTCTGATGAAAGCGTGGCGATGGAAAACGCGCAGAGACGCGGCCTGGCTCGCCTGATGCTCCGGTGGCCACAAAAGCGCCCAGCGCTCAAGGCTCGGTTCGGCAGCGATGCGCGGCTTGCGGAGTTGTGCGAAGCCTATGAAGTCGCCTGCGAGGCGGCTTCCTACTGGGACAAGTCTCCGTCGCCCGCTGCCCCCGAACGGGCGCAAGAGTATCGCTCGCTGATGGTCGCGACAGAGCAAGATATCCTGAAGCGAATTTCTTAAGGTCGTCGGGAATCGCGAGTGTGCCATGCGTCTTCAGGCTTGCTGACACGGCCAACTGCACGTCATACTTGGAACAGCGTACATTATATCGACGTGGTTTCGGTCCAGCGGCGAGGACGAAGCGATGCGCGAGAGCTTGAACAGCAGGCGGGAACCACCGGGGGCCGAACAGGTCTTCGGAGCTCTCGAACGATTGCTGACTTCCGATGAACTGCGTCTTTCGGAGCGCAACCGGCGCTTCCTGTCCTTCGTGGTGACGCAGGCCATCAGAGGCACGGCGGATCGCATCAAGGCTTATACGATCGGCGTCGATGTCTTCGGACGCGATGAAGCCTTCGATCCGGCGACGGATCCGATCGTCAGGATCGAGGCGACACGCTTGAGAGCGGCCCTGGCATCCTATTACGAGCAGGTGGGATCTGAAGCGGCGGTCAGGATTTCGCTTCCCAAGGGCAGTTACGTGCCGGCATTCGACTGGGCTGCCTTGGCGCACGGCGCGGAGGCCGGCGGGGATCTCGCCGAGAAGAGGGCCGGCATGCCGCTGCTCTCGGCGCAAGTGATCGTTCAGGATCATACCGGGCGGGGCAATGAAGACATGGCGGCACGCGCCGAGCTGTTCGTCGATGCGCTCGCGATGACGCTGCAGAAGGCTTCCTTCACGGTCCATGTCGTGCCGCCGGAGGAGCGCCGTGCGGCCGCCGACGCGATCCAGGCCATCTACTGTGCGCCGCATGAGGCGCTTTCGCTCGATATCGCGGTTCGCCCCGTCGATGCCAAGATGCGTTACTCCTGGCGCCTGGGCGATCTCGCAACAGGCGAGGTCCTGGCCACCAGCTTCCGCGACTACGTGGTCGCGAGCGCATCCGGCTATGAGGGCGTCGACGATCTGGCCGCCGACGCGACCAGCGCCATGTCCGCGGCCATCGGCCTGCGCCAGCGCGCACAAGGCCGGGTTCCGTAACCGTTACAGGCTTAAGCCCCAAATTGGTCCATGCAATGCTCGGCGGCGTGCGCGGACGAACGCTGTGTCAGCTATGTCTCCACGGTTGCAATGTGAAACCAGGAGCATTTCATGGAACGCCATAAATTCCTGGCCGCGGCAGCACTGGCTGCCGTCCTGGGTCTCTCGGGGGGCGCGGCGAAGGCTCAGCAGCCCGCGCCTGCATCGGCGCCCAGCCGGCCGAACATTCTCGTGATCTTCGGCGACGACATCGGCCAGTCGAACATCAGTGCCTACACGCAGGGGTTGGTCGGCTACAGAACGCCGAACATCGACCGGATCGCCAAGGAAGGCATGATGTTCACCGATTATTACGCGGAGAACAGCTGCACGGCGGGACGCTCTTCCTTCATCACGGGGCAGACGCCCAAGCGCACCGGTCTCACCAAGGTCGGCATTCCCGGCGCGCCGGTCGGCCTGCAGGACCGCGACATCACCATTGCCCAGGCGCTCAAGGCCCGCGGCTACGCGACCGGGCAGTTCGGCAAGAACCATCTCGGTGACCGCGATGAATAC
This sequence comes from Bosea sp. NBC_00550, assembly GCF_026020075.1. NCBI lineage: Bacteria > Pseudomonadati > Pseudomonadota > Alphaproteobacteria > Hyphomicrobiales > Alloboseaceae > Allobosea > Allobosea sp. NBC_00550. The sequence continues at coordinate 4,238,586 of NZ_CP102772.1, forward strand.
CTGCCGACCCGGCACGGCTTCGACGAGTTCTTCGGCAATCTCTACCATCTCAATGCCGAGGAGGAGCCCGAGCGGCCGTACTGGCCAAAGCAGGACACGGCCTATGTCAAGGCCAACTCGCCGCGCGGCGTGCTCAAGGCCTCTGCCGACGGCAAGATCGAGGATACCGGCCCGCTGACCAAGAAGCGGATGGAGACGATCGACGACGAGACGACCGCGGGCGCAATCGATTTCATGCAGCGTCAGGTCCGGGCCAACAAGCCGTTCTTCACCTGGATGAACACGACGCGCATGCACGTGTTCACGCATATTCGCGAAGCCAACAAGGGCAAGAGCGGCATGCCCGGCAACGACTACGCCGACGGCATGCTCGAGCACGACGAGGATGTCGGCAAGCTGCTGAAGGCGGTCGACGATCTTGGCATTGCAAGCAACACCATCGTCATTTACGCCACGGATAACGGTCCGAACCGATTCTCCTGGCCGGATGCGGCGACCTCGCCGTTCCGCAACGAGAAGGATTCGAACTGGGAAGGCGCCTTCCGCGTGCCGGCCATGGTCCGCTGGCCTGGAAAGATCAAGCCGGGCGAGGTCTCCAACGAGATGTTTTCAGGCCTCGACTGGTTCCCGACCCTGCTCGCTGCGGCCGGCGACACGGACGTCAAGGAGCGCCTGCTCAAGGGTACGAGCGTCGAGAACAAGACCTTCAAGGTCCATCTCGACGGCTACAACCAGCTGCCCTACCTGACCGGCCAGCAGCCGAAGGGCAACCGCACCGACTTCGCCTATTTCAACGATGACGGCGTGCTCGTCGCCTATCGCCACGAGAACTGGAAGGCCGTGTTCTGCGAGATGAAGTATCCCGGCGGCTTCGACGTCTGGAAGGAGCCCTTCGTCTGCCTGCGCGTGCCGAAGATCTTCAACCTGCGCATGGACCCCTTCGAGCGCGCCGACATCGTCTCGGACCAGTACAATGCCTGGCTGGTCGACAACGTCTATCTGGCCGGCTGGCTGGTGACCAAGGCGGCCGGTTTCCTCGAAACCTTCATCGAATATCCGCCGAGCCAGGAAGCGCCGAGCTTCTCGATCGATCAGGTGGCGCGCGACGTGGAGGCGAAGATCAAGGCCAATGCCGCCAAGGCTGCTCCCAAGTAGCGAGACGCACAAACCCGGTCGGCGCACTCCGCCGACCGGGCCCTTGCCCGAATTGGCCTCGTTTACCGACGGGTGCTCCGTTGGCTCATGACGTTTCTCCTCCGGATGTCGCGGCTTTTCCTGAGGGGCCATCGCCCAAGCTGAAGCCGGATCGAAGAGCTTCTTTTTCTGCACGGGAAGGTGGAAGATCGGAGATGCTCAGCCGGAAGATGTCGAGCGGGATGCCGACGCATTGCAACGGTTGCCGGAACCCTGGATTGGAAGGCTCCCGCGATGCGGCCGGATGACATCATCGAGCGCTTCCGGGTGACCGACGGAGACGGCTTCCGCCTGAAGCGTTTCGACCCCGCCGATACCTGCGGGCTCGATATCGACAAGGACGCGGCGAAGCAGCTGCTGCAGGACGGCGTGAGGCGCCTGCACGAGTTGCAGGAGCGGCTCTATGCCGGCAGGCGCTGGTCCGTGCTCATCGTGCTGCAGGCGATCGACACCGCCGGCAAGGACGGCACGATCGAGCACGTCATGTCCGGCGTGAACCCGCAGGGCTGCCGGGTCACCTCCTTCAAGGCGCCGAGCCAGCTGGAGCTGAGCCATAACTTTCTCTGGCGCGCCACCTGCGCGCTACCGGGGCGCGGCGAGATCGGCATCTTCAACCGGTCCTATTACGAGGAGGTCCTCGTCGTCCGCGTCCATCCCGAGCTGCTGAAGAAACAGGGGCTGGCACCGAAGCTGATCGGCAAGGACGTCTGGCAGCAGCGTTTCAAAAGCATCCGCGAGTTCGAGCACCACCTGACGCGAAACGGGACCATCATCCTGAAATTCTTCCTTCATCTCTCGAAGGACGAGCAGCGCCGCCGCCTGCTGGAGCGGATCGACCAGCCCGACAAGAACTGGAAGTTCGATCCCGCCGATATCGCCGAGCGCCGCCACTGGGACGCCTATCAGGCAAGTTATGAGGAGGCCATCGCCAGTACCGCGACCAAGACGGCGCCCTGGCATGTTGTTCCCGCCGACAACAAGTGGTTCACTCGGCTGTTCGTCGCCGCCGCGATCGTGGAGTGTCTGGAAAAGTGCAAGCTCAAATTCCCGAAGGTCGATGACGACGCGCGCGAGGCGATGGCGCAGGCTCGGAAAGAACTTCTGGCCGAGGGCGATCTCGGCGGGAGCCGCCTGAAGAAAGGCCGAGACGATGGTTGACGCTGCGATTCTGGACGTGCCCGCTGCGACCGAGGGGATGATCCGCATTGCCGGCGGCACCTTCCATATGGGGTCGGGCAAGCATTATCCGGAGGAGGCGCCGAGCCATCGCGTCAGCGTCGACCCGTTCTGGATCGATGCGACGCTGGTCACGAACCGGCAGTTCCGGTCCTTCGTCGAGGCGACCGGCCATGTCACCTTCGCCGAGATCGCGCCGGACCCGAAGGATTACCCGGGCGCCCTCCCGCATATGCTGCGGGCGGGATCGCTGATGTTCGATCCGCCGTCGCATCCCGTCGATCTGCGCAACTGGGCGCAGTGGTGGACGTTCAAGTTCGGCGCGACCTGGCGCAAGCCCTACGGTTCGGGATCCTCGATCAAGGGCATGGACGACCATCCCGTCGTCCATGTCGCCTATCGCGACGCCGAGGCCTATGCGGCGTGGGCCGGCAAATCGCTGCCGACCGAGGCGGAGTGGGAATTCGCCGCCTGGGGCGGGCGAGAAGACGCCGAATTCGCCTGGGGCGACGAGCTCGTGCCGGCCGGCCGTCACATGGCGAATATCTGGCAGGGGAATTTCCCCAGCGAGAACACCAAGGATGACGGCTGGGCCCGCACCTCGCCTGTCAAGGCGTTTCCGGCGAACGGCTATGATCTCTACGACATGATCGGCAATGTCTGGGAGTGGACAGCCGATTTCTGGTCGGTGCGCCATCAGGCCGACGCACCCAAGGCCTGTTGCGTGCCGCAGAACCCGCGCGGGGGGCCGGAGGCCGAGAGCTACGATCCCCGCCAGCCGACGATCCACATTCCCCGCAAGGTACTGAAGGGCGGCTCCCATTTGTGCGCGCCGAGTTACTGCCGGCGCTACCGGCCGGCGGCGCGCCATGCCGAGCCCGTCGACACCTCCACCAGCCATGTCGGTTTTCGCTGCGTGGTCCGCGAGCGCTGATGTCTCGGAAGTCGATCACCAACCACGGACAGCGAAGAGGACGGCGCAAGCCGAAGGCCGCAATGACCCAGATCAGCAAGACGAAACGCTTCGCCCTGCTCGTGCTCATGGTCCCCGCATTCGTGCTGGGCGCCTGCACGACGCAGGATGCGGCCTCGCCGCCGCCGGAAACGCAGCGGATCGTGACGTCCACGCCTACCCAGCGCAGTTATCTCGATGCCGGCCCGGCGCCGGCACGGGGTGGTGGCCCGAACTATGTGCAGGCTGGTCAGAACAGTTTCGCGCGCCAGACGGACAGCTTCGGCAACGATGTCGTTCCCAGGATTCCGTGAGAGCCCTCGCATCCGTGTGCCAGCACGCGTGGCGCCTCTGTAGGCGTTTACGGTTACGCGCTTGACGAGGACGGAGAGGGCGCGCATCGCCGGCTTGCCATGAGATGGCCTGCCCGGCTCCCGTCCTCACGGCCGTAACGGTTACAAGGCTGACTTGATCCGGGGTTCCGTCACACTCCGATCCCAGCCACAGTCGAGGGTCGGGCAATGGATGAAGCGGGGCAGGCCGCGCGCGATGCATTGAAAGAGCTGCAGAGCCGGATGAACCAGGACATCATCGGGCAGGAGCGTGTGGTCGAGCGCATCGTCATCGCGTTGCTCGCCAACGGCAACGTGCTGCTGGAAGGCCTGCCCGGCCTTGCCAAGACGCGGGCGATCAAGAGCCTGTCGCAGAATCTGGAATCGGATTTCAGCCGTATCCAGTTCACGCCGGACCTGCTGCCCTCGGACGTGACGGGCGGCGAGATCCTGCGCGCCGACGGGCAGTTCGAATTCCGCAAGGGGCCGGTCTTCGGCAATCTCGTCCTGGCCGACGAGATCAACCGTGCCCCGCCCAAGGTTCAGTCGGCCCTCCTCGAGGCGATGGAGGAGCGCCACGTCACCGTGGCCGGCAAGCGCTACGACCTGCCGCCGCTCTTCATGGTCCTCGCGACGCAGAACCCGATCGAGCAGGAGGGCACCTATCCATTGCCCGAGGCGCAGATGGACCGCTTCCTGATGCATGTGCGCATCGATTATCCCTCCGATGCCGACGAGGTGAAGGTGATGCGGCTGGTTCGCGCGGAAAGCGTTACGGCAGGCAGCCCCGCCGCGGCTCCCGCGCTGATCCCGCAGCAGGTGGTCTTCGACGCGCGCACGGAAATCGATCGCGTGACGACGAAGGATGTCGTGGAGACCTACATGGTCGGGCTCGTCGCGGCGACGCGGCGGCCGGCCGAATTTGGTGATCGTCTCAAGAACTGGATCGCGGTCGGCGCCAGCCCGCGCGGCTCTCTCGCGCTCGATAAATGCGCCCGCACCTATGCCTGGCTGCAGGGGCGCGACTACGTCACGCCGGAGGATGTGCAGGCCGTCGCGCATGATTGTCTGCGCCACCGGATTTCGCTCGGCTACGAGGCGGGCGCCGAGGGCGTCAGCGCCGATGCGGTTCTCGACGAGGTGCTGAAACAGGTCGCCGTTGCGGCGTAGCGAGGCGCGTCATGGCGTTGATGCGGGAAAGAGCGAGGACGGAAGGGCCGGCTCCGGCTGCGGGCGCCCGCGCTTTCGCCACGCTCGACGACCTCCTTCGTCTCAAGCATCGCGCCCGCGGCTTCAGCTTCCTGCCGCGCCAGCCGGTGCACAGCCTCCTCGCTGGGCGCCACGCCTCGCGTCTGCGCGGGCGCGGCCTGAATTTCGAGGAGCTGCGGCACTATTTCGAGGGCGACGATACCCGCACGATCGATTGGCGCGCGACGGCGCGGCTCGGCAGCCCGCATGTCCGGGTCTATTCCGAGGAGCGCGACCGGCCCGTCATCCTGCTCGTCGACCAGCGCAGCACGATGTTCTTCGGCAGCCGGCGCGCGATGAAATCGGTTGCGGCGGCGGAGGCTGCCGCGCTTGCCGCCTGGCGGGTCACCTCGCTTGGCGATCGTGTCGGGGCCGTGGTCTTCAACGATGATGGGGTGGTGACGGTCAAGCCGCAGGCGCGCGACCAGGGCGTCGTGCGCGTTCTGAGCGAGGTCGTCAGGCAGAATGCGGCGCTGGAACACGCGCCAGTCTCCGATCAAGGGGCAGGCCGGCTCAACGAGGCCCTGAGCGCGGCCGCGCGCATGGTGGCGCATGACGGCCTGATCTGCATTATCTCCGACCTCGATGGCGAGAATGACGAGACCCGCCGGCTGGTGACCCGGCTCTGCGCCCATAACGACGTCCTCGCCGTCTTCATCCAGGACCCGCTGGAGCAGCAGCTTCCGGATGTCGGGCGGGCAACGTTTAGCTCTGGGCAGGCGCAGATCGAGGTCGACGCCTCCGGCGCATCCCTGCGGCAACGCTTCTCCGATGAAAGGGCAGCATGGCGCGCCCGGTTGGCGGAGCTCTCCCGCAGCCGCGCCATCCCGGTGCTGGCGATCTCGCCCGACCGTGACGTGGCCGATCAAATGCGCGAGCTGATCGGCCGGCGCCAGGCACAAAAGCTCGCGAGCGCCAGCGGGAGGGCGCCATGAGCGCCGATCCCGGCGACCTCGCCAATCTCGCCGATCTGGCGCTGCCTCCGGCGATATCCTTCTGGCCGCCGGCCGCCGGCGTCTGGATCTTGGGCGGTGCGACTGCTGCCGCGCTGGCGGTGGCAGGCTGGCGTGCATGGGAGCGCTATCGCGCCGACGCCTATCTCCGTCGCGCCGCCGCGGAAATCGACTCGGCGGCGCTTGCTGGCAATGCGCCCGGCGCCGTTTCGGCCGTACTGAAGCGCGCCGCGATGGTCACCTATGGGCGGGAGCGTGTAGCGTCCCTGACGGGGCCGGCCTGGACGAGCTTCGTCGTCGAGACGGCGCCTGCCGGCGAAACGATGACGGAACTGACCAGCAGCCTGCATGGGCTGTTTTCGGCAAACGCTTCTTCATCCGCACAGGACCCTGCTGCGTTGGCTGCTCAAGCCAAGGTCTGGCTGCGGGGCCAGCGCGGCCGCGTTTCAGGGCGGAGGTGACGATGCTCTCCTTCGCTCATCCGTGGGTCGTTCTGCTCGCTCCGCTCCCGCTGCTCGTCTGGTTCGCGCTGCCGGCCCATGCGGAGCGGCGCGCCGGTCTGCGCGTGCCCTTCTTCGACAGGCTGGCAAGGCTGAGCGGGCAGCAGCCCTATTCCGGCGGCGTCGTCGCGCGGCGCCATCTCGGCCGTCTGCTGGTCCTGGCGCTGGTCTGGCTGATGACCCTGGCGGCGCTGTCCCGGCCGCAATGGATCGAGCCGCCTCTGCATCGCGACGTGCCCACCCGTGACCTGCTGGTCCTCGTCGATCTCTCCGGCTCGATGGACACCAAGGATTTCGTCGATGCCTCCGGCAAGACCGTGGACCGCCTGACGGCTGTGAAGCAGGTGCTCGACGACTTCCTCTCGCGCCGCAAGGGCGATCGCGTCGGCGTCGTCGTCTTCGGCGATGCGCCTTTCGCGCTGGTGCCCTTCACCACCGACCTGGAGCTGTGCCGCGCGATGTTGCGCGACACCGATGTCGGCATGGCCGGGCCGCGCACGGCCTTCGGTGACGCCATCGGCCTCGGCATCGGGCTGTTCGCCAAGAGCACGGTCAAGGCCAGGACGATCATCGCCCTGACCGATGGCAACGACACCATGAGCAAGGTCCCGCCCGCGGAGGCCGCGCGCGTCGCCAAGGACAAGGGCATCGTGATCCATACCGTCGCGGTCGGCGATCCGCAGGCGGCTGGCGAGGACAAGCTCGACGAGGCCGCGCTGAAGGAGGTCGCGGACACGACCGGCGGCGGCTTCTTCCGCGCGCTCGACCGCACCCAGCTCGCCGACATCTATCGCCGCCTCGATGAGATCGAGACCCGCCATATCGATACGGTGAGTTTCCGCCCGCGCCGCGACATCTTCTGGGTGCCCATCGCCGCGATGCTGGTGCTCACCATGCTCGCGCAGTCATTGTTCATCTGGCGCCGGCATAGGCGCAGCCCAGCCCCGGAACCGCAGGCGATTGCGGGAGCGCCGCGATGATGGGCGCGCTCGCCGCTTTCCATTTCGAGCGGCCGCTCTGGCTGCTGGCGCTGCTTCCTGCGGCCGCGCTCTGGCTGATCCAGCGCCGCCACTCCGACACGCTGCAGCAATGGCGGCGCGTGATCGACCCGGCACTGCTGTCCCATCTCATCGTCGGGACCGACCAGCATAGGCGCGTGACGCCGTCGGACTGGCTGTTCCTGGGCTGGATCATCGCGGCAATCGCCGTCGCCGGCCCGGCCTGGCAGCGCGAGCCATCGCCCTTCGCCGACGCCAAGCCCGCCGTCGCGGTCGTGCTCAAGGTCGCGCCTTCCATGCTGACCGGAGACCTCGCCCCGACGCGACTCGACCGCGCGCGGCAGAAGCTTGCCGATATCCTGGCCGCGCGCGAAGGGGCTTCGACGGCGCTCGTCGCCTATGCCGGCTCGGCGCATCTCGTCCTGCCGGCGACGCCGGACAGCGCCGCGGTGCTCGATCTCGCCAAGGCCCTCTCGCCGCGCATCATGCCGAAGGAGGGGGAGGATCTCGCCGGGGCGCTGGCGCTCGCGAGGCGTGCGCTCGCAGGCAGTGCCGATGGCGGCTCGATCCTGGTCATGGCGGATACAATCGCACCCGAGGCGGTCGCCGATCTGGCCCGGACCAAAGGTCCCGGCGTGACGTTGCTCGCATTGGTAGCGCCGGGGATCGATGCGAGCGGCGTGGCGGAGGCTGCGCGGGCGATCGGGGCCGTGACGATCGCGACGACGCCGGACCAGACGGACGTCACCGCCGTCGTGCGCCGTCTCGACAGCCGGGATGTGGCGGCGAGCATCACGGGGGAAGGGGAGCATTGGCGCGAGGCCGGCTACTGGCTGGTCCCGTTCCTCGCTCTACTGTCCCTGTTGTGGTTCCGGCGCGGATGGGTGCTGGCATGAGAAGCGCCCGCCCGCTGCCATCATCCCCCTACATCCTCATCGCCGTCGCGACGGTCCTCGCATTGCTGGCCGCGAGCTACCGGCTCGGCTGGCGCGATCTCTGGCTGACGCCGGATCAGCGCGGGCGGATGCTTCTGGGCGAGAATCGGCCGGCCGATGCGGCGCGAGCCTTCCGCGATCCGCTCTGGCGGGGCATCGCGCTGTTCCGCGCCGGGGATTTCAAGGAGGCCGCCCAGGCCTTCGCGGCCCGCGACACGGCTGAAGGCGCTTTCGACCAGGGCAATGCGCTGGTGATGCTCGGCCAGTACGACGATGCGATGAAGCGCTACGACCGGGCGCTCGCCTTGCGGCCCGGCTGGCCGGTGGCGCTCAACAACCGCGAGATCGCGCGCATTCGCGCCGAGCGGAAGAAAACGACGGGTGGCGATACCGGTAATACCGACACGAAGGCCGATGAGATCGTCTTCGACAAGACGAAGAAAGGCGGGGAGGATTCGACGGTCGAAGGCGAGAAGCCGATGTCCGACGAACAGGTCCGCGCCCTCTGGCTGAAGCGCGTCCAGACGCAGCCAGCCGACTTCCTGCGCGCCAAGTTCGCCTATCAGCTGCAGGCGCAGCCGGGCGGGACGGCGCCATGAGGGTGGTCCTGGCGCTCCTGCTCGTTCTTCTCCCGGCCCTCGCGCAGGCGCAGGCTCCCGCAGGCGAGCCGGTCATCCGCACCATGCTCGATCCTGCGCAGGGCGCCGTCATCGGCCAGCCCGTGCGATTGAATGTCGAGGTTCTCTTCCCCGGCGAGATGCTTCACCCGCCGCGCGTCGCCGTTCCCGAGGCCGCCGGCGCGCAGATCCTGCGTTTCGAGACGCAGGCGACGACGATGCGCGAGCGGATCGGCGAGCAGGACTATGTCGGCCAGAGCTTCGAATTCGTGCTGTTCCCGCGCCGCGGCGGAGCGATCGCCGTTCCCGCGCCGAGCGTGACGCTGCTCGATCGCAGCGGCGAGCCGGCGGGTTCCGCGAAAGGCGAACCGACGCGCATCGACGTGACCGTGCCGCCCGGCATCGACCCGTCGGGCCCGGTGCTGGCTGCCGACCGCGTCGATGTCGAGCAGAGCTGGTCGCCCAATCCCGCGACGGCGCAATTCAAGCCGGGCAGCGCACTGGTGCGGCTGATCCGGCGGCAGGCCGATGGCGTGCCCGCGCTCGGGATGGCCGAGTTCCACTTCGCCGCTCCGGAGGGCGTGCGTATCTATGCCGATCCGCCCGTGGCGGAGGATCGCAGCAATCGCGGCAATGTCGAAGGGCACCGCACGGACAAGGTCACCTATGTCTTCGAGAGGGCCGGAAGCTATGAGCTCCCGGCGCTCTCCCAGCCCTGGTGGAACCTGTCGGACAAGCAGGCGCGGATGGAGACCTTGCCGGGTGTCGCGGTGACGGTCGCTGCGGCCCCCGCTGCCGGCCGGCCGGATGCGCAGAAGCGGTGGCCCGGGCTGGCCTGGCTCGCCGCTGCCCTCGTGCTCGCCATTCTGGCCGCTGTTCTTATTGTCCTTCGCCCGAAGCTTTCGGCTCTCTGGCAGCAGGCGGTAATGCGCCATCGGTCGTCCGAGGCTGCGGCGCGTCGCGAATTGCTGCGCACAGCCAGGGCCGGGGATGCCTCGAAAACCTATCAGGCGTCCTCGCACTGGCTCCGCCGCTTGCCACCCGACGAGCAGCAGCGTGTGCGGTCGAGCGCTTTGGCTCCCGCCTTGGCCCGGCTCGAACGCGCTTTGTTCGGCGCGGGCCCGGCCTGGGACCGGGCGGCGGGAGCCGCCTTCGCCAGCGCCGTGACCACCTTCCATCGTCAGAATCGATCGCCGCCTCATCGGGTGGTCGAGCCGCTGCCGCCGCTCAATCCGATCGCCTGAAGGGCGTGCAGGGACGACAGGGGAAGACATGTCCGGTCTCGATATCTTCGCATGGATCGTTCTGGTGGTCCTCGCCTCCAGCACGGTCTTTGTCGTCGTCTTCATGGCGATGTGGCCCGGCATGGTCGCGCGGCGGCGCAATCATCCCTGGGCCGAGGCGGTTTCGATCGGCGGCTGGGTCACGCTCTTCCTGGGCTTCGTGCTCTGGCCGGTCGTGCTGATCTGGGCCTATGTCGATGTACCGGCGAGGCCGGGCCACTCGTCCTCCGGGACGGAGGCGGCGCGATGATAGTCGTTCTGCTCAACTTCTATCTCGCCCTGCTCTTCATCCTGGTGAAACTCAGGGTCGTGCCCTTCAATATGTTCTGGAAGGTTTCGCCGGTCCTCGTCCTGCTGCTTCTGCTCATTGGTCTATTCATCCCTATGAACTGGGGCGCTCCTCAGGGCAGCGTGCTGGTGGTGCGCAACTCGGTCGCGATCGTGCCCGACGTCGCCGGCGAGGTGATCGAGGTTCCCGTCCAGGCCAACCAGCCATTGAAGACCGGGGATGTGCTCTTCCGCATCGATCCGACGCCGTTCCAGGCCCAGGTCGATGCGATCCAGGCGCAGCTCAAGCTTCAGGAGACGCGTCTCTCCCAGATGACCCAGCTCCAGACCCAGGGCACCGGCCGGGCTTTCGACGTCGAGGAACGTCAGGCTTCCGTCGATCAGCTGCGGGCCCAGCTCGAAGGCGCCAAGTGGAATCTGGAAAAGACGACGGTGCGCGCGCCCGCCGACGGCTATGTCACCAATGTCGCGCTTCGGAAGGGAGCGCGCGTCGCCAGCCTGCCGCTCTCGCCGGTCATGGCTTTCATCGACACCGCCGATACGATCGTCGGTGTCGAGATCAACCAGACCGATGCGCGTTATCTCGCGCCGGGACAGCCGGTGGAGCTGACCTTCAAGATGACGCCGGGAACGGTGCAGACCGGCAAGGTGGAGAGCATCCTGCAGGCGGTATCCACCGGGCAGGTCCACACCTCGGGGGCAGCGGTGACGCCGGGCGCCATCCAGGCGGCTCCCTTCGTGGTGCGCGTGAGAATCGACGATGCCGCCTTCGCCCGGTCCCTGCCGGCGGGCAGCATCGGCGCCGCCGCGATCTTCACCGACCGGGTGAAGGCCGCTCATGTGATCCGGAAGGTCCTCCTCCGGCAGATCGCCATCACCAACTACATCAACCCCTTCTGAGGAGCGAGGCAGCCATGATGAAGCAGATTGCAAAGACCGCTACGCTGGCAAAGGCCGGTATCATGCTCGCGGCGACGCTGATGCTGGCTGGGCCGGTCAACGCGCAGCAGAGCAATCTCGGGCCGGCGACGGGGAAGGTCCGAATCCAGCAGGTCCAGGTCGCTTTCATCGGCTCGGGCCAGGTGGGCGGCGGTACGCTCACCTTTCGCGGCCGGAACTATGGCCTGACCGTCGGAGGGCTCGGCTTCGGCGGCATCGGCGCCTCGCGCCTGACCGCAAACGGGACGGTCTACGGGCTGACGCGGCGCGAGGATTTCGCCGGCGCCTATGTCCAGCTGCGCGAGGGCTGGGCCCTTGGCGACCAGGGAAGCGGCACGCTCTGGCTGCGCAACACCAACGGCGTGACCATGAAGCTGGCGACGCGCCGCAAAGGGTTGCAGCTGTCGCTCGGCGCCGACGGCGTGCTGATCGGCTTCAAGTAATGGCAAAGCCCGCGCAGACACTGTCTGCGCGGGCTTTGAAACGCCGTGCCGGCTTCGGCGCCGAAATCAGATATCGACGGTCGCGTTGAGCGCGTTGGTCTGGATGAACTCGCGGCGCGGCTCGACGACATCGCCCATCAGCTTGACGAAGAGATCGTCGGCCTCGTCGTTCTGGTCGTTCTTGACGCGCAGCAGCGTGCGGACGTCGCGGTCGAGCGTCGTCTCCCAGAGCTGGTCGGGGTTCATCTCGCCCAGCCCTTTGTAGCGCTGCAGCGCGACGCCCTTCTTGCCGATGGCCGAGACCGCATCGAACAGGTCGGTGGGGCCGTTGATGGGGAAGGAATCGCCTTTGCGGGCGAGCATCGCTGGCTTGGCATAGGCTTCCTGCAGGGAAATCGCCGCGGCATCGAGCTTGCGGGCTTCCGCGCTGGCGAGCAGCCCGGCATCGATCGTCGCCGCCTGCTTCACGCCGCGGATCATGCGCGAGAACACGAAGCCGCCATCGACGATCTTGCCTTCCCAGCCGCGTTCCAGCTCGTCCGAGATCGCATCGAGCCGTTTCGCGATCGCGGCCGCCGCTTCGTTCGCCTGCGCCTCGTTGTCCTCGCTCAGCGGGTGAAGCACCCCTGCGATCGCCATCTGCTCGACGACGCGCCGGTCGTAGCGCGAATGGAGCTGGGCGAGCGCATTGCGGACGCTGCGGGCCTCCTCGATCAGCGCGCGCAGATCGGTTCCGCCGCGCTCGACGCCCTCGCTGGTGCGGAAGGTCGCCCCCTCCAGCGTCGAGTCGATCAGGTATTGCTCCAGCGCCCGCTCGTCCTTGAGATAGACGTGGCTCTTGCCGCGCGCCGCCTTGTAGAGCGGCGGCTGGGCGATGAAGAGATGGCCGGCATCGATCAGTTCCGGCATCTGCCGATAGAAGAAGGTCAGCAGCAGCGTGCGGATATGGGCGCCATCGACGTCGGCGTCGGTCATGATGATGATCTTGTGGTAGCGCAGCTTCGCCAGGTTGAAGCCGCCTTGGTCGGCCTCAGCCCGGCCGATACCGGCGCCGAGCGCCGTGATCAGCGTGCCGACCTGGTCGGAGGAGAGCATCTTGTCGAAGCGGGCACGCTCGACGTTGAGGATCTTGCCGCGCAGCGGCAGCACGGCCTGGTATTCGCGAGCACGGCCCTGTTTGGCGGAGCCGCCGGCCGAGTCACCCTCGACGATGAACAGCTCGGACTTGGCCGGATCGCGCTCCTGGCAGTCGGCGAGCTTGCCCGGGAGCGAGGCGATATCGAGCGCGCCCTTGCGGCGGGTGAGGTCGCGCGCCTTGCGCGCGGCTTCGCGCGCGGCAGCGGCTTCCGCCACCTTGCCGACGATGGTCTTGGCTTCGTTGGGATGCTCTTCGAGCCACTCGGACAGGGCCTGGTTGACGACGTTCTCGACGACCGGACGCACCTCGGAGGAGACCAGCTTGTCCTTGGTCTGCGAGGAGAACTTCGGATCGGGCACCTTGACCGAGACGATCGCGGTCAGGCCTTCGCGGCAATCGTCGCCGGTGAGCGAGATCTTCTCCTTCTTCGAGATCCCCGAGCTTTCGGCATAGCCGGTGATCTGGCGCGTCAGCGCGGCGCGAAAGCCGGCGAGATGGGTGCCGCCATCGCGCTGCGGGATGTTGTTGGTGAAGCAGAGCACGTTCTCGTGGTAGCTGTCGTTCCACCACAGCGCGACGTCGACGGTGATGCCGTCCTTCTCCGAGCTCAGCATGATCGGCTTCTCGATCACCGCTGTCTTGGCGCGGTCGAGATAGCGCACGAAGGCCTCGACGCCGCCGTCGTACATCAGCTCTTCGCGGACGATTTCGGCATGGCGAGCATCGGTCAGCACGATACGCACGCCGGAGTTCAGGAAGGCGAGTTCGCGCAGCCGGTGCTCCAGCGTCTTGTAATCGAACTCCACCATGGTGAAGGTCTCTTGTGACGGCAGGAAGGTGACCTCCGTACCGCGCTTGTCGCCCTGCGGGCCGACCACCGCGAGCGGCGCCACCGCATCGCCATGGCGGAATTCCATGAAGTGCTCGTGGCCCCCGCGCCAGATGCGCAGCTTGAGCGAGACCGAGAGCGCGTTGACGACGGAGACGCCGACGCCGTGCAGGCCGCCCGAGACCTTGTAGGAGTTCTGGTCGAACTTACCGCCGGCATGGAGCTGGGTCATGATGACCTCGGCCGCCGAGATGCCTTCCTCGCTGTGGATATCGGTGGGAATGCCGCGGCCGTTGTCGGTCACGGTGACCGATCCCTCGGCGTTCAGCGTCACCGTGACGAGGTTGGCGTGGCCGGCAAGCGCTTCGTCGATGGCGTTGTCGACGACTTCATAGACCATGTGGTGCAGGCCCGAGCCGTCATCGGTGTCGCCGATATACATGCCCGGCCGCTTGCGAACTGCATCCAAGCCCTTGAGAACCTTGATGGAATCGGCGCCGTAATCGTCGGGCTGGGCGCTGAGCGCGGCATCGGTCATGAAATGGTCCCTGAACGGGCGAGCGGGCGCCCGCGATGATCCTGATTCGAAACTGCAATATAGGGACTGACGATGGCTTTTTCACGCGCCTACGCGTGCGTGTACGCGGGAGGCGCGATCTCGTCAGGATCGCCCCGCGAGAGGCAGTGCCTCCATGCTGAGCTGCACCCTGTCGCGCCCTTCAGTCTTGGCGCGGTAGAGCGCGCGGTCGGCGCGGCCATAGATCGTGGCCGCGGTATCGCCGGGCTGGTAGGTGGCGACACCGGCCGAGCAGGTATAGCTTACCGCTGGCCGATCGGGCAGGGGATGTGCCGTGCGGGCCTGCGCCAGCAGATGCTGGACGAAGACCACCGAGTTCTCGGCCGGCGATCCCGGCATGACCAGCATGAACTCCTCGCCGCCGATCCGGCCGAAGCAATCGGTCCGCCGGATCACGCCATGCACGAGATTGGTGAAATGGCGCAGCACCATGTCGCCGCCTTGATGGCCGAAGCGGTCGTTGATGCTCTTGAACAGGTCGATGTCGAACAGGCAGACGCTGAGCGCGCTGTCCGGCACGAGCGCTGCCGCCTTGATCAGTGCTTCCAGCCGGCCGAAGACGAAGCGGCGATTGGCGGTGCTGGTCAGTTCGTCGGTCTGGGCCGCGCGCATCGCCAGGTCGCGATCCTGCCGGAGCAGCCTTTCCTCGCGGCGCAGGTCGCTGATCTCGCTCGCGATGCAGAGCATCCAGCCATTGGGCCGGACGGTTTCGGTCATCCACAGCCAGCGCCCGTCGACGAGATCGGTCTCATAGGCCCGAAACGGCGTCTTGCCGCGCCGCGACTGGGTCGAGGTCAGCCAGGCTTCGAGATCGCTGGCCTGGATCGCCGTGCCTTTGAAGGCGGTGTGGTTCCGGCGCATGATCTCGGTCCAGGTCGGAGTTTCGCCGGGCGCGAGATGGAAGGTCCGCCGGAAGGCGTCGTTGGCAAGGCGCAGGCGATCGGTCTCGTCATAGACCGCGAGCAGGACGTCCGAATGTTCGACCAGATCGGCGAACTGTTCGCGGGTTTTGTCCATGGACCGTTCGGCTTGCCGGGACGCCGCCGTAGCGCCCTGCGCGATCAGGATGCCCCATCCGGAGCCACGATCCAACCCCGGCTTCGGTTGCCGCTGAGGCGTGGTTACCAGTGTCAGGCGGAAAAGCCCGCGATCGCCTCGATGAAGGCCTCGCCATATTGCGCGAGCTTGCGCTCGCCGACCCCTTCGATGCCCCGCATCTCCTCCAACCCGAGCGGCCGCTCGCGCGCCATCGCGATCAGCGTGCGGTCGGTGAAGATGATGTAGGCCGCCACGCCCTCCTCTCGGGCCATCTGGAGCCGGAGCTTGCGCAGATGCTCGAACAGCGCGGCGGTGCCCTCGTCGAGCCCGTCGGCGCGCGCCGCGTCGCGCTCGGAGCGCCGTGAACGACGTTCCGCGAAGGCGTCGGCCCTGAGCGCGATGCTCTCGCGCCCGAACAGGATGTCCTCGCCCCTCGGGGTCAGTCTGAAGCCGCCATGTTCGACGCTGGCCTCGGCCAGCGCGCCGGCGGCGAAGAGCTTGCGCGTCAGTCCCGCCCAGGCCGCTTTCGGTTTGTCGGAGCCGACGCCGAACGTCTTGAGCCCGTCATGGTTCTGGCGGCGGATCGCTTCCGTCGTCGTGCCGGTGAGGATGTCGGCGAGATGCGCGGCGCCGAAGCGCTCGCCCGAGCGTATCACCGCCGAGAGGAGCTTGCGCGCATCGAGCGTCGCATCGGCAAGCGCCGGAGCCTCGGTGCCGCAGAGATCGCAGCGAAACGCGGCCTGCCCGTGCCGGCAGGGCGGCGTCTCCTCGCCGAAATAGGCGAGCAGCGCGCTGCGCCGGCAGAGCGCGTTCTCGCACAGGTCGATCATCGCGTTGAGGCGCTTGTGCTCGATGCGCTTGCGCTCCTCGTCGACCGGCTTCTCGTCGATCTGGCGGCGGCGCAGCGCCATGTCTTCGACGCCGTAGAGCGTCAGCGTGTCCGCCGGCAGCCCGTCGCGCCCGGCGCGGCCGATCTCCTGATAGTAGCTCTCGATCGAACCGGGCATGTCGGCATGGACGACGAAGCGCACGTCAGGCTTGTTGATGCCCATGCCGAAGGCGATGGTGGCGCAGACGACGACGCCGTCTTCCTGCAGGAAGACATCCTGATTGCGATTGCGCTCGGCCTGCTCGAGGCCGGCATGGTAGGCGAGCGCGTTCCAGCCCTTTTCGCTTAAGGCCGCGGCGAGACGCTCGGTCTTGCTGCGCGAGGAGCAGTAGACGATGCCGGAGCCGTTGCGGTGCCGGCGCAGGAAGTCGTCGATCTGCCGGCGCGGCTGGTCCTTCGGCGCGAAGGCGAGCTTGAGGTTCGGCCGGTCGAAGGAATGCACCACCATCTGCGGCGGCTGCGGGAAGAGCTGCTGGGCGATGTCGGCCTGCGTCTCCCGGTCGGCCGTGGCGGTCAGCGCGGTCACCGGCACACCGCCGAGCGCCTCGCGCGTCTTGGCGAGCAGGCGGTATTCCGGGCGGAAGTCATGGCCCCATTGCGAGACGCAGTGAGCCTCGTCGATGGCGAGCCTGGTCACGCCGAGGCGCTTCAGGCGCGAAACCAGCCCTTCGCCGGTCAATCGCTCGGGCGAGACGAAGAGCAGCCGCAGCTCCCCGGCATTGAGCTGGTCCCAGGCTTGCGCCGCCTCGCTCTCGCTGTTCATCGAATTGAGCGAGGCGGCGGAAACGCCGGCGCGCAGCAACTGGCCGACCTGGTCGCGCATCAGCGCGATCAGCGGCGAGACGACGAGGGTGAGCCCGCCTGCCACCAGTGCCGGCAGCTGATAGCACATCGATTTGCCGGAGCCGGTCGGCATCACCGCGAAGACGTCGCGGCCGGACAGCGCGGCTTCGATCACCTCCCATTGTCCGGGGCGGAAATCGTCGTAGCCGAACACCGATTTGAGGATCGCGCGGGCGTCTGATTCGCGGGATTGCGACATGATGAAGGGGTGTGCCGCAGCCGGACGCGCTTGGCCAGCCTTTCGGCTTCCAAAGCTGTGTCGATACTGCTCGGAACCACGCGTCATCCCGCGCTTGGCCGGGGATCCATCGAAGGCGCGGCGCTCTGCGATGGACCCCGCATCTCCGCTTTGCTCCGTCCGGGATGACTGCGTGAAGGTTGGCGAGCTTCAGCCTTTGACTGCCAGCAGATGGATCACGGTTGTCAGCGCGAAGATGGCGGTGATCAGCTTCGAGGGCCAGGGCTTGAGATCGAACCAGACGAATTGCAGGGCAAGCCGCAGGCCCCAGAAGGCGCCGCCCGCGAGCGGCAGCAGCGGATGCACGCTTCCCTGCCCGGATTGCCAGATCAGCGTCGCGCCATAGGCGAGGAAGACGAAGATCAGCATCACGTTGAGCGTCTGCGTGATCGCGGTGTTCAGGCTGCCGGAGGGCGCGAGCCGCTCCGGCCAGCCGAAGAGACGCCGGAAAGCCGCGTGGAACAGCGCGAAGCCGAGATCGAGCAGCCCAGCCGCCAGAGCCAAGATCGCTCAGCCCCGCGCCGCGATCGCCGCGGCCGCGCCCGCCATCACCCCGCCGGTCGCCCGGTTGATCCAGCGCATCGCCCGCCCGCTGGCGACGAGGCGCCGCGCCCGGTCGGCCGCATAGGCATAGGCCAGCATCGTCCCGCCGATGATCGGCATCGTCAGCGCCGTCACCTCGACAAAGGCCAGCGGGGTGAGCGCATTCAGGTCGATCACCAGCGGCAGGATGGACATGAAGAACACCATGACCTTCGGATTGCCGAGCGTCAGCGCGATGCCGCCGAGGAACAGGCGCCAGCCCTCGCCGCGTGCGGCGGCGGAGGGCTTCGGCGCCTCGGCCGGGGCTGTCCAGAGCTTCCAGGCGAGGTAGACGAGATAGGCGCAGCCCGCATATTTGATCGCGACGAAGACGCCGTGGAAGCTCTGCATCAGCACGCTCAGGCCCAGCGCGGTCAGCGTGAACCAGATGAGATCGCCCGCCGCGATGCCGGCGGCGAAGGGCAGCGAGCGCCGGAACCCGCTCGACAGCGAGCGCGCGACCAGCGCCGCGACCGCGGGCCCCGGCGAGGCGACCGCGAGGAAATAAACCCCGGCGAACAAGGCGAGGCTGGTGAATTCCATGGTTTCCTCCCGATCTTTTGCCCGATGCTACCAGCAAAGCGCCGGATCGTCCCATCGGGAAGGGTGGTGCGATCGATCAGTCGATCGGATCGATCCGCCCCGGCGTGACCGCGAGGCGCTGCGCGCCGGCCGGCAGATCGCCGAACAGGGCCGCATCCGCGCCGGTCATCCAGACCTGGCAGCCGAGACCGGTCAGGCCCTCATAGAGCGCCGCGCGCCGGCGGGGATCGAGATGGGCGGCGACTTCGTCGAGCAGTACCAGCGGCGGCAGCCCGCTCATCGCCGCGACGAGCCGGGCATGGGCGAGCACGAGGCCGATCAGCAGCGCCTTCTGCTCGCCGGTCGAGCCTTGTCCCGCGGGGATGTCCTTCGGCCCATGGCGGACCTCGAGATCCGAAGCCTGTGGCCCGGCAAGGGTGCGCCCGGCCGCGCGGTCGCGATGGCGGCCCTGGCGCAGCAGGCCCCGATAGGCGTCCTCGGCATCGACGGCCGGCAGGCGCGTGACGAGATCGTCGATCTCGCCGGTGAGCGCGATCACGGCATGCGGGAAGGGCGAGGCGTCGTCGCGCGTCTCGGCGATGATGGCGGAGAGCCGGGCCACTGTCTCGGCGCGGGCGGCCGCGACCGCGATGCCGAGCTCGGCGATCTCGCGCTCGACGGCGTCGAGCCACTGGCCCTGCCCGGGGCTCTCTTCGAGGATGCGGTTGCGCGAGCGCAGCGCCCGCTCCAGCGCATTCGAGCGGGTGGCGTGGCTCGGGTCGATCGCCAGCACGAGACGGTCGAGGAAGCGGCGGCGGTCGCCGGCCGCGCCGCGGAACAGCCCGTCGAGATCGGGCGTCAGCCAGACCAGGCGCAGATAGTCGCTGAAGGCGAGCGCCGAGCCGACGGAGGCGCCGTCGATCCGGGCAAGCCGCGGCCGTCGTCCTTCGCCGTCGAGAGGCCCGAGCCCGATGCCGAGCCGGCCCGCATCGTCGCCGAGGGTGATCGAAGCGGCAAAGGAGCCGTCGCCGCCCTGCCGCGCCATCGTCGCAAGTTCGACCCGGCGCAGGCCGCGTCCCGGCGTGAACAGCGAGAGCGCTTCGAGGATATTGGTCTTGCCGGCTCCGTTCTCGCCGATGAGCGCAACGATTTGGCCCTCGACCGGAAGATCGAGGGCCTCATAGGAACGGAAATCCTGCAGGATCAGGCGCGCAACGGCCGTCACGGAACGGACAACTCCTCCGGGCAATTCGGCCCGAGAACGGAATGACGGCGGTGGTTCCGTCCCAAAGAGACATGCGCGGCGGTCAGACGCGCATCGGCATCAGCACATAGAGCGCGGAAGCGCCTTCGCGGTCCTGGATCACGGTCGGCGAACCGGGGTCGGCGAGCTTGAGCAGCGCGGTGTCGCCGTCGAGCTGGGCGGCGATGTCCATGAGGTAACGGGCATTGAAGCCGATATCGAGCGGGCTCGCCTCGTAGTCGACCTCGACCTCCTCGGTCGCCGAGCCGGAATCGGGGTTGGTGACCGAGAGCGTCATCCGCCCGTCCGCCATCGAAAGCTTCACGGCCCGGCCGCGCTCGGACGAGATGGTCGAGACGCGGTCGACGCTAGCCGCGAAATCGCCCCTGTCGACGGTCAAACGCTTGTCGTTGCCGCTCGGGATGACGCGCTGGTAGTCGGGGAAGGTGCCGTCGATCAGCTTCGAGGTCAGCACCACGCTGGCGGTGGCGACGCGGATCTTCGAGGCCGAAAGCTCGACCGCGACCTCGCTCTCGCCGTCCTCCAGCAGCTTCTGGATCTCGGCGACGGCCTTGCGCGGCACGATCACGCCGGGCATCCCGACCGACCCTTG
The DNA here is from genome assembly GCF_026020075.1 of Bosea sp. NBC_00550. NCBI lineage: Bacteria > Pseudomonadati > Pseudomonadota > Alphaproteobacteria > Hyphomicrobiales > Alloboseaceae > Allobosea > Allobosea sp. NBC_00550. Next base: position 4,258,956 of record NZ_CP102772.1, read on the forward strand.
CGGGGCTGCGGTATCGACGCGGGCGAGGCGGTGGCCGTCGGTCGCGACGGCGCGCAGGACGGGGCGGCCGTCGACATCGATGGTGTGGAGATAGATGCCGTTCAGATAGTAGCGCGTCTCTTCGGTCGAGATCGCGAACTGGGTCTTGTCGATCAGGCGCTTCAGCTCGCCGGCCGGCAGCACGAAGCGATGGGCCATCTCGCCGGCGGTGATGTCGGGGAAATCGCTTTCCGGCAGCGTCTGGAGCTGGAAGCGCGAGCGGCCCGAGCGCAGCACGAGGCCGCTATCGCCAGTCGTCTCCAGCGAGACCTGCGCACCATCGGGCAATTTGCGGACGATGTCGTAGAGGGTGTGGGCCGGGACGGTCGTGGCGCCGGGCTCGGCTGCGTCGGCCGCGATCGTCTCCACCACTTCGATATCGAGATCGGTCGCCTTGAGGCGCAGGCCGCTTTCATCGGCGCTGAGCAGCAGGTTCGACAGGATCGGGATCGTGTTACGACGCTCCACCACGCGATGGACGTGGCCGAGCGACTTGAGCAGCGTGGAACGTTCGACCGTGACCTTCATGATTGTCTAGTCTTCTGACGCTAGCCGCCCAGGCATGGCTGCCTGGGCCCGAATGAGTGGCCAGCGACATTGCCGGACGGCAGCCGGGCGCGCAAGAGCCGTGCGTCCCGGCAACCACAGCCATTTGACGGGGCGGGCGCAGGCCGGTCGCGCCGGCTCACTCCTGCAGCATGCGCTTCAGCAGATCGACCTCTTCATGCAGCGAGCGATCCTCGCTGATCGCCTTCTCGATCTTGCGCACGGCGTGCAGCACGGTGGTGTGATCGCGCCCGCCGAAGCGGCGTCCGATCTCGGGCAGCGAGCGCGGCGTCAGCGCCTTGGAGAGATACATCGCGATCTGTCGCGGCTTCACCACGGCGGCCGTGCGGCGCTCCGAGAGGATGTCGGCGCGGCTGACATTGTAGCGGGTCGCGACGAGCTTCTGGATGTCCTCGATCTTGACGCGACGCGGCTCGCGCGTCCGCACGAGATCGCGGATCGCGGCTTCCGCCGTCTCCAGCGTCACGAGCTGGCCCGACAGCGTCGCATGGGCGAGCAGCCGGTTGGCGGCACCGTCGAGGTCGCGGCCGTTGGTCGTCACGACGCGGGCGACATAGGCCACGACGTCAGGGCTGACCTGGAAGTTCGGATGGGCGGTCTGCAGCGCTTCCATCCGGGTGCCCAGGATCTTGGCGCGCAGCACCTCGTCGAGCTCGCCGACCTCGACGACGAGACCGCCGCCGAGCCGCGAGCGGATGCGCTCGTCGAGAGCTTCGAGCTCACCGGCGAGACGGTCGCCGGCGACGACGATCTGCTTGCCGGCATCGATCAGCGCGTTGATCGTGTGGCCGAACTCCTGCTGGATCGACTTGCCCTGGATGAACTGCACGTCGTCGACGACGAGCAGGTCGATGCCGCGCAGCTTCTCCTTGAAGGCGAGCGCCGTCTGCGATTTCAGCGCTGCGACGAAGCCGTACATGAAGCGGTCGGCGGTGAAATAGGCGACGCGCTTGCCCTGGCGACGCGCCTCCTGCGCGATCGCCTGCAGCAGATGCGTCTTGCCCAGGCCGACGCCGGCATGGAGATAGAGCGGGTTGTAGGGGCTCTGGCCCGCCGGGGCGGCGGCGATGCGTTCGGCCGCGGCGAAGGCGAGCTGGTTCGATTTGCCGACGACGAAGCTCAAGAAGCTCATGCGCTTGTCGAGAGCGGTGCCGCAGGCATCGACGAGGTCGGCTTCACAAGCTTGGGGGGCGGCAGCTGCGGCCTTGCCGGTTTCCACGAGAACGGCAGCGGCGGGCGTGGGCCGGCTGCGCGGCATGGCGTCAGGCCGTGCCGGGATGGATGCGTCGCGCGAGACCTGGCGCACCGAGAGCAGCACGCCGTTCGGCGCCGGAAGCTCGGCTATGCAGTTCACCCGCAGGCGCTCGGCGTAATGCGCCTCGAGCCAGCTTTTCAGGAAGCGGGTGGGGACGGTGAGATAGGCCACGCCCTCGACGATGCCGGCGAGCTCGAGCCGTCCGAACCAGCTCGAGAACACGTCCTCGCCGAGCTCGGCGCGCAGGCGCCGGCGGACGCGCTCCCAGGCTTCCTGAACCGAAACCTCTTCCAGCTGAACCCCTGCGGTTTCCTCCGCCGCGATCGTCACCACCACCGACGCCGTCTCGACCGTCTCCAGGAATTCTTGCCGCTCGAACATCAATGGCCCCATTCTTTGAAATGCACGCACCTTGGGGTGGCGACCGCATGGCGGACACCTTCCCGGCGCTGTTGTCCGGTCAAAAGGGTTTCGAGCCCGACGGAGGCATGGCGCCCGTCCGGTTCCGATCCCGCTCTATCGATTTACGCTTGGAAGGCTCGCCGAGAGACGATGCCGCCCTTCATCTCAACACTGAAAGACAAAGAGCTACATCCTCCAACCTCCATGGTCGCGAGCCAAAAACGCTTGTCATCTCTGGAAATCCCGCGGCGGTCATTTCTGTCCGCCCGGCGATGAAGGGACCTTACAAGGCGCTCTCGACGGGCTGCAACATCCCTTTCAGCCGGCTTCGGAGAGTCTCACCGCGAGGGGGCGTTGCGGAGTGATGGCGGGAACCTGCAATTGGTTGGGGAACTTAAGATTTTCTTCATGCTCGGCCTCCTGGTTTTCCCGAATCTTTTTTTTCGGGTGCCCGGGAAAGGCTGCCGCAGAGTCGTCGCGATTCCGCTGCCCAAAATGCTTTGCCCGCTAAGATGATGATAAATCAGGTCTTTTTGTGAGCGGCAGGAAGCGGCGTCAGGCCCGGTTTCGGGCCCTGAAGCGTGCCCGAGAGTCAAGTCTGCAAAGGCGTGGAAAGCTTGCGGAAATGCCTTGCGGGAGCGTTTTTTTTCTTCGCTCGAAGCCTGTGGCTGAGTCGCCACAGAAGGGATGTGAGCCAACGAAAAAGCCCGGCCATGAGGCCGGGCTTTTCGCCGTCGAAACGATCGAATTGTCGGCTTCAGGAAGCCAGCGCGCCGACGCGATGAGCGAGGCGGGAAACCTTGCGCGAGGCGGTGTTCTTGTGAACGACGCCCTTCTGCGCGGCCCGCATGATCTCCGGCTGGGCAGCCTTGAGAGCCTCGGCGGCGGCGGACTTGTCGCCGGAGGCGATCGCCTCCTCGACCTTGCGCAGGAAGGTGCGCATCCGCGAGCGGCGCCCCTTGTTGACCTCGGTGCGCCGCACGATCTTGCGTGCAGCCTTCTTGGCCGACGTCGTATTGGCCATCGAAACGTCCTCGTCTTCATCGCTGCCGGACGCCTGGCATTATTGCCGGCGGGCCTGGCCGCTACCTTGCTGGAAAAACGTGAGCGGCGGCCGAGCTTGCGCGGGCCGTCGCGAGTTGGGTGGCTATAATCGCTTGCGCGTCCCTCGTCAACGCCGGAATCGGGTGCGCGCCGCTTCCATCAGGCGGAGGGTGCGATGAAGCGGGCGAAGCTCGCCAGATCGACATTGCCGCCGCTGATGATGATGCCGACGCGCTTGCCCTCGACCGGCACCTTGCCGGTGAGCACGGCCGCCGAGGCAAGGCAGCCGGTCGGCTCGACCACGAGCTTCATCCGCTCGGCGAAGAAGCGCATGGTATCGACGAGCTCGGCGTCGCTGACGGTGACGATGTCCTCGACCAGCGCCTGGATGATCGGGAAGGTGAGCTCGCCGAGGAAGGCGGTCTGTGCCCCGTCCGCAATGGTCTTGGGCACGCCGATCTTGACGATCTTGCCGGAGCGCAGCGACTGCTGGCCGTCATTGCCGGCCTCCGGCTCGACGCCGAAGATGCGGCAGTCGGGGTTGAGCGCCTTGGCCGCCAGCGCCGCGCCCGCGAGCAGCCCGCCGCCGCCGAGGCAGACGAAGAGCATGTCGAAGGGGCCGGCATCCTCGATCAGCTCCTTGGTCGCCGTGCCCTGGCCGGCGATAACCTCGGCATGGTCATAAGGCGGAATCAGCGTCAGCCCGCGCTCGGCGGCGATCCGGTCGCCGATCACCAGCCGGTCCTGGGTGTAGCGGTCGTAGCGGACGATCTCGCCGCCATAGCCCTGCGTCGCCTCGACCTTCGCCTTCGGCGCATCCTCGGGCATGATGATGGTGGTCGGCACCCCCAGCAGCTTGCCGGCATAGGCGATGGCCTGGGCATGGTTGCCGGACGAGAAGGTCAGCACGCCCGCCTTCTTCTGCGCCGGCGACAGGGCGGAGATGGCATTGTAGCCCCCGCGGAACTTGAAGGCGCCCATCCGCTGCAGGTTCTCGGCCTTGAAGACGAGGCTCGCACCCGTCCGCCGGTTGGCCGTGGCTGAGCTCAGCGCCGGGGTGTGATGCGCCACGCCCTTCAGGCGCTCGGCGGCGCGCTCGACATCGGCATAGGTCGGGAGTGTCAGGCCCTCGGGGGCGGCGATGTGGGCTGCGGCGGTCATGATCGTTGTCCTGCTGATGAGGGCGCATCGTGTCAGCAGGCGCAGGCCGGGTTCAAGACAAAGATCGACGCCCCGGCCATGCGTGGGAGTAATCGGTCGCGCGGGATGCGGGAGCTCGCGTCAGGCGTTCTTGAAATCCGGCTTCCGCTTTTCGATGAACGCGGACATGCCCTCCTTCTGGTCGGCGGTGGCGAAAAGCGCGGAGAAGACGCGGCGCTCGAAGCGCAGCCCCTCGTTCAGCGTCACCTCGAAGGCGCGGTTGACCGTCTCCTTCGCCATCAGCACCGAGGGCAGCGACTTCGCGGCGATGGCGTCGGCTGCCTTCAGCGTCTCCGTCAGCAGGTCGGCGAGCGGCACGATCCGCGCGACGAGCCCGGCACGCTCGGCCTCCTGGACATCCATGAGCCGCCCGGTGAGGCAGAGATCCATGGCCTTGGCCTTGCCGATGGCCCTGGTCAGGCGCTGCGTGCCGCCGGCGCCGGGGATGACGCCGAGATTGATCTCGGGCTGGCCGAATTTCGCGTTATCGGCGGCGATGATGAAATCGCACATCATGGCGAGCTCGCAGCCGCCGCCGAGCGCGAAGCCCGCCACCGCCGCGATGATCGGCTTGTTCCGCTGGCCGATGCGGTCCCAGGGCACGAACCTGTCGTCGAGATAGGTCCCGGGGAAGGTGCGGCCCTGCATCTCCTTGATGTCGGCGCCGGCGGCGAAGGCCTTCTCCGAGCCGGTGAGAACGATGCAGCCGATGCCGGCATCCCTCTCGAAGCCGTCCAGCGCCGTGTTGATCTCGTCGATGAGCTGGCCGTTCAGCGCGTTCAGCGCCTGCGGGCGATTGAGGGTGATGAGCCCGACCTTGCCCTTCGTCTCGACGAGAATGGTCTCATAAGCCATGACGGCCTCCCCGGATGATGCTGTTGCGTCAGCTTTAGCGGGCGCCAAGGCGGGAAGTCCATGCGCGCAACGCGCATCCGCGCATTCGCGGCATCACACTCGCACTGCCGAGCAGGCGTCAGCGCCGCGGCTGGCAGCTCTCGCAATAAAACGTCGAGCGGCCCGACTGCACCAGCCGCTTCACCGGCTTACCGCAGCCCGGCGTGACGCAGGTCTCGCCCTCGCGGTCATAGACCCGGAAGCGGTGCTGGAAATAGCCGAGCGAGCCGTCGGCATGGGCGAAATCGCGCAAGGTCGAGCCGCCTGCCGCGACCGCCTCCTCCAGCACCTCGCGGATGATGCGGGCTAGCTCGTGCGCCTTCTCGCGCGGCCGGCCGGTCGGGGTCGCCAGCGTTCCCGCCTCGGCCTCCGGGTGAAGCCCGGCGCGGAACAGCGCCTCGCAGACATAGATGTTGCCGAGGCCCGCCACGAGCCGCTGGTCGAGCAGCGCGGCCTTCAAGGGCGCGAACTTGCCTGCGAAGAGTTTCGCCAGCGTTTCGCCCGACAATTCGTTGCCGAGCGGCTCGATGCCCATGCCCGCGAAGTGTTTGGACGTCGCAAGCTCGGCGCGTGGCACCAGGTCCATGAAGCCGAAACGGCGCACGTCGTTATAGGTGACGCGCGCGCCAGACCCCATCTCGAACACGACATGGTCGTGGATCAGGTGCCGGCCGATCTCATTGTAGTAGGAGCCGGGCTCGGTCGGCTTCGTGCCGGGCGCTTCGACGATGAAACGCCCGCTCATGCCGAGATGCATGATCAGCGCCTGGCCGTCGTCGAGATCGGCGATCAGATATTTGGCCCGCCGCGAGAGCGCCTCGATCCGCCGCCCGGTCAGGCGCTCGGAGAACCGCTCGGGCAAGGGAAAGCGCAGATCCGGCCGGCGCTGCTCGATGCGGGCGAAGCGCTCGCCCAGCATGGCGGGCTCCAGCCCGCGCCGGACGGTTTCGACCTCGGGTAGCTCGGGCATCCCTGAACTCTCTTGTAAAGCCTGCGTCGAGACGGGCCGCGACAAGCCCGCTGCCTTTGGCTATTCATCGGCTCAGGCGAAAACAAGACAGATTTGCACAAGGCCGGCCCGACCGTGACAGCAGCCCAGAATACCGGACGCGAGGACACCACCCATTTCGGCTTCGAGACGGTGAAGATCGCCGAGAAGCAGGCCAAGGTCGACGACGTCTTTCACAAGGTCGCGGACCGCTACGACCTGATGAACGACATGATGTCGGCGGGGTTGCACCGCGCCTGGAAGAGCGCGCTGCTCACCGCGATCAATCCGCAGAAGGACCGGCCCTTCCATCATCTCGATGTCGCCGGCGGCACGGGCGATGTCGCCTTTTCCGTGCTCGAGGCGGGTGGCCCCCAAACCGACGTCACCGTCCTCGACATCAATGCCGACATGCTCCGCGTCGGGCGCGAGCGCGCCGGCAAGCGTTTTCCGGAGGATGACCGCATCCGCTTCGTCCAGGGCAATGCCGAGGAACTCGGCCTGCCGGACAATCATTTCGATTGCTATACGATCGCCTTCGGCATCCGCAACGTGCCGCGCATCGACAGGGCGCTGGCCGAGGCCTACCGCGTGCTGAAGCGCGGCGGGCGCTTCCTCTGCCTCGAATTCAGCCATGTCGACGTGCCGCTGCTCGACAAGGTCTACGAGGCCTACTCCTTCAACCTGATCCCGCCGATGGGCCGGCTCGTCACCGGCGATGCCGAGCCCTATCGGTATCTCGTCGAATCGATCCGCAAGTTCCCGAAGCCGCAGGCCTTCGCCGGCATGATCGAGGATGCCGGATTCCGCCGGGCGAAGTTCACGGCCATGACGGGCGGTGTCGTGGCGCTGCATTCCGGCTGGAAGCTGTGATGCACCATACGGCCTGCCGATGATCTCCTCCCTCTTCCATCTCGCTCGCGGTGCCCGCGTCGGCTTCGTGCTGGCGCGCGAGGGCGCGTTGGGGCTGGTCGACCCGTCCGTCCTGCCGCCTCTGGCGCGCGGGCTGATCCGTGTCGGCCGGTTGATCGAGCGGCGCGGGGCCGGTTCCTCTGCGACGCGGCTTGCCGCGGCGCTGACCCGGCTCGGGCCCTCCTACGTCAAGTTCGGCCAGTTCCTGGCGACGCGGCCTGATGTCGTCGGCATGAGGATCGCGCAGGACCTTTCGGCCCTGCAGGACCGGATGCCGGCCTTTCCGATGGCGCAGGCGCGCGCCATCGTCGAGGCCGCGCATGGCGTTCCGCTGGAGACGCTGTTCCCGGAATTCAGCGAGCCGGTCGCCGCCGCCTCGATCGCGCAGGTCCACCGTGCGCGCCTGAAGGACGGGCGCGAGGTCGCGGTGAAGATCCTGAGGCCGGGCATTCGCGACCGCTTCAACCGCGATCTCGCCGCGATGCGCTTCGGCGCCGAAATGGCCGAGATGCGCTCGGCCGAGGCCCGGCGCCTGCGCTTCACCGGCGTGGTCGAGACGCTGGCCCGCTCGGTCGCCATGGAGATGGATCTGCGGCTCGAGGCCGCCGCCCTCTCCGAATTCGCCGAGAATACCAAGGCAGACACCGATTTCCGCGTGCCTGAGCCGGACTGGCAGCTGACGGCCCGCGAGATGCTGGTCGACGAGTGGATCGACGGCGTGCGTCTCTCGGATGTCGAGGGCTTGCGCGCCGCTGGCCACGACCTGCCGGAGCTTGCCCGCAACATCATCCAGTCCTTCCTGAAGCATGCGATCCGCGACGGCTTCTTCCATGCCGACATGCATCCGGGGAACCTGTTCGTCGATGCTGAAGGCCGACTCGTTGCGGTCGATGGCGGCATCATGGGCAGGCTCGGCCTGAAGGAGCGGCGCTTCCTCGCCGAAATCCTGCTCGGCTTCATCACCCGCGATTATCGCCGCGTGGCGCAGGTGCATTTCGAGGCCGGCTACGTGCCGGCCCATCACGACGTCGAGGATTTCGCGCAGGCGATCCGCGCCGTCGGTGAGCCGATCCATGACAAGCGCGCTGACCAGATCTCGATGGCCAAGGTCCTGACCCTGCTCTTCGAGATCACCGGCATGTTCGACATGGCGACCCGCACCGAGCTCGTCATGCTGCAGAAGACCATGGTGGTGGTCGAGGGCGTGGCCCGCTCGCTCGATCCGCATCTCGACATGTGGGGCACGGCCGATCCGGTCGTGCGCGACTGGATCACCCATAATCTCGGGCCGATCGGCCGGCTGGAGGAGGTCGGGCGCGGCGCCCGCTCGCTGCTGGGTTCGCTCGCCGCCTTGCCCGATACGATCGGCCGCGCCGAGCGCGTGCTCGGCCAGCTCGAGGACGCCTCGCGCCACGGCTTCTCGCTGGACGAGCGCAGCGTCGAGGCGATCGGGCGTGCCGAAGCCCGGCGCAATCGCTGGGGTACGGCCGCGCTCTGGGTGATCGCGGCCCTGGTCGCTTACGGGGTGTTCGGCTGAGGATTATTTTCGGGCGCGGCCATGCCGTCATTCTCGGGCGAAACGCAGCTTCGACCCGAGAATCTCATGCAGAATAGAGCGCCTCTTCGTCCTGAGATGCCCGGGTCGAGCCCGAGCATGACGAGCCCCTTTACCGGAACGGCGGCTCGTCGAAGCTCCTGAGCTTGCGCGAATGGATGGTCGAGCCGGCCTCCTTCAGCTTCTCCAGTGCCGCGAGCCCGATGCGCAGATGCTCGCCCACGGCCCGCTCGTAGAAGGCATTGGCGGCGCCGGGCAGCTTGATCTCGCCATGCAGCGGCTTGTCGGAGACACAGAGCAGCGTGCCGTAGGGAACGCGCAGCCGGTAGCCCTGGGCGGCGATGGTGCCGGATTCCATGTCGACCGCGATGGCGCGCGACAGGTTGATGCGCCGCCGCTCCTTGGTCCATTGCAGTTCCCAGTTGCGGTCGTCCTGCGTCACCACGGTGCCGGTGCGCAGGCGCTGCTTCAGCCGGTCGCCCTTCTCGCCGGTAATCTCGGCGGCAGCCTGCTGTAGCGCGACCTGCACTTCCGCCAGCGCCGGGATCGGGATTTCCGGCGGCACCAATTGGTCGAGGATGTGGTCCTGCCGGAGATAGGCATGGGCCAGCACGTAGTCGCCGATGATCTGCGTCTGGCGCAGGCCGCCGCAATGGCCGACCATCAGCCAGCAATTGGGCCTGAGCACCGCGAGATGGTCGGTGATGTTCTTCGCGTTCGAGGGGCCGACGCCGATATTCACCAGCGTCACGCCCTCGCCGGTCTTCCGGATCAGGTGATAGGCCGGCATCTGGAAGCGGTGCCAGGGCGCCGACATCACGCGCTCGGCCGCCGAGACATCGACGCCGTCGCGGTCGATGCGGATGCCGCCCGGCGCGATCAGCGCCTCGGCGGTGCCGGCCTCGATCTCGGCGATGCCGAGCCGGACGAACTGATCGACATAGCGATGGTAGTTGGTCAGCAGCACCCAGGGCTGCACGGCCCGCCAGTCGGTACCCGTATAGTGCATCAGGCGCCGCAGCGAATAATCGACCCTGACGGCGTCGAACAGCGAGAGCGGGCGCGGTTCGCCATCGATCAGGTCATAGGTCCCATCGGCGATCTCGTCGCCGACCAGCGAGAGCAGCGGCGTCGGAAAATAGCGCGCGAGCTCGGCGGCGGTGATCTTCCCGCGCCCCAATTCGTCGCCGCCTTCCAGCGCGTAGGGATAGGGGATTTCCTGCGTGCTGATGCCGGTTTCGATCGTCGCGCCATATTCCGCGACGAGCGGCCTGAGCTGATCGAGCAGATAGGCCCTGAATTCGCCGGGCTGCGTCACCGTGGTCGAATAGATGCCGGGCGCCGCGAATTTCGCATAGCCGCGCCGCGTCGCGGTCGGCAGCTTCGACGGCTCGTAGGTGACGCGTAGCAGGGGGTAACGATAGCGCTGCCGATCCTCCGGTGTCGGCGCCTCGCCGGTATCGAAGAAGCGCTGCAGATCGGCGCGCAGCGCCGAGCGGGCCTCGTCATAGAGCTGCTCGAGCCGGTCGATGGCGGCTTCTGGGGTCGCTGCGGTCTCGAAGCTCATGGGTGGATCGATCCTCCTTCATTTCCGGTTCTAGAGCATTTTCAAGCGAAGGGGACACCAGTTCGCGTGAAGAAAATGCGCCGAAACGAAGAGGCTCGGCCGCGTCTCCGCTCCTGACAGCAATCGGCGGTAGCCGAGGCCAATCTGTTCCTGAAGACGCTTGACAGGCTGAAGGCATGACGATACTAAACCGATCAGTTAATTAACTGACGGGTTTCATACGATGTCGACGGACCCGCTCAGCCTGACCTTCGCCGCTCTCGCCGACCCGACGCGCCGCGCCATCCTGGCAAGGCTGTCGCAAGGCGAAAGCTCGGTGAAGGAACTGGCCGAGCCCTTCGCGATGAGCCTTCCGGCCGTCTCCAAGCATCTGAAGGTGCTGGAGCGGGCCGGGCTGATCACGCGGGGGCGGGAAGCCCAGTGGCGACCCTGCCGGCTCGACCCCGGCCCGCTTCAGGACGTTTCGGAATGGCTGGAGCATTACAGCCGTTTCTGGGACCAGAGCCTGAGCCGGCTGGACGAGGTCCTTCGCGAGATCAAGGTGAAACCACCCGATAAGCAGGGCGTTTGACGCCAAAGCCTTTGAAATCAGCCCGTGAGGTTTCCCATCATGCTCAAGACTGTTCTTCTCAGCCTGTCCGGCGTCGTCGTGGTCGGTATCGCCGTCGTGCTGATCCTGGCCGCCCGCAAGCCCGACACCTTCCAGGTGACGCGCACGGTCACGATCAATGCACCGCCGGAGCGCGTCTATCCGCTGATCGCCGACTTCAAGGCCTGGGGTGCCTGGTCGCCCTGGGAGAAGAAGGACCCGGCGATGAAGCGCACCTATGGTGGCTCTGAAACCGGCGTCGGCGCGACCTATGCCTGGGCCGGCGACAAGAATGTCGGCGAGGGCAGCATGCGCATCGTCGAGGCCAAGGCGCCGGGCCATCTCGGGCTCAAGCTCGATTTCCTCAAGCCGTTCGAAGCCCATAACGACGTGGTCTTCGCCCTCGCGCCGCAAGGACCGGGGAAGACCGTGACCTGGACGATGACCGGCCCGACGCCGTTCATGGGCAAGATCATGCATGTCTTCATGGATATGGACCGCATGGTCGGCGGCGACTTTGAAACCGGCCTGGCTGCGATGAAGGCCGCCGCCGAGCGTTCGGCCTGAACAACCTCAATCAGAAAAACACCCAAGGGAGAGGAGACGGCCCATGCAGGTCGAAGTGCGGAAGGAACATGAGTGGCTGCAACAGCTCGTCGGTGACTGGACCGCGGAGATGACGGCCTCGATGGAGCCGGGCCAGCCGCCCAGCACCACGCAGGGCACGGAAAGCGTGCGCTCGCTCGGCGGGCTCTGGACCCTCGGCGAGGGGCAGGGCGCGTGTCCGGATGGCTCCCCCGTCACCAGCCTGATGACGCTCGGCTTCGACCCGGCGAAGGGCCGCTTCGTCGGCAGCTTCATCGCCTCGATGATGTCGATGATCTGGCACTATGACGGAGCGCTCGCCACCGACGGCAAGTCGCTGGTCCTCGATACGGAAGGGCCGAGCATGGCCGGTGACGGCTCGATGGCGAAGTATCAGGACGTCATCACCTTCCTGTCGCCCGATCACCGCACCCTGACCTCGCGCGCCCTCGGCCCGGACGGCCAGTGGACCGAGTTCATGTCCGCCGATTACCGCCGCAAGATCTGATCGCCTTCAGATCACAACCAGGAGGAAATGCGATGAAACTCTCGACCTATCTGCTGTTCGACGGCAATTGCCGCGAAGCCTTCACCCATTACGAGAAGGTGCTCGGCGGCAAGATCCAAGCGATGATGGATCACAAGGGCACCCCGGCCGAGGAGCATGTCTCACCCGAATGGCGCGACAAGATCCTGCACGCCTGCCTCGAGATCGAGGGGCAGATGCTGATGGCCTCCGATGCCCCGCCGGACCGCAGCGACGGCCCGATGCGTTCGGTTTCGGTCAGCGTCGGCGTGAAGACGCCGGAGGAAGCGGAGCGCATCTTCGCCGGATTGTCCGAGGGCGGCGCCAAGATCACCATGCCGCTCGCCGAGACTTTCTGGTCGCCGCGCTTCGGCATGCTGGTCGACCGGTTCGGGACGAACTGGATGGTCGGCGCCGAGCAGCCGGCCGACAAGATGGATTGCGGCTAGACTCTGCCGATTTCCCGAGGAAGCACGCCGTCATCCCGGGCTTGCCCCGGGATCCATCGTAAGGCTCGTCGCTCTGGGATGGATCCCGGATCTACGCGGCTTCGCCGCTTGTCCGGGATGACGGCGCGGGTCCGGGAAAGTCAGCCGCCTCTACGAGCGCCCGCCATCCACGGACAGCACCTGCCCGCTGATCCAGCCGGCCTGCTCGCTCAGGAAGAACAGCGCCGCATTGGCGATGTCCTCCGGCGTGCCGAGGCGGCGGGTGTGGATGCTCTCGACGAGGCGCTTCTGACCTTCCGCTCCGTAGCTCTGCCATTGCCGCTCGGTCGCGGGGTTGGAGCGCACGAAGCCCGGCGCGACCGAATTCACGGTGATGCCGTGCGGACCGAATTCCCAGGCGAGCTGCCTGGTCAGCCCGACCAGCGCGTGCTTGGCGCTGGCATAGGCCTGGATGCCGGTGAGGCTCGGCCGCAATCCCGCGCCCGACGAGATGGTGACGATCCGGCCATAGCCGGCTTGCTTCATCACCGGCGCCGCCGCTTGCGCCAGGAAGAAGGCGGCATCGACATTGGCGGCGAAGATCACCCGCCAATCCCCTTCGGAAATGTCCTCGATCGCCCGGCCGACCTGCCCGCGCACACCGCCGGCCGCATGGACCAGGAGGTCGAGCCGGCCATCGGCGCCGACGATGTCGCGGATCAGAGCCTGCGCCGCTTCGGCCGAGCCGAGATCGGCGGCATGACCGGTCGCATTGATCTCCTGCGCCGCCGCCTTCACGCCGGCAGCATCGATATCGGCGAGATGGACGCGGGCACCGGCTTCCGCCAGCGCGGCCGCAATGGCGCGCCCGATTCCCTGCGCCGCGCCGGTGACGAGGGCTACGCGGCCGTCGAAGCGAATCTGCATCGGTCGATCAATACCTTCAGCGTCTCGAAGGCCATTGGACGGCGGCCTTCCTCGATGTCGTGAACGAGGGCGACCAGCGTTTCCAGCGCCGGCGTCGCGGTGCCGACCTCGCGGCCGAGGTTCGCGATGACGCCGATCTGCGGATCGACCTCGGTCCTGCGCTTGCGTACGGCAAGGTCGCGCCAGATGCCGGAATGGGTCTTCGCCGTCTGCGAGGTGTAATCGGCAAGCCAGCGGATCGTCTCGATCTGCGGCCCCTCCGGCTTGCCGGGCGCGAAGACCATCGGGTCGAACGCGCCGAAGCCGAGCGAGGTCACGCCACGCTTGGCCGCCACTGCCCCGACCTCGCGGCCGAGCGCGAGCCAGACCGGCAGGCGCTCGGGATCGGCGAAGTTCGCCGACATCGAATCGTCGGTCAGGGCCGTGGCGAACAGCATCGCACCATAGGCGAGCTTGCCCCAGAGATAGCCGAAGATGTTATCGGTCAGGATCGCGTCGGGCTCGACGAGCTTGAGCAAGCGGTGCATCTCGGCCGCGCGTTCGCTGATCGAGCCGTCCAGTTCGCCCACGACCACGGCGCCGCGATTGCCGTAGAGAATCTCGCCCGGCCCGAGCCAGTCCGCGCCGAAATTGACGAAGCAGCCCATGGTGCGCCGCTCGCCGACCGCCTTGGCGATGGCGAGCTCGTTGAGTCCGTTCTGGGCGGAGAGGACGAAGCCATCCTCGGCCAGATGCGGAACCAGAGCCGCGAGCGCCGCCTCAGTGGCTCCGGCCTTCACCGCGAGAACGATGCGGCTGTAGCGGCCGGTCAGCTCGGTCGGCGTCGCGGCCGGAACGACCTGCGTGAATTCCTCGACCGGGCCGGAGACGGCGAGGCCGTTGGTCCGGCAGGCTTCGACATGCTCCGCGACGATGTCGACCAGCAGCACGGGCACCCCGGCGCGCGCCCAATAGGCGCCGAGCGTGCCGCCGATGGCTCCCGCGCCCCAGATCAGGATCGGTTCGCTCATGCCGGCCGCCTCACGCCTGCCCGGCCATCTCGACATCGCCGTGGGTGGCGACATGGATCAGCCCGTCCGGGGTCACCCATCCCCGATACATGCCTGCGGTGTTGTAGGGCGCAACGACCGTGCCGTCCGCACCGACCGCGACGAGCCCGGCGCCGATCTTGTGCTCGGAAAGCTCGGCGAGCATGGCCTGCGTCGCCGCCTCGAGCGAGAGGCCCTTATAGGCGATCAGCGATGCGATCTCATGTCCGACGCAGTAGCGCATGAAGTACTCGCCCTTGCCGGTGCCCGAGACGGCGCAGCGGCCGTCGCGCGCATAGGTGCCGGCGCCGATGATCGGGGAATCGCCGACGCGCCCGGCCGGCTTGTTGGTGTAGCCCCCGGTCGAGGTCGCGGCGGCCAGATGCCCTTGCGCATCGCAGGCCACGGCGCCGACCGTGCCGTGCTTCTCCGCCTCGCTCGCCTCGGCGGCCGTGCCGACGATCTCGCGGATCTTCATCGAGGCGAGGTTCTTGCGACGTCGCTCGGTCGAGAAATGCTCGTTCTCGACGGTGTCGATGCCTTCATGCTCGGCGAAGTCGTCGGCCGCCGGGCCGGCCAGCAAAAGCGGGTCGCCGCGCAGCATCAGCGCCTTGGCGGCTGTGATGGGATTGCGAATGCGCTTGGCGGCGCAGATCGCGCCGGCGGCCAGCGTCGCCCCGTCCATGATCGAGGCGTCGAGCTCGTGCTCGCCATCGGTGTTGAAGGCGGAGCCATGGCCGGCATTGAAATGCGGTGAATTCTCCATCACCCGCACCGCAGCCTCGACGGCATCGACCGCAGCCCCGCCCTTGACCAGGATCGCCCAGCCGGCCCGCAGCGCGGAGGCGAGGTCGGCGCGGGCCTGGGCCCATTCGGCCTCGGTCATCTCGATCTTCGGCAGCGTGCCGCAGCCGCCATGGATGGCTAGCGCGAGGGTCATATGATTGTTCCGATCGGTGGTCGTTTGCGAGGCGGGCCGTCCGTCATGCTCGCCCTTGTGGCGAGCATCCACGTCTTGAACACCGAACCTGGTCATCAAGCGAAGACGTGGATGGTCGGGACAGGCCCGACCATGACGCGAAGGCGGTCGCGTTACTTCTTGGCGGGCTTGATGTCCATCGCCAGCGTGTCCTCGTCGACGCGCGGGCTGATCGTCACCTTGTCCTTCTGCATCGCCCAGGCCGAGCCGACGGCGGTGATCGGCAGGCGCGGCCGGTCCTTGGCGACGATCGCCGCGACATCGGACAGCATCTGGTTGCGCTTGGCCTCGTCCATCTCGATGCCGGCGTCCTCGATCAGCTTGTCGACCTGGGGATTGGCGTAGTTCTGGACGTTGAAGGCGCCGAGCTTCTTGGCCGGATCGTTGGAATGCACCAGCGAGGAGAGGGTGTAGTTCGCCTCGCCCGTCAGGGTGCCCCAGCCGGACATCGACATCGAGAAGTCGCCGCGCAGGCGGGCCGGGAAGAACACGGCGCCCGGCTGGGCATTGGCGTTCACCTCGACGCCGATGCGCGCCAGCATCTGCGCGATCGAGGTGCCGACCTGCCGGTCCCCGGGCAGGCGGTCATTGGTGAAGGAGAAGGTGATCTTGAAGCCGTTGGGGTAACCGGCCTCCTCCATCAGCTTCTTCGCCTTGGCGATGTCGGGGTTTGTTGCCGGCAGGCTCTTGTTGAAACCGGCGATGGTCGGCGTCACCAGCTGGTTCGCCGGCGAACCGAGGCCCTCCATCGCGATCTCGGCCAGCGCCGGCCGGTCGATGGCGATGTCGATCGCCTCGCGGACCTTCACGTCCTGCAGGGGGTTCTTGGGCAGGGCCGAGCCGTCCTTGGCGCTGATCTGCGGGGACTTGTCCCGCATGTCGAGCTCCATGTTGAAAAGATAGACGCTCTCGACCGTGGCGACGTTGAGCTTGGCGTCGCGCTTCAGCGTCGGCACGTCGGAGGCCGGCGCGCGCACGATGATGTCGACCTGGCCGGCCTTGAGCTGCGCGACGCGGGCGGCGTCGTTCGGCAGCTCCTTGCGCACGACCTTGGCCCAGGGCTCCTTTGGGCCCCAGTAGCCGTCGAAACGATCCAGAACCATCTGGTCCTTCGGCGTCCAGGAGACGAATTTGTAGGGGCCGGTTCCAACAGCCGCCTTGCCGGAGTTGAACGCCTCGTTGGCATTGTCCTTGGTCAGGCCGGCGGCGGCCTTGTGCGAGACGATGAAGAGCCGGATGAAGTCGTTGGGCAGGTTCGGAGCCGGCCCGTCCGTGACGATATGGACGGTCAGCGGATCGACGATCTTCACCTCCTTGACGCGGCGGACATAGATCGTCGTCGGGTTCGGCCCGGCGACGACCGGGATGCGCTCGATCGAGAATTTCACGTCCTCGGCGGTGAAGTCCGAGCCGTCATGGAACTTGACGCCCGGGCGCAGCTTGAACTCCCACACCGTCGGCTCGATCGTCTTCCAGCTCAGCGCGAGGCGCGGCTCGATCTGCAGCTGGTCGCCGGACCAGGTCAACGTGTCGAAGACATGCTTCAGCGCTTCGGCATGGGTGCCGGTCGCGGTGAAATGCGGGTCGATCGATTCCGGCCCGGCGCGCACGCCGATCGTCAACGTCTGGGCGAGCGCTCCGGTGGAGACGGTGGCGCCGAGCAGGGCGGCGAAGGCCGCGAGGCGGAAGGTGCGGGCCAGCTTCATGATGAGGTCCCCTCTTGTTCGAGTTCGTTGGGCCATGCAGGAGAGGCGATGACGAGCTTGTCCATCAGCATGCAAAGCTGTTGCTGCTCGTCCTCGCTGAGGCCGGAGAGCATCGTGCTCTGGTGCTGCACCATCAGCGGCATGGTCTCGTCGAAGATCTTGCGGCCAGCGGCCGTGAGGTGAAGCACGTAGCTCCGCAGATCCTTCGGATCGGATTCACGCTTGAGCAGCCGCCTCTGCAGCAGCTTCTGCACGGCGCGCGACAGCGTGTTCTTCGGCAGGCCAGAGGAGGCCACGATGTTCTTGGCCGCGACGCCCTCCCGCAATCCGACGGCATAGAGCGCGACGAATTCCGGGCGCACCAGGCCATAGCGGGTCTCGATCCAGCGATAGACCGGATCGTTGAAGCGGAAGGCGACGAAGTTCAGCCGGAAGGAGAGCCAGCAGGGATTGTCCCAGAGCTTCGTCACGGTCAGGGGATCGAGCTCGGCGAACGCGGCCTCGCGCTCCGGGTCGACACGCGAAAGAGAGGTGGGCGAGCGCGGCATGGGAAATATCCCCCGGTCAATTTAGTTCCAAATGGAACTTGACGCTCTCGAATGCCAGAGTCAAGGATGGCTTCGGCCTCTGGCCGCAAGGTTTCCTGGCTCGCCGCAGCGACGCGGGATCGCTTGCTCCGACTCTCTACCGCTTGAACGAACGAAGCAAGGATTGCGCCGTGCGTGTCGCCGATTTGAACTGGATGCAGATCGAGGCCCAGGCTCGGCGTGACGACCGTTGCGTTCTGCCGCTCGGCAGCGTCGAGCAGCACGCCTATCTCAGCCTCGCGACCGACGTGATCCTGTCCGAGCGGGTGGCGCTGGAGGCGGCCGAACCGCTCGGCATCCCCGTCTTCCCGGTTCTGGCCTATGGCATGACGCCCAGCTTCCTCGATTTTCCAGGCAGCATCTCGCTCAGGCTGAGCACCTATACGGCGCTGCTCGGCGATCTCTTCGATGGGTTCTATCGCTCGGGTTTTCGCCGGATCGTGCTGGTCAATGGCCACGGTGGCAACTCGCCGGCGCTGAATTTCGCGACCGAATGGCTCGGTCAGCATCCGGACGCGAGCGTGCGGGTGCACAACTGGTGGGCGGCGCCGCAGTTTCAGGCGGCGGTCAAGGCGGTCGATCCGGCCGCCTCCCACGCATCCTGGATGGAGAACTTCCCCTGGACGCGCCTTGCTGGCGTCGCGATGCCCGATACGGCGAAGCCGCCCTTCAATCCGGCTCAATATCAGGCCGCAGCCCCGGCGAAGCGGCGCGAAATCCTCGGCGACGGCAACTTCCACGGTCTCTACCAGCGGCCGGACGAGGAGATGCTGAAGCTCTGGCAGGTCGGCGTCGAGGAGACGCGCGCGGCGATGGTGGAGGACTGGCCGTGAGGCCGCGCCGAAGGCTTCACCCATGCTAGGCCATGTCGCCGTCCGCCTCGCCCAGGCGCTCGTCGTCATGCTCGTCATGTCGGTGTTGGTCTTCGTCGGCGTCTATGCGATCGGCAACCCGATCGATGTACTGATCGGCCCCGACGTCAGTCAGGAACTGCGCCTCCAGACCATCGCCCATTACGGGCTCGACCGGCCGCTCTGGGAACAGTACCTCACCTTCCTCGGCCGCGTGCTGCATGGCGATTTCGGCCGCTCCTTCGTTTTCGGCATGCCGGTGATGGATCTGATCCTGTCGCGCTTGCCGGCGACGCTGGAGCTGACGCTTGCCGCAGTCTGTGGCGCCGCGCTGATCGGCATACCCGCGGGAATCTATGCCGGCTACAGACCGGACAGCGTCGCCTCGAAGCTGATCATGACCGTCTCGATCCTCGGCTTCTCCGTGCCGACCTTCTGGATAGGCCTGGTGCTGATCATGGCTTTCGCGGTCGAGCTGCAATGGCTGCCTGCCGGGGGGCGCGGCGAGACCGTCTCGATCTTCGGCGTCGAATGGAGCTTCCTGACGCTGAATGGGCTCAGCCATTTGCTGCTGCCGGCGCTCAACCTTGCCTTCTTCAAGCTCGCCTTGATGACGCGCCTCGCCCGCGCCGGAACCCGCGAGACCATGCTCTCGGATACGGTGAAGTTCGCCCGCGCGGCCGGTCTCTCGGAATGGACGGTCCTGCGCCGTCATGTGCTCAGGCTGATCGCGATCCCGCTCGTCACAGTCTTCGGCCTCGAATTCGGCTCGACGCTCGCCTTCGCCGTCGTCACGGAGACGATCTTCTCCTGGCCCGGCATCGGCAAGCTCATCATCGACTCCATCCAGTCGCTCGACCGGCCGGTGATGGTCGCCTATCTCATGCTCGTCGCCTTCGTCTTCATCACCATCAACTTCCTCGTCGACCTCGCCTATGTCGGGCTCGATCCGCGGCTGCGGAAAGGAGGCGCGCGATGAAGGACGCGTCTCCCGCCGCCCGCTTCTGGGCCGAGTTCCGAGAGAGCAAGGCCGCGGTCGCGGCGCTCGCGGTGGTCGTGCTGATGGTCGGCATCGCCGTGCTGGCACCGCTCGTCGCGCCCCAGGACCCCTACGACCTCGCCAACCTCACCCTCTCCGATGCGCGCCGCCCGCCCGGCTATGTCGGCGAAGGCGGCTACACCCATTGGCTCGGCACGGATGCGCAGGGGCGCGACCTGCTTTCGGCGATCCTCTACGGCCTGCGCATCTCCCTGCAGATGGGGCTGGTCGCCGGCGGGCTCGCCTTCGTGCTCGGCGTATCGCTCGGTATCGGCGCGGCTTATGTCGGCGGGCGCTGGGAAGCCTTCATCATGCGCGTCATCGACCTGCAACTGGCCTTCCCGGCGATCCTGCTGGCGCTGGTGCTCTCCGCGCTGCTCGGTCAGGGCAAGATGCAACTCATCGCCGCGCTGGCCGCCGCGCAATACGCCTATTTCGCCCGAACGGCCCATGGCGCGGCCTCGGCCGAGCGCGGCAAGGATTATGTCGAAGCGGTGCTGTCGACGCCGCTGCCGGGCTGGCGCGTGATCCTGCGCCACATCTTCCCGAACTGCCTGCCACCGCTGATCGTCGTCGCGACCGTGCAGGTGGCCAATGCCATCGCGCTGGAGGCGACGCTGTCCTTCCTCGGCGTCGGCCTGCCGGTGACGGAGCCCTCGCTCGGCATGCTCATCGCGAACGGCTTCCAGTACATGCTGTCCGGTCGCTACTGGATCTCGATCTATCCCGGCATCGCCCTGATCGTCCTGATCGTCGCCATCAATCTCGTCGGTGACCGCATCCGCGACCAGGTCAATCCGAGGCTGAAGCGATGAGCGAAGCGCCTCTCCTTCAGGTCAGCGATCTCGCCACCCAGTTCCAAACCCGGGCCGGCGTGGTGAAGGCGGTCGATGGCGTCTCCTTCGCGCTGAAGCGTGGCGAGGTGATGGGTCTCGTCGGCGAGTCCGGCTCCGGCAAGAGCATCACCGGCTTCTCGATCATCGGGCTGATCGACCCGCCCGGCCGTGTCGAGGGCGGCTCGGTGAAGCTGGAGGGGCGCGAACTCGTCGGGCTGTCCCCTTCGGAACTGCGCAAGATTCGCGGCAAGCAGATCTCGATGGTCTTCCAGGACCCGATGATGACGCTGAACCCGATGCTGACCATCGGCGTGCAGATCAGGCTCGCTCTGGAAGCGCATGAGACGGTCTCGGGAGGCGAGGCGCGCCGTCGCGCGGTGGCCGCATTGGCGCAGGTCCGCATTCCAGATGCCGAGGGCAAGGTCGATTTCTACCCGCACCAGTTTTCCGGCGGCATGCGCCAGCGCGTCGCCATCGCGATTGCGCTGCTGCACCGGCCGAAGCTGATCATCTGCGACGAGCCGACCACCGCGCTCGATGTCTCCGTCCAGGCCGAGATTCTCGCGGAGATGAAGGAGCTGGTCGCCGAGCTCGGCACGGCGCTGATCTGGATCAGCCACGACCTCGCCGTCGTCGCCTCGCTCGCCGACCATGTCTGCGTCATGCGCCACGGCAGGATCGTCGAGGCCGGCCCGACGCTCGACGTGCTAACCCACCCGCAGCATCCCTATACGCGGGGGCTGCTCGACGCGCTGCCCTCCCGCTCCGAGCCCGGCGCGCTGCTGGCCGGCGGCGCCGGTTCCGACGTAGCTCCGCCGCCGCGCATGGCGAAGGATGCAGCGCCGGCGGCGAGGGACGCGGCGCATTATGTTCGCATCGAGCATGTCGCCAAGCGCTTCGAGCAGACGCCGGGACTGTTCCGCAAGCTGGCGCAGAAGGCCGGCCTCTCCAGAGCGCCTGTCGCGGTGCAGGCGGTCGACGACGTCACGCTGGTCCTGAGGCGCGGCGAGGCGCTCGGCCTCGTCGGCGAATCCGGCTCCGGCAAGTCGACACTTGGGCGCGTGGCGGCCGGCATCTATGCGCCCGATACCGGCCGCGTCGCGATCGACGATGCTCCGGTGATGAGCGCGGGCACGCATCCTCACAAGATCACGACGCGCGTCCAGACCATCTTTCAGGACCCTTTCGCCTCGCTCAATCCGCGCATGACGGTCGGCGATTCCATTGCCGAGGGGCCGCTGACGCATGGGCTGATCGGGCGCGGGCAGGCCAAGGAGTATGTCCGTCAGTGGTTGGCGGCGGTCGGGCTCGATCCGGCCTTCGCCGTCCGCTATCCGCATCAGTTCTCGGGCGGCCAGCGCCAGCGCGTCGCCATAGCCCGCGCGCTCGCGATGCAGCCGGACGTCGTGGTTTGCGACGAGCCGGTCGCCTCGCTCGACGTTTCCATCCAGGCGCAGATCATCAACCTGCTGATACGGCTCAGGCAGGAACTCGACCTGACGCTGATCTTCATCTCGCACGACCTCTCGGTCGTCCGCCATCTCTGCGACCGCGTCGCGATCATGTATCGCGGGAAGATCGTCGAGAGCGGCCCGGCCAGCGATGTCTACGACAACCCGCAGCACGATTATACGAAGAGGCTGTTGGCGGCTGTGCCGGTGCTGCCGGTGGCGTGAGCCGTCGTCGTTTCGGAAATACGCGCCGTCATCCCGGACAAGCGGCGTAGCCGCGCAGATCCGGGATCCATCGCAGGGCGTCGGAGCCCCATGATGGATCCCG
Organism: Bosea sp. NBC_00550; assembly: GCF_026020075.1. NCBI lineage: Bacteria > Pseudomonadati > Pseudomonadota > Alphaproteobacteria > Hyphomicrobiales > Alloboseaceae > Allobosea > Allobosea sp. NBC_00550. The sequence goes on from NZ_CP102772.1 coordinate 4,281,239, forward strand.
GCGCTACGCTTCGCTTCGGCCAGGATGCCGGCGCAAATGTCATTGTCCGTCGAGAGAATTTGAGAAGGAGCGATCCATGTCCGAATCCGAACTCCTGCCCTGGCAATGGCCGGAAGAGGTCTGGCGCGGCAAGGTCGAGCGCGTGCGCGCCGGCCGCAACCTCAAGCCCGCCAGATGGAAGAACGGCGCCCGCTGCGCCGTAGCGCTCTCCTTCGACGTCGACCACGAGACCAACGAACTGCGCGACGGCGGCAAATCGGTCGGGCGTCTCTCCTGGGGGCAGTACGGCAATCGCGTCGGCATCCCGCGCATTCTGGACCTGTTGAAGAAACAGGACATCCAGGCGAGCTTCTTCGTGCCGGCCGTCACGGCGCTGCTCTATCCCGATGAGCAGCGCCGCATCGTCGGCGAAGGCCATGAGATCGGCCTCCATGGCTGGATTCACGAGGTGAACACGGCGGTGCCGCCGGCGGATGAGCGCGAACTGCACCTGCGCTCGGCCGATACGCTGGAGAAGATCACCGGCGTCAGGCCGGTCGGCATGCGCACACCGTCCTGGGATTTCTCGGAGGTGACGCTCGCCGTCGAGCGTGAGCTTGGCCTGCTCTACGATTCCTCGCTCTTCGCAGACGACGACCCCTACGAGATCGTCGAGAAGGGCGAGGCGACCGGTATGGTCGAATTGCCGGTCGAGTGGATTCGCGACGACGCGGTCTACTTCAACATGAACCGCTTTCAGGCGCTTCGGCCCTATACGCCACCCGAAGCGGTCTTCGATATCTTCCGCCGCGAATTCGAGGGAGCTTATGCCGATGGCGGGCTCTTTCTGCTGACCATGCATCCGCATGTCATCACCTATCGCTCGCGCCTCTGGATCCTCGAGGAGCTGATCCAGCTCGCCAAGGCGAAGGGCGATTGCTGGTTCGCGAGCCATGCCGAGATCGCGGCCTATGTGAAGGCGCAGGCTGGTCTCTGAGGCCTGCAAGGCCGGAACCATTGCCCGATTCTCGCCGTTTTCGCTTCATCGCGGGTTCAGGCCGCCAACGGCCTGATACCCCCAAGTTGAAACGAATGACGGGAATTGTAATGCGCACGAAAAGCTGGTTGCTGGTCGGGACCGTCCTGCCTGCCCTCGTCCTTTCGCAGGCCGGACAAGCCTTCGCTCAAGCCGGGCTGCAACTCGTCCAGGCCCCGGCTCCCGGCGACGAAGAGCCCGGGCGCGGGCCGCGCCAGCGGCCGCAGGAGCCGCGTCCACCGGGAGCGCAGCCGGGCCAGCGCGGGCCGGAGCGCCCAGCGGTTCCCGGCGCGCCTCAAGCGCCGCGCCCGCCGCAGCCGCCGGCCATCCCCGCGCCGCCGCCACCCGCCGCTCCCCAGCCGCGCGCCGAGCCGCCGGCCGCCCGTCCGCAGCCGCAACGCCCGGCCATGCCGAGCGAGGCTCCGGCGCAGCCGCGTCCCGCCCCGAACATGGCGCCCGCACCCGGCCAGCCTCCGGCAGCGCGCCCGACGCCACCGCGACCGCCGGCCGAACCTACCGTGCCGACGCCGCCGCGCGCCGCGCCTTCCCAGCCGCCTGCACCGCCGGCCTCCGCTCCTGGCGCACAGCCCGGCCAGCGCCCGCAAGCGGCTCCGCCTCCTGCTCCCGCCCAGCCGGGCTCCCCGCCATCGGCCGTTCCGCGCGGTGGCCCGGCCGTGCCTCCCTCGGCAGCTCCATCTCAGCCTCGTCCTCCGGCGGCTGCGCCGCAGCCCGGCACCGCACCCTCCGCTCCCGCCGGGCAGCCGCGCCCGACGCCGGGAACGCCGCCGGCTGCCGCTCCCGCGCCGGCTCAGCCGGGTGCCGGAGCTGCGCCTTCGGCCGTTCCGCGTGGCGGCCCGGCCGTGCCACCCTCGGCTGCGCCGCCCCAAGCCCGTCCGCCGGCCGCAGCACCGCAGCCCGTGGCGCCTCCGGCCGCAGCGCCCGGCGGTCCCGCCGCCCCTGCGCAACCGGGCGCAACCGCTCCGACTCCGCCCGCGGGTGCGGCTCCGGTTCAGCCGCCGCGCCCCGCTCCGGGAGCGCCTCCGGCGGCGGCTCCGGGTGCTCCGGCCCAGCCCGGCGCCACAGCCCCGATTCCGCCCGCTGGTGCCGCGCCGGGACGTCCCGCGCCCGGAGCGCCGCCATCCGCTGCACAACCGGGTGTTGCTCCCGCCCCTGTTCAGCCCGGCATTGCTCCAGGTCAGCCGCCCGCCGGTGGGGCTTTCCCGACTCAGCCGCCCCAGCGCGAAGGTCGTCGCGGCGGCATCTCGCCCGGCGTCGCAGGTGCGATCGGCCTCGGCGCCGGCGTCATCGGCGGCATCATGGCGACGCAGGGCGCGCAGCGCTTCGAGGATATCCGCAGCCGCCGCGAGGAGCGCCGCGAGGGTGACGTCACCATCATCCGCGAGCCCGGCCGCACCATCATCCGCGACGATGACGGCCGCGCCATCATCCGCCGCGACGAGGATCAGCGTTTCCGCGATCTCGGTTGGCAGGGCCGCTCCGAGCGCCGCGGCGACGAGAACCGCATGGTCTTCGAGCGCCCCGACGGCACGCGCATCGTCACCGTCACGGACGAGGAGGGCCGTCTGATCCGCCGCACCCGCATCGACCGCGACAATCGCGAGGTGATCATCATCGACAACACGCTGCGCGACCGTCCCGGCCGTTTCGCCGACGATGTCGTCGTGCTGCCGGCGCCGCCGCTGCCGATCCCGCGCGAGCGCTATATCGTCGATGCCGATCAGGCCGACGAGGCGCTGATCTACGAGACGATCACGGCGCCGCCGATCGCCGCGATCCCGCGTCGCTACACGCTGGACGAGGTCCGCTACTCGCCGGATCTGCGCGCCCGCATGCGCAGCGTCGACATCGACACGATCACCTTCGACACCGGTTCCTGGCAGATCGCGCCCGAACAGGCGCAGCGCCTGTCCGTGATCGCGGACTCCGTCCGGCGCGCCCTGCAGCGCGCGCCCAACGAGGTCTTCCTCGTCGAGGGACATACCGACGCCGTCGGCGCCGATGTCGATAATCTCTCGCTCTCGGATCGCCGCGCGCAGTCCGTCGCCGAGATCCTGACGCGCGATTTCCAGATCCCGCCGGAGAACCTGACGACGCAGGGCTATGGCGAGCAGTATCTGAAGATCAACACGCAGGACGCGGCACGCGAGAACCGGCGCGTGACGCTGCGGCGCATCACGCCGCTGCTCAGCGGCCAGAACCAGTGACGATGGGAACGGGGCTGCTCGACGAGCGGCCCCGTTCTTACCTGGACGCAGGGAACTGCCGCCTTCTGCGGCGGTTTCATCTCCCGGAGGACAAGCCGAAGGGAGGTTCAGTCATGAAAAAGCTTGATCTGGTGATGCCGGCCTGATGATGGCGGGCTCGTTTGCGGCGCTTCCGGCACTGGCTCAGAGTGCTCCTGCCGCCGTGAAGCAGCGGGCGCCGGGTGTGCCGCTGGCTCCTCGCGCAGGCGAGGCCGTTCGCGTGCCAGCCAGTGAGAGGCCCGTGCCGCGCACGGAAATCCGCGCCCCGCGCGACGACCGCGCACAGGCGGCGCCGCAGCCAAATCGCGACCCGCCGATGCCGCGCCCGGTGCCGTCGATCAGCGCGCCCTGAGCGGGGCCGTTCAGGATTCGGCAAGGTCGGCGAACTAGCGTCGCCGCATGAGCGACGCCGTTTCCCTTGCCCGCAGCATCGTCACGATGCAGACCGCCTCGACGCAGCAGGCACTGTCCGTCGAGATGATCAAACAGAACGCGCAGGCCGATCAGGGCCTCGTCGCCATGCTCCAGCAGAGCGTCGAACAGATACAGGCGACGCTTCCGGCCGGGCAGGGCGCCTGGTCGACCTGACGGCCTGATCCACTTCCATCCTCCAATCGTTCGTCACGCAGCCCGTTGCCAAGCGGCGGCGCTACGCCTAACCTCGGTGCTGTTCCGAGGGGTGCTCGCAAGAGCTGAGATGGCCTGACCGCCGAACCCATCGAACCTGATCCGGGTCATACCGGCGGAGGGACTGGAACGCGGGTTAGAGTCGAATCGTGCCCGCAGACAGCGACTGGACCGCTTTCAAGCCCGGATCTCCTGACCTGTATCAAGGAGGAGATCCTCATGAATGCCCACACCAAAACCCTGAAGAACAGCGTCAAGGCCGCGCCGCAAAGTGTGACGACCGGCCCGATCATCGGTTCGCGCAAGATCTATGTCGCGCCGCCGGATCATCCGGAGATGCGCGTGCCCTTTCGCGAGGTCATGCTGACCACCGATGCCGAGCCGCCGGTGCGGATCTACGATCCCTCCGGCCCGTTCACCGAGACCGACGCCCGAATCGACCTGAATGCCGGCCTGGCCCAGCCGCGCCGCGCTTGGCTCGATGCGCGCGGCTTCCAGACCGTGCCCGGCCGCACAGTCACGGCCGCCGATAACGGCCATATCAGCGAGGCGCAGCTCGTTCCCGCCTGCCCGGCCGCGCGCCCGATCCTCGAGGCGAAGCCGGGCCAGATGACGACGCAATACGAGTTCGCGAAGGCCGGCATCGTCACGCCCGAGATGATCTATGTCGCCCATCGCGAGAATCTCGGCCGCGCCGCCATGCTGGAAGGTGCCAGGGAGCGCCATGCCGATGGCGAGAGCTTCGGCGCCTCGGTGCCGGAATTCGTCACGCCCGAATTCGTCCGCGAGGAGATCGCGCGCGGCCGCGCCATCATCCCGGCCAACATCAACCACCCCGAGCTGGAGCCGATGGCGATCGGCCGCAACTTCCTGGTCAAGATCAACGCCAATATCGGCAATTCCGCCGTGACCTCGGGCGCGGCCGAGGAGGTCGAGAAGCTGGTCTGGGCGATACGCTGGGGCGCCGACACCGTCATGGACCTGTCGACCGGCCGCAACATCCACAACATCCGCTCCTGGATCCTGCGCAATTCGCCGGTCCCCATCGGCACGGTGCCGATCTATCAGGCGCTGGAGAAGGTCGGCGGCGATCCGATCAAGCTCGATTGGGAGGTGTTCAAGGACACGCTGGTCGAGCAGGCCGAGCAGGGCGTCGACTACTTCACCATCCACGCCGGCGTGAGATTGCCCTATGTTCCGCTGACGGCATCCCGCGTCACCGGCATCGTCTCGCGCGGCGGCTCGATCATGGCGCGCTGGTGCCTGGCGCATCACCGCGAGAGCTTCCTCTACGAGCGTTTCGACGAGATCTGCGAGATCATGCGCAAATACGACGTCTCGTTCTCGCTCGGCGACGGATTGCGCCCCGGTTCGATCGCCGACGCCAACGACCGCGCCCAGTTCGCCGAGCTGGAGACGCTGGGCGAGCTCACCAAGATCGCCTGGGACAAGGGCTGTCAGGTCATGATCGAGGGCCCCGGCCACGTGCCGATGCACAAGATCAAGGAGAACATGGACAAGCAGCTCCGTGAATGCGGCGAGGCGCCCTTCTACACGCTGGGACCGCTGACCACCGATATCGCGCCGGGCTACGACCACATCACCTCCGGCATCGGCGCGGCGATGATCGGCTGGTATGGCTGCGCCATGCTCTGCTACGTCACGCCGAAGGAGCATCTCGGCCTGCCCGACCGCGACGACGTCAAGACCGGCGTCATCACCTATCGGATCGCGGCGCACGCCGCCGACCTCGCCAAGGGCCATCCGGCCGCGAAGATCAGGGACGATGCGCTCTCCCGCGCCCGCTTCGACTTCCGCTGGGAGGACCAGTTCAATCTCGCGCTTGATCCCGACACGGCGCGCGCCTACCACGACGAGACCTTGCCGAAGGACGCTCATAAGGTCGCGCATTTCTGCTCGATGTGCGGGCCGAAGTTCTGCTCGATGAAGATCACGCAGGACCTGCGCGCCGAGGTTCTGGCGATGAGCGACAATGAGCGCGCCAATCTCGAAGCGATGGCAGCAGACGGCATGGCCGCCAAGTCGAAGGAATTCCTCGACAAGGGCGGCAGCATCTATCTACCAGCGGCGGAATGAGCAGCGAGAACGATAGTCTCGACGCGGCGCAGGTCGCGTCGATCCTCGCGCGGGTGGCCAAGCGCCGCCCGCGCATCCATTGCCTGACCAATACGGTGGCGCAGAACGTCACCGCCAACATGCTGCTCGCCTTCGGGGCCGTGCCCTCGATGGCCGGTCATCCCGACGAGGTCGCGGCCGTCGCCGCCGGGGCCGGCGCGATCCTGATCAATCTCGGCACGATCAGCCCGGAGGGCGAGCGCGCCATCCCAAAGCTCGTCGGTGTCGCGCGCGAACGCGGCATCCCTCTCGTGCTCGACCCCGTTTTCGTCGAGCTGTCGCCGCTCAGACTGGGTTTGGCCGAGGCGATCCTGCGCTTGCCGGGCGTCACCGTGCGTGGCAACGCCACGGAAATGGCGGCGCTCGATGCCGTCATGCGGCGGGCGGATGACTTCCTGCGCGTGACGACAGGCAAGGTCGACCGCATCGAGGGCGATGGGCGCAGCTTCTCGATCGGCCATGGCCATGAATTGATGACGAAAGTCACGGGGCTCGGCTGCGCATCGAGCGCGCTGGTCGCCGCCTGCCGGGCGGTCGAGCCGGATGCCGCCGTCGCGGCAGCCGCCGCGCTGACGGCTTATGGGATCGCGGGCGAAGTCGCCGCCGAACGCGCGGCTGGACCGGGCAGCTTCGCGATGCTTCTGATCGACGCTCTCGCCGGGCTCGACGAAGCGACATTGGCCAAGCGGATGGGCCGGGACCCTACTGCGTCGGCGTGAGCGAGAGCGGCGCCGGCCTCGGCGTTGCCGGGCGCGGCTTCGGCTTGGCGGCCGGCTTGGGCTCGGTGTTGAGGCCGAGGCGGGCACGCAGCCCGGCGGCGCGCGCCTCGGTGATCCGCGCTGCGCAGAACCCCACCTGACCCTCGCGCTGGAAATCGCGGCAGATCATCTCGCGCTCGGCCGAGAAGCCCGCCTGCTCGCGGGCGATCGTGCGCTGCTCGACCGCGTCGGACTTCGCGGTCAACGTCTTGTAGCCTTCGCGGACGGCTCGCTCGGCCGCACCGCGGGCCCGTTCGATCTCCTTGGCCTGGGCGGCGGCTGTGCGCGCGTCCGGCCCCCACAGGCCACGCGGGTCGATGCGGCATTGCGCGGCCTCGACGACGCAGGGCTCCGTCGGCTCCACGACGAGGAAGGCGCCGTCGAGCACATCGAAGACGATCGGGCAGATCGGAGCTTCCAACCGATAGCGCGGCACCCCGGCCGGACGGCCCAATGCCGTGACCGGAACCGGATTTTCGCCGAAGGAAACGGCGCAGGGCTCGACCAGATTGGCGGGCTGGAAGCCGTCGAGATTGAGCTTCATCCCGAATCCGCCTGCCGTTTTGGTGAAGATCGCCTCGCCGTGATGGCCGTTGCGATGCAGGACCTTGCCGAGGATCGCATCCTCGCCGGCGATCTTGATCGCCGGCATGCTCTGCGGGCGCGGCTGGGCGGGCGCCCCCGATTGCGGCGGGGCCGCCTGTTGCGCGCCCGGTGCATTGAACGGCTGCGCGCCCGGCAATTGCAGGGGCTGCGCCTGCGCACAGGCGGTCATCGCGGCTAAAGCAGCCGCCAAAGCGAGGATGAGGCGCGTCGATCGGCTCATGGCTGTCCATGCGCTAACGGAACGGCCTTCCTGCATGAAGGGCGGCATCGGGATGCGCAAGGGCGGCGAGGCCACAGTCGCGCCTGAAAGCACGAATCCGGCCGCAAAGCCCGAAATCCCCGTTTCTTATTCGGCTCGCCTGTCTTGCAAGGGTGGGAACACCCTCACTATATACGCCGCCAAGGGGCGGTTTAACCACCGTCAAACGTGGAATGCCGGTTCGTTCGCCGCTGAAGCGGGGGCGGTCCGGTCCATGGGCCGGCAGGTGACGGGAATGCGTCGCCGGCCGGCGATCTGCTCAATCGAAAGGGATCCCATCCATGGGTAAAGTCATTGGTATCGACCTCGGCACGACCAACAGCTGCGTTGCAGTGATGGAAGGCACCACGCCGAAGGTCATCGAGAATTCGGAAGGCGCGCGCACCACGCCCTCCATCGTCGCCATCACGGATGACGGCGAACGCCTTGTCGGCCAGCCGGCCAAGCGCCAGGCCGTCACCAATCCGGAGCGCACCTTCTTCGCGATCAAGCGCCTCATCGGCCGGACCTTCGAGGATCCGATGACGCAGAAGGATCTCTCGCTCGTTCCCTACAAGATCAAGAAGGCTTCCTCGGGCGATGCCTGGGTCGAGGCTGACGGCAAGGACTATTCGCCGTCGCAGATTTCGGCCTTCACCCTGACCAAGATGAAGGAGACGGCGGAGGCCTATCTCGGCCAGCCCGTCACTCAGGCCGTCATCACGGTTCCCGCCTATTTCAACGACGCCCAGCGCCAGGCGACGAAGGATGCCGGCCGCATCGCCGGCCTCGAGGTGCTCAGAATCATCAACGAGCCGACGGCGGCCGCGCTCGCCTACGGCCTCGACAAGAAGCAGGCCGGCACCATCGCGGTCTATGACCTCGGCGGCGGCACCTTCGACGTCTCGATCCTCGAGATCGGCGACGGCGTCTTCGAGGTGAAGTCGACCAATGGCGACACCTTCCTCGGCGGCGAGGATTTCGACATGCGCCTCGTCGAGTATCTCGCGGACGAGTTCAAGCGCGAGCAGGGCATCGACCTGAAGAAGGACAAACTCGCGCTCCAGCGCCTGAAGGAAGCCGCCGAGAAGGCCAAGATCGAGCTCTCGACCACGGCCCAGACCGAGATCAACCTGCCCTACATCACGGCCGATGCCTCGGGTCCGAAGCACCTCGCCATCAAGCTCTCGCGCGCCAAGTTCGAGAGCCTGGTCGACGACCTGATCCAGCGCACCATCGAGCCCTGCAAGAAGGCGCTCAAGGATGCCGGCCTGTCGGCGGGCCAGATCGACGAGGTCGTCCTCGTCGGCGGCATGACCCGCATGCCGAAGGTCCAGGAGGTCGTGAAGCAGTTCTTCGGCAAGGAGCCGCACAAGGGCGTCAATCCTGACGAGGTCGTCGCCATCGGCGCCGCGGTTCAGGCCGGCGTGCTGCAGGGCGACGTCAAGGACGTGCTGCTGCTCGACGTGACCCCGCTCTCGCTCGGCATCGAGACGCTGGGCGGCGTGTTCACCCGCCTGATCGACCGCAACACCACGATCCCGACCAAGAAGAGCCAGGTCTTCTCCACCGCCGAGGACAACCAAAACGCGGTGACGATCCGGGTCTTCCAGGGCGAGCGCGAGATGGCGGCCGACAACAAGCTGCTCGGCCAGTTCGACCTGATGGGCATTCCGCCGTCCCCGCGCGGCATGCCGCAGATCGAGGTGACCTTCGACATCGACGCCAACGGCATCGTCTCGGTGACGGCGAAGGACAAGGCCACCAATAAGGAGCAGCAGATCAAGATCCAGGCTTCGGGCGGTCTCAGCGAGGCCGACATCCAGAAGATGGTGAAGGATGCGGAGGCCAACGCCTCCGAGGACAAGAAGCGCCGCGAGCTGGTCGAGGCGAAGAACCAGGGCGAGAGCCTTGTGCATTCGACCGAGAAGTCGCTGAAGGATTATGGCGACAAGGTTTCGGAAGCCGACAAGGCGGCGATCGAGACCGCGGCCGAGGCGCTCAAGACTGCCCTGACCGGCGAGGATCCCGAGGCCATCCAGGCGCGCACCAACGAGCTGATGCAGGCTTCGATGAAGCTCGGCGAGGCGATGTATGCCGCCAGCCAGGCCGAAGGCGCCGCTGCCGAAGGCGAGACGACCGAGGAAGCCAAGAAGGACGACGTCATCGACGCCGACTTCAAGGACGTCTCGGACGACAAGAAGAAGAGCGCGTAACCGGCGCTCGCCTTCTCCTGGGACGTCATGGCCGGGCTTGACCCGGCCATCTCGTTACGAGAAGGCATCGCGAAGAAAAACGCTTTCCTGCCGGAGATGGCCGGGTCAAGCCCGGCCATGACGCATGAGGCGGCGAAGGGGCTGTTCGATCGATGTCGAAACGCGATTACTACGAGATCCTTGGCGTCAGCCGGACCGTGACGGAAATCGAGCTGAAGGGCTCCTTCCGCAAGCTCGCGATGCAGCATCACCCCGACAAGAATCCCGGCGACAAGGAAGCCGAGATCAAGTTCAAGGAAATCAACGAGGCCTATCAGGTCCTCTCCGACGGCCAGAAACGCGCCGCCTATGACCGCTTCGGCCATCAGGCCTTCGAGAATGGCGGCGGCGCCGGCGGCAATGCCGATTTCTCCGACTTCATGTCGGACATCTTCGATTCCTTCTTCGGCGATGCCCGTCGCGGCGGGCCGCGCAGCGCCAATGGCCGCGAGCGTGGCGCCGATCTGCGCTACAATCTCGAGATCGGGCTGGAGGACGCCTTCACCGGCAAGAACGCCTCGATCCGCGTGCCGACCTCGGTCTCGTGCGAGGCCTGTTCGGGCACGGGCGCCAAGCCGGGCTCGAAGTCGCGGCAATGCCCGACCTGCGGTGGCCATGGCCGGGTGCGCGCCAATCAGGGCTTCTTCTCGGTCGAGCGGACCTGCCCGACCTGCTCGGGCCGCGGCGAGATCATCGACGACCCCTGCAAGAACTGCCAGGGCGCGGGCCGCGTCACGCGCGAGCGCACGCTTGCGGTCAACATCCCCGCGGGCGTCGAGGACGGCACGCGCATCCGTCTTGCCGGCGAGGGCGAGGCCGGCCTGCGCGGCGGGCCGGCGGGCGACCTCTACATCTTCCTCTCGATCAAGCCGCACGCGATCTTCCAGCGCGACGGCGCCGACCTGTTCTGCCGCGTGCCGATCGGGCTGGTTTCGGCCGCGCTCGGCGGCGAGATCGAGGTGCCCACGCTTTCGGGCGAACAGGCGCGGGTGAAGATCCCCGAGGGCACCCAGACGGGCAAGCAGTTCCGCTTGAAGGCCAAAGGCATGAGCGTGCTGCGCTCGCGCGAGGTCGGCGACCTCTACATCCAGGTCGTGGTCGAGACGCCGCAGAAGCTCACAGTGCGCCAGCGGGAATTGCTCGAGGAGTTCGAGCGCGAGAGCTCGCACAACAACCACCCGGAGACGGCCGGCTTCTTCGGCCGGGTGAAGGACTTTCTCGGCGGTCTCGGCGGCACGGCCTGACCGGCACCCGGGCATAGATACAAAAAGGGCCGCCTTTCGGCGGCCCTTTGCGTTTTGAGGCCGGTGCCTCAGACCTTGTCGACGGCCTTCTTGACGGCGTCCTTGCCCTTGCCGATCGCCTGCTGGGCTTCGCCCTTCAGCTCCTGCGCGGCGCCCTCGGCTTCCAGGTCCGGCTTGTTGAACGCCTTGCCGGCGGCCTGCTTGACGTTGCCGGTGGCCTCGTTGGCCATACCCTTGATCTTGTCGGTCGTGCTGCCCATTGCGAAGCTCCTCTTGGTTCCGGTGCGACATCCGTCGCGTCGGGTAAGGAACGGAGCCTGGGCTGAAAGGTTCCGGGCGATCATGCCGTTCCGCTGCCGCTTGCGGCGAGGGCATGCAGCGCCTCGGCCGTGGCGGTATCGGCCGGGAAGAAGGTTTCGAGCGCGAGCTCCGAAAGCGTGATGTCGACCGGTGTCCCGAACACCGTGGTCGTCGATATCAGCGAGAGCACGGTGTCGCCGAGCCGCAGCTGCATGGGCACGACGATGCCGGCTTCGGCTTCGGGCTCATGGCGCGCCTTCGTCGCCTGGCTCGGATGCGGGTACTCCGAAAGCTCGCTCAGCAGGGCGCCCAGCGTGCCGTCTGCCGTCGATCGGACCTGCTGGCGCAGCCGGGCCAACAAATGTGCGCGCCATTCGCCGAGATTGAGGATGAAGGGCGCGAGTCCGTCCGGGTGCAGCGACAAGCGCAGCACATTGACCGGCGGCCGCAGCAGCTCCGCATCGGCGACGAGGCTGAGCAGGCGGGTAACCGCGCCGTTCGCCGCGAGCAGCGTCCAGTGCCGGTCGATCGCGATTGCCGGATAGGGCTCATGGCCCTTGAGGATGAGGTCGATCGCGCCCTTCGCCGCTTTCAGCGACGGGTCTTCCAGCGGGCGCGCCAGATAGACCGGCGCATAGCCGGCGGCCAGCAGCAGCGCGTTGCGTTCGCGCAGCGGGACAGCGAGGTGCTCTGCGAGCAGCAGCACCATCTCGCGGCTCGGGCGCGAGCGGCCGCTCTCGATGAAGCTCAGATGCTTCTGCGAGATCTCGGCCTCGAGCGCGAGGTCGAGTTGGCTGAAGCGGCGCAGCTGCCGCCAGTCGCGGAGCAGGGCGCCGATGGAGGGGGCGTGATGCATGGTCATGGCAGGCAAGCTAGCGATCCCGGCGGACCGTTCCAATTACCTCCCGCTTAATCGACGCGTCCCCGCGAACCCGTCAGCATTCTCCGCATCGACAACGGGCTTTCCGCCCAACAAGCCGCAAGGAGAAATGCCATGTCGCTCATCCAGTCCTCGCCGTTCCTGCGCAACGCTCTCGCGCTCGATGCCGCTGCCTGCGCCGGCATGGCTCTGCTGCTCGCCACCGCCGCCGGCCCGCTTGCCGCGCCGCTCGGCCTGCCGGAAGGCTTCCTGCGCGGGTCCGGCCTCATGCTGCTGCCCTGCGCGGCGCTGCTCGGCTTCCTCGCCAGTCGCAAGCTCCTGCCGCGCCTCGTGGTTTATGCGGTCATCGGCGGCAACCTCGTCTGGATAGCCGACAGCATCGCGATCCTGCTGTTGGGCTGGTTCGCGCCGACGGGGCTCGGCATCGCCTTCGTGCTGGCGCAGGCAGCCGCCGTTGCCATCGTCACCGAGCTCGAAGTGATCGGCTTTAAGCGCTCGCCGGCGCAGGCCGCGATAGCGCTGGGCGCGGATGGCGCGGGCCTGCGCTAGGCCTGTCACGCGGCCGCCGCATGGTTCCCGGCCGGCGGATTCCGATCTTGTCAGCGGGGCCGTTCCACGCGCCAGAGCGTGGCATCATGGGCAACAAGGGGGGCGACCTCTTCGTGGTCACCGAACGACGGCGTCGACGATTCCTCCGGCGAGACCCGGTGCTCCGCCTTCGGCCCGCCTCGGCGCTGAGCGTCGGAAAACAAAAAGCCCCGGATGCACGCATCCGGGGCAGTTGCCTGGCTATATGACTGGAGAGCCAGGTGGGGAGGAGACGGTCACCAGCCGGCGAGAACGGCGCCCTTGAAGCGCTCGGCGACGAAGGCCTTGATCTCGGGCGTGTGGTAGCTTTCGAGCAGCGTCTTGACCCAGGGCTTGTCCTTGTCGGCGCTGCGGATGGCGATGAGGTTGACGTAGGGCCCCTTGGCATCCTCGCGCAGGATGGCCGAGGCCGGGTCGATCTTGGCATCGACGGCGTAGTTGGTGTTGATCGCGGCGGCGGCGACATCGGCCAGCGAACGCGGGGTCTGGGCGGCCTCGATCTCGATGATCTTGAGCTTCTTCGGGTTGGCCGTGATGTCGGCCACGGTCGGCTTGAAGCCGACGCCGTCCTTCAGCTTGATGATGCCCCTGTCCTGCAGCAGCAGCAGCGAGCGGCCGCCATTGGTCGGGTCGTTCTGGATCGCGACGGTCGAGCCGTCAGGCACCTCGGACCAGCTCTTGTACTTCGACGAATAGATGCCGAGCGGGAAGTTCACTGTCAGCCCGACGCTCTCGATCTTGAAGCCGCGGTCCTTCACCTGGTTGTCGAGATAGGGCTGGTTCTGGAAGGAATTGGCCTCCAGCTCGCCGGCGTCGAGCGCCTGGTTCGGCACGACATAGTCGGAGAACTCGATGATCTTGAGGTCGATGCCCTTCTTGGCGATGAGCGGCTTCACCTTTTCGAGGATTTCGGCATGCGGGCCCGGCGAGACGCCGATGCGCACGACCTGATTCTGCTGGGCCAGCGCCGGGCCGGCGGCAAGGGCGAAGGCGAAGCCGGCGGCAAGGGCGGCGCGGCGGCTGAGGGAGGTCGTCATGATGGTGGTTTCCTTTGACATGAAGCGGATGGAATGTCGGATCAGGCGTGGCGCAGGCGCTTGTTGAGGCGGCGCGCCAGGCGGTCGCCGATGCTCTGGACGAGCTGGACGAGGACGATGAGCACGGCGACGACGGTCGCCATCACATCGGGCATGAAGCGCTGGTAGCCGTAGCGAATGCCGAGATCGCCGAGCCCCCCGCCGCCGACCGCGCCGACCATGGCCGAGAAGCCGATCAGGCTGACGATGGCCAGCGTCAGGCCGAGCACGATCGCCGACAGCGCCTCGGGCACCAGCACCTTTCTGATGATCTGGACGGGCGTGGCGCCCATGGCGCGGGCAGCCTCGACCAGGCCCTGATCGACCTCGCGTATCGCGCCCTCGATCAGGCGGGCGATGAACGGCGTTGCCGCGACGGTCAGCGGCACGATCGCCGCTGCTGTGCCGATGGAGGTGCCGGCGAGCAGCCGTGTGAACGGGATGATCGCCACGACCAGGATGATGAAGGGCGTCGAGCGGGTGGCGTTGACCAGCACGCCGAGCAGGGCATTGGCGGCAGGTGCCGAGAACAGCTCGCCCCGCTTGCTGGTGGCGAGGAAGACGCCGAGCGGCAGCCCCAGCAGCGTGCCGATGCCGGCCGCTGTCGCGACCATGATCAGCGTGTCCAAAGTCGATTGCCAGATCAGGCGGATGATTTCAGGAGACATGGCCGATCACCTCCGCCTTGAGTCCCAGGCTCTTGAGGGCGCCGAGCACGGCTTCGCTCTCCGGCGCGCGCGAGGGCACCGAGACGAGCAGGCTGCCGAAGGGCTGCCCGGCGATGGCGTCGATGCGTCCCGCCAGGATGTTGACGTCGATGCCGACGATGGCGCTCAGCCGGCTGATCACGGGCGCGGTCGCGTTCTCGCCGATGAAGGTGATGCGCAGGACGAGATTGTCGCCCGGCCGTGCCTGCGAGCGGATGCGGCCCGCGAGATGCTCGGGCACCTCGACCCCGGTCACCGCCTCGACGAAGCGGGCCGTCGTCGGATGCTGAGGGTTGGTGAAGACGGAGAAGGTCTCGCCCTCCTCGACGATCCGCCCATCCTCGATCACCGCGACCCGGTCGCAGATCTCCTTGATCACCGGGATCTCATGGGTGATCAGCAGGATGGTGATGCCGAGATCGCGGTTGACCTGCTTCAGCAGGGACAGGATGGAGCGGGTCGTCTCGGGATCGAGCGCCGAGGTCGCCTCGTCGCAGAGCAGCACCTTCGGATCGGTGGCGAGCGCCCGGGCTATGCCGACGCGCTGCTTCTGCCCGCCCGAGAGCTCGGCCGGATAACGCGCGCTTTTGTCGGCGAGCCCGACGAGCGCGAGCAGCCTCTCGACCTTGGCGGTGATCTCGGCGCGCGGCGTGCCGGCGATCTCCAGCGGCAGCGCGACATTGTCGAAGACCGTGCGCGAGGAAAGCAGGTTGAAGTGCTGGAAGATCATGCCGATCCGCCGCCGCTGTGCCCGCCAGCCGGCCTCGGTCAGGTTCGTGACGTCCTCGCCCTCGATCAGGATGCGCCCGGCGGTGGCGCGCTCGAGCCCGTTGACCAGGCGGATCAGCGTCGACTTGCCGGCGCCGGAGCGGCCGATCACGCCGAGGATGCTGCCGGCCGGCACGTCGAGATCGATGCCGGCGAGCGCGCTCACGGCCTGCTGGCCGCTGCGCCCGGCATAGGTCTTGCCGACCTGCTCGAAGCGGATGGCCGTATCGGGAACGGCGATGGGCAGGGCGCCGGCCGCGAGCGTGCCGGGTCTGACGGGGGCGTTCATCATGTCCTCAGAAATGAGTATGGCAGGACCAGTGGGCGATACCGAGCTGCTCGATCGTCACGTCGTGGATCGAACGGCGCCGGTCGTCCACGCTCGTGGCGTCGAGCGGGTCGAAGCTGGCGGGAACGGCGCGGGCGAACCAGGCTGCCAGGGCGTTCCAGAGTGGCGACAGGAGCTGCATCTTCGCCTCACGAGGCCAGTCGAAGCGAGCTGGCGCGTCGCGGCGCGGCGAGCCGGCGGGCGGCGCTTTCCGCCGCGCCCGGGCTGGCGAAGCGGCGCCCGTCCAAAGCGTGGAAAGCCGAGGAAGCGGCGATGAAGGTGAAGTCGCGCTCGTCGGCGCGGCGGCTGACGAGACCGATCTGGGCCTCGCCGATTTCGATCACATAGGCCTGCTGGGCCGGGCGGGTCCGGCTCGAAGCGGAGTAAAACTGGGACATGGCTCTGCCTTTCGCCGCTCTTGCGGCGTTCGTCGAAACGATCGGATGGAAGCGGCCTTGCGGCCCTGCGATCTCAGCGTCGACAGCAACAGAGAGAGTGGCGGAAGCGGATTTGGCTTCGGCTCGTTTTCGCAATGGCCATGTCAGTCTCCTCGGTCTGGAGCCCACGACCCAGTCGTGGCGCTTTAGCGTTTGGTGACGCGGCGCAAGCTGCTCGCTCAAATCTCCGCGGTGCCTGGATCGCTCCAGGAACGATCTGCAATCTGGCGGTGGTCGTCCTCTTTGTCAATCGGTTCGTTCTTTTAAAGAAACTCAGGCAAGGAGAATAATCTTCTCCAATCGTATGTCCGGAGTGCGGCCTGCGGCATCGCGCGGCTTGACGGCAGGGCGGAAGCGGCGCCATTTGCCGCCATGCCGGCTCGCGCCACCCTTCTTGACCGCCTGCGCCGCTCCGGGCTCGGAGTCTGGCTCGCCGTCGCTTATGCCTGGGCGGTGCTGGCGCTGGCCCTCGCTCCTGCGCCCGCGCAGGCGGCTTTCATCGCGCAGAACGGCGCCGTCCTCTGTTCCAGCATGCCCGTTCCCGGCGATGCCGCGCCGGTTCCGCTTGGCGATCTCGTCCATTGCAAGGGCTGCCCGCTAAACCCGATCCTCGCTGGTTCGGCAGCCGATGGCGTGCCCTCGGTCGGGCGTTCCGTCGTCAGCCTGCCCGTGCCGCTCCCGCTGGCGGAAGGCCTGGCGCATCGCTTCGCCACCGGCCTCGCGCATTCGCGCGCCCCGCCGGCCGCCTGACGTTTCTTCCCCGATCCGTCGATACGTCGCCGGCCTCACGGGGGCGGGCGACATGCAATCTGGACTGCGTCAGCGGTCCTCTCCGTTCAGGACACAAGCCATGAAGCTTTCCTATTCGCTCGCCGCGGCCGCCTTCGCGCTATCGGCCACCATCGCCTCCGCCCATGAGTTCAAGGCGGGCGCGCTCAAGATCGGTCACCCCTGGTCGCGTGCGACGCCAGCCGGCGCGAAGGTCGGCGGCGGATATCTCAGCATCGAGAACACCGGTTCGACGGCGGACCGGCTGGTCTCGGTCTCCGTTCCCTTCGCCGCCCGTGCCGAGGTTCACGAGATGGCGGTGAAGGACGGCATCATGACCATGCGCCCGCTTGAGAATGGCGTGGACGTCCCGCCCGGCGGCAAGGTCGAGTTCAAGCCCGGCGGCTACCACATCATGTTCATGGAGCTGAAGCAGCAGCTGAAGCAGGGTGAGATGATGAAGGGCACGCTGACCTTCGAGAAGGCCGGCAATGTCGATGTCGAGTTCAAGGTCGACTCGATCGCCGCCAAGGGCGGCGAGGGCGAGCACAAGGGGCATTGAGCCCGGATACATGCGCGAGATGCTCGGGCTTTGACCCGAGCATCTCTTGCCTGAGATTCTCGGGTCGCCGTGCACGGCGCCCGGGAATGACGTTCTGGCCGATCAGATCTTCGCGCGCGGATCGTGCTTCGCGATCCGGGCCAGCAGGTAATCGACCTCGGCCTTCGCGGCGGCGCTCAACGCCGCGCCCGGCTTGCGCTGGGCGTCATGCGTGAGGATGCCGCGCTTCATCATCGTGTATTTGCGCACGGCAAGGCCGACGCCCTGCTGCTGCTCGTAGCGCATCAGCGGCAGATGCGCGTCGAAGATGTCATGGGCTTCGTCACGCTTGCCGGCCTTCTGCAGCCGCACCACGTCGATCAGCAGCTCCGGGAAGGCATAGCCGGTATTGGCACCATCCGCGCCGCGCTCCATCTCGAAATCGAGGAAGAGCCCGCCATTGCCGGTCACGATCGAGATCGGCCGGAGCGAGCCTTCCGCCTGGAACTTTCGCAGCGTCGAGATCTTCTCGAGCCCCGGCCAGTCCTCGTGCTTCAGCATCACGCAGGAGGGATTGTCTTGCACGATCTTGCGGATCACCGCCGGCGTCATCACCACCGACAGTGTCAGCGGATAGTCCTGGATGACGAAGGGGATGTCGGTCCCGATCGCCTCGACGGCCTGCGCGTAGTAGCCGGTGATCTGGTCGTCGGTCCGCAGGGACGGGGGCGGCGCGATCATCACGCCGCCGGCGCCGAGATCCATCACCTGTCGCGCGAGCGAGCGCATCGCGGCGAAGCCCGGCGCGGAGACGCCGACGATGATGGGCTTGCCGCCCATCTTCGCGACGGCGCGCTTGACCAGCCCGATCGATTCCTCCGGCTCCAGCTTCGGCGCCTCGCCCATGATGCCGAGCACGGTAACGCCGTCCGAGCCGATGCCGTGATAGAACTCGAACAGCCGGTCGGCCGAGGTCCAGTCGATGCTGCCGTCCGGGTTGAACGGCGTCGGCGCGATCGGGAAGACGCCGCTGGCGTCGGGTGTCAGGCGCATGATGCGCTCCTTGTCGTACGGTCGGGTCAGACGATGCGGGTGCGGACGGTGCCGACGCCGGCGATCTCGCCTTCCAGCACATCGCCCCTGCCGACCGCCGCGACGCCTTCCGGCGTACCCGTGAAGATCAGGTCGCCCGGCTTCAGCTCGACCAGCCCGGAGAGATAGGCGATCGTCTCCTCGACGTTCCAGATCTGCTTGGCGAGGTCGGAGGTCTGGCGCACGACGCCGTTGACGGTCAGTTCGATCTTGCCGGCGCTGGGATGGCCGGCATGGCTCGCCGGCACGATCTCGCCGATCGGGCCCGAGAGATCGAAGCCCTTGGCCATGTCCCAGGGACGCCCTGCCTTCTTGGCGGCGGCCTGCAGGTCACGGCGCGTCATGTCGAGCCCGGCTGCGTAGCCGTAGACATGGGCGAGCGCCTCGGATTCCGGGATGTCCCTGCCGCCGGTGCCGATCGCCACGACCAGCTCCATCTCGTGGTGGAGGTCCTTGGTCTTGCTCGGATAGGGCATGTCGGCGCCGTTGATCAGCAGCGCGTCGGCCGGCTTGGTGAAGAAGAACGGGTCCTCGCGATCGGGATCATGGCCCATTTCGCGGGCGTGCTCGGCATAATTGCGGCCGACGCAGAAGATGCGCCGCACCGGAAAGGAACCGCCCCCCGCGACCGGAACGGCCGTGACGGCCGGCGGATCGATCACATAATTGCTCATCGGGCAGCTCCCTCTTGCTCGCTTGCGCCGTTCATGCGGGAGCCGCGCGCCGACCGCAAGCGACTTGCGGCCTCACCAGGGCTGCGCGGGCGGCATTGCAGACCGCTCTTCGCATGCGCGGCAGAGTTTGTGCGGCGCGTCGTTGCAACCGTGACGATTTGCCTCCTACACTGCCTGACCGGACCGGTGCCGGTGGTCTTATGGAAGGAGTGACATGTGAGTACGGGAACCGTGAAGTGGTTCAATGAGACCAAGGGTTACGGCTTCATCACGCCGGACGAGGGCGGGAGCGACATCTTCGTCCATGTCAGCGCGGTGACGCGTGCGGGGCTGCGTGGGCTGAATGAAGGCCAGAAGATCAGCTACGACCTCGAGCCCGATCGCAAGACCGGCAAGAGCGCTGCGGTGAACCTGAAGGTCGCGTAGGACACGCGCGCGACAGCGGGAAGGCGAACGGCGGCACCCTTCCCGAGCCACAGCGAATCTCTTTCGCTCACGAGCGGATTGAAGACGATTCCAGGCATGCCCGTCGCCGCTGGCGGCGGAACCGAGGGCAGGCTCCTCAGGAGCGGCCCGGCGCCGGATGGAACAGCCGGCCTTTTTCCACGATCAGCACGGTGACGAGCGCCGCAAGGCCGCAAAGCGCGAAGCCCAGCGTGATCGGGACGACCGTGCCGTTGAAGTGCTGGCCGATATAGAAGCCCAGCAGCGCCCCGATGACGGTGGTGACGAAGCCCTGCACCGAGGATGCCGTGCCCGCGACATGGCCGAGCGGCTCCATCGCCATGGCGCCGAAATTCGGGCCGATCAGGCCGAAGCAGAACATGGCGCCGCCCTGGAAGATCGCGAAGCTCCACAGCGATTCATAGCCGTTGAGGGCGACGAGCGCATGCGCGCCGGTCAGCGCGATATAGCCGAGCAGTGCCGCATGCGAGACGCGGCGCATGCCGAGCCGGCCGACGATGCGCGAATTAAGCAGGGACGAAGCGGCCATGAACATCGCGATCATCGCGAAGATCGTGGTGAACAGCTCCGGCGCGTGGAAGACGTCGACGAAGACCTGCTGGGCCGAGTTGATGAAGCCGAACAGCCCGCCGAGGACGAAGGCCATGGCCAGCATGTAGCCGACGCCGATACGGCTCGTCAGCGTGCTGCGGAAGGCGGCGGCGACGCTTGCGAACGCGATCGGCTTGCGGTCCTCCGGGTGCTGGGTCTCCGGCAGCTTCACCGCGACCCAGAGCAGCACGGTGGCACCGAAGGCGGTCAGCACGCCGAAGATCCAGCGCCAGGGCGCGATCCAGAGGATCGCCTGGCCGATCGAGGGCGCCAGGATCGGCACGGCCAGGAAGACGATCATCGCCAGCGACATGACGCGCGCCATGTCGCGGCCGGAATAGCAATCGCGCACGATCGAGACGACCAGCACGCGCGTCGCTGCCGCGCCGACGCCTTGCACGACACGCGCGACCATCATCGCCTCGAACGAGCCGGCGAAGGCTGCGGCGATGCTGGCGAGGACATAGATCACGAGCCCGATGATCAGCACCGGGCGGCGGCCATAGCGATCCGAGATCGTGCCGTAGAAGATCTGCGAGATGCCGAAGCCGAGCAGATAGGCGGTGATGATCCACTGCCGCTGGTTGGCCTCGGCGATGCCGAGCGCCTCGGCCATCTGCGGCAGGGCCGGCAGCATCGAGTCGATGGCGAGCGCATTCGTCGCCATCAGCGCGGCCGCGAGGCCTACGAAAGGATAGAAGCCCATGCCGTGGCGCGGCCGGGCAATGACGGACATGTCATTCATGGTGATCGCGAAAGTTGCTGTAGGGCCCGGCGGCTGCAACCGGGCGGCAGCGGCGGACCATCGAACCGCAGAATTAGACGCGCCGGCAGGCTGCGGCAACCCGCCTTGCCGGCCAGGAGCCATGCACCGGGCGCGATTCCGGCTCAGTCCGCCTTCTTCTGCATTTCGGCCATCAGCGCGTTGTCGATCTCGTCGGCCCGCCGTGCGGCCGGCCGACCGGACAGTCGCGCGCCATAGGCTTCGAAGGCCGGCCGCTTCTCGATCGTTCCGAACTGCAGACCCCAGAGTATCTGTGCGCCGACATAGACGTCGGCGGCGCTGAAGCGGTCGCCGAGCAGATATTCGCCCTGGCTGACGGCCTGTTCGAGCGTATCCATCACGTCGCCGAAGGTGCCGTAGCCCATCGATCGCGCCCGTTCCGGCGGGACTTCGAAACCGAAGGCCTTGTTGCTGACGGCGGCCTCGATCGGGCCGGCGGCGAAGAACAGCCAGCGATAATAGGGGCCGCGCAACCGGCTGTCGGCCTCGGGGGCGAGCCCGGCTTGCGGGAAGGCATCGGCGAGATAGGCGCAGATCGCCGCGCATTCCGTGACGACGGTGTCGCCATGCACCAGCGTCGGCACCTTGCCCATGGGATTGATCGCCTTGTAGTCCGCGCTCTTCATCGGCGCGCCGAAGCCGACGATCTCGGCGCGGTAGGGCTGGCCGATCTCCTCCACCATCCAGCGCGCGATGCGGCCGCGCGACATCGGGTTCGTGTACAGGACGAGTTCATCCGTCATGAGCTTTGTCTCCCTGGAGCTCCAGCTTCGCTCTATCCTGCGATAGTGTCGCGACGCTGTCAGGAGCCGATTGCCTGACGCCGGAAGATCGAACTGCTATCCTCGCCGCAGAGCGGGGTGGGAGCATGAACGAATCACAGGCGTTGCGCGGCGTATCCCTCGGTGACGGGCGGATGGCGATCGAAGGGATGTCGGCCCGCTATGTCCAGGGCGCCACCCGCCGTTTTCGGCTGACGGCTTCCGGGCTAAGCTTCGTCGGGGGCTATGACAGCCGCGATGGGCGGATCGAGGACGGCCAGCGCCTCCTGGCCGAGGCTCATGTCGAAGGCGGCGCGCTGCGGCGCGCCGGAGTCGAGGGCGAGGCCGGTGTGATCGGCCTGACCTTGCGTCCGCTATCCACGACCGGAGAGCAGACGCGGCTGCTGCTGCTGCTGGGCTATCGCGAGCAGGACGGCGAAACGCTGCCTTTCGCCGAGGCGTTTCTCGCGCCGGCCGTCTTCGAGGCCCTCAAGGCGGACATGCTGGCGGGGCTCGCTCGGCACATGACTCTCAGCGCCACGACGAACCTCTGGATACGGGAAGACGACCGCGATCTGGCGGAGGCAAGCCCGATCGACTGGCATCTCGCCTCCGGCATCGAGGAAGGTGCCGTGGCTCCGGCCCGCGGCTTCATCGAGAGCATCGAATGGCGGCCGCACGCCTCTCCCGCGCCGAACGACGAGGCGGCCCTCGCGATCCTCCCGGCAGCCGTTCACGACGAGGAGGCGGAGGAGGATTGGCGGGAAAGCAGCGCCGAGCAGCTGCGCAAGATCAACTGGAGCTTCAAGCAGCTCCTGCTGCTGCTCGCCTTCCTGATGATCATCATCGCGGTGAAGTAGCCGTTCGCCTCACGGCTCGTGGCGGCGAATGCGGCGGATGATCTCGTTCAGCGCCAGCAGGGCCAGCGCCAGGATGAAGGGCAGGACGTAGTAGATCACGCGGAAGATCAGCAGCGCACCGAGCACATGCTCGTAGGGGAAGCGGTTGAGCGCGACGAGGATCGTCGCCTCGAACACGCCGAGCCCGCCCGGCGCATGGCTGGCGATGCCGATCAGGCAGGCAAAGATGTAGGCCGCGAGGAAGGTCGGATAGTCGAGGTTGTAACCGCCCGGCAGCAGCACGAACAGCACGGCAGCGGCAGCGCAGACCTCGCAGGCGCCGAGTGCCATCTGGCCGAGCGTGGTGCCAAGCCCCGGCAGGTGCAGGTTCCAGCCCCTGACGCGCAGGGTCCGATCGTCGGTCGCGATCCAACCGAGATAGCCGAGGATGCCGAGCCCGACGGCGCCGCCGACGACCTGGACCACGAGCGGCGAGGTCCGCGCCAGCATCGCGATCGAATCCGCCGAATAGACCAGGCTGGCGCAGAGGATGGCACCGAGGCCGAGCCAGAAGGTCAGCCCGGCGATCACCGTCAGGCTCGCGACCTCGGACGCCCGCACCCCCTTCGGCGAGTAGATCCAGTAGCGCACCGTGCCGCCGGTCACGATCGGGAAGCCGAGCGTGAAGGAGACCGAATAGCTGGTGAAGGAGGCGAGCGCCGTGGTGCGGTAGGGGATCGAGAGCCCGAGCCGTCGCAACGCCAGCGCGTCGTAGCCGGTGAGCAGCAGATAGCTCAGTGCGGTGAAGGCGGCTGCGAGCCCGAGCTGGCGCAGGCTGGCATTGGCGAAGGCGCCGGCGAGTTGGCCCGGCTCCATCTGGCTGATGATGTGCCAGAGCACGACGAGCGAGGCGCCGAAGATGACGATGCTCGCCAGCGGGCCGAGCCACCACCAGCGGCTGCGCTTGCGCAGGGGCATTCCTGGCTCGTGCGGGCCGAACGACATGCGCTCTCTGGGTTGCGCGCCGCTGCCGGGTGCGGCGGCGCGGTGGATTGGCGAGAGGGCGCGGCCGCGCCCCGGTCCGAGAGATAGCGCGTCGGTGGCGATGCACAAGCCGGTGTGGCGAATGAACCCTATGAGGGAACCATCGTGGGTGCTTTGCCCTATGTGGCGCGCCGATACCAGAAGGCATCGGCCACGCGCTCCATGCCGACGCTCTCGTAGAAGCCGGCCGCCTCGGGCACGGATGCCAGCATGAGCGCGACCTGCGGGCCGAGCTGCCGCCGCGTTTCGTCAAGCAGGCCGCGCCCGACGCCCTGCCCCTGCGTGCGAGGGCTCACCGCCAGGTCCGAGAGATAGCAGCACCAGCAGAAATCCGTGACGCAGCGCGCTACGCCGACGAGTTCGCCTTGCGGCCCGTCGAGACGCGCGGTGACGACGAGATCGGCCGCCGACAGCATCGCCTGAAGCCGGGCTTCGTCCTCGATCGGCCGGATCGCGCCGAGACCGGACTCGATGAGCACCTGCCTGAACGCGGCGACCGGGAGGTCCGCTTCGCGGGCGTAGAAGACCCGCCTGGACTGATCCATGACCTTCCTCCCGGCCCTTCGGCGCGGGGCGGACAGTTGTCCGCCCCGCGCGGTGTTGCCTCAAGCCGTCTTGCGGAAGATGCGCAGTGTCTTGAAGCCCGGGAGCTCCTCGACCGGCATCTCGCTGGCCCACTCCGCGATGATCGGTTCCGCCGCGCCATAGGCGAAGGAGCCCTTGTAGAACAGGATGTGGCCGCCCGCGTCAGTCTGCTGCGTGAAGAGATCCATCACCTCGCGGTCGGTCAGCGCGCCATAGGCATCGTTCGCCGCGCTGCGGAATTCGCAGGAATGGAACAGCGTCACGATGTCGAACCGCGGCAGGAGCTTGGCATTGCTGGTGTAGATATCGCCGAAATAGGCGGAGTAACTCTTGGTGACGGTTGGGTTCTCGGTCGCGAGCGCGATGAACGCCTCGTATTCCTTCGGCGCTGCGGTGATCCCGAGCACCGTGTTGTCGAGACGCGGCTCGGCGCAGCGCAGGCCGACATAGTGATGCCCGCCCGTCCCGAAATGGTAGATGCGCTTGCCGCTCAGGCCTTCCGTCTCGAGCCATTCGACCAGATGCACGTCGCAGGGGCACTGCTCGACCTCGAGACCCCAGAAGGCATCCCAGATATTCATCTTCACGGCGGTTCTCCTCGTTGTTGCCGGTGTTTTTTGATCTGCTGCCGCCCGCTACAGGGCTGCGACGGGTTCGGCCGGCCGAGACTCGGCAAAGCCGTCGCGCTCGACGATGCGGGCGACGCCGCCGATCCGGCGCAGCACGATCCGGTGGGTGGCGATCTCGCCGAAGCCGGGCGATTGCCCGAAGGCGACGATCACGGCTTCGGGCAGCGCCGCACGCAATTCGGCAAGCAGGTCGAGCGCCGCCTCGGCTTCGAGGGCATTCGTCGCTTCGTCGAGCAGCACCACCTCGCAGCCGCCGAGCTCGGCACGCGCCAAGGCGAGCCGCTGACGGTCGCCTCTCGTCAAGGCCCTGTTCCAGTCGTCCTCGCCGTCGAGCCGGGAGGTCAGTGTCGCCAGGCCGTAGCGGCGCAGCGCGGCGGCGACATCCGGCGCCGGGCGCGGCCGGTCGCCCTGCAGGAGATGGCGCAGGCTCGTTCGCGGCAGCTGCAGATGCTGGGGCACCACGGCGACGCGGGCGCTGCGGGGCAATGCGATCATCCCTTCCCCCTGCTGCCAGAGACCCGCGATCGCCTGCAGCAGCGTGTTCTTGGCAAAGCCGGCGTCGCCGACGACATGGAGCGTCGCGCCGGCCGGCAACGCGAAATCGATTCCGGCGGCGAGCGGCAGGCCGGTGCCGTCGTGCAAGGTCACGTCCTGGAGACGCAGGACGTGATCCGGAGCGTGCGCGATGACGAGGCTCTGCACCGGCGGGCGGAACTCGATCTCGGCCAGCGCATCGGCCAGTTCATTGACGCGCCGGGCGGCGGCGAGCCACTCCGCGATGCGCATGAAGTTGTCGAGCAGCCAGTTGCAGGCGTTCTGCACGGCGACGAAGGCCGCGGCGACCTGCACGACGCCGCCGAGCGTCATCTCGCCGCCGAGGTATTTCGGCGCCGCCAGCAGCAGCGGCACCACCGGGACGAGCGCGCCGCTGCCATTCGTGATCCAGGTCAGGCGCGCGCGCTGCCGGATCATCGCCAGCCAGCGCCGCACCAGGATCTCGTGGCTGCGCGCGACGGCGTGGCGCTCTCCGGTCTCGGTCCGGGCGAGTGCGATCGCTTCGCCGTGGTCGCGGATGCGCATCAGGGCGAAGCGCAGGCCGGCCTCGCTCTCGTTGCGCGCGGCGATGAGGCCCGGCAGGCGCCGCCCGACGGTCGTCACCAGCGCCGAGACGATCACCGCATAGAGGATGGCGGCCAGGACGAGATAGGCGGGGATCGCGATGCTGCTTTCGCCCCAGGACAGGTTCAGGCTGCCGCCGATCTCCCAAAGGATTTCGATGAAGATCGCGATGGTGATGACGGAGGAAAGCAGGCCGATCGCGAAATCCACCACCGGCTCCGTCGCCCAGCGGACGTCGTCGGCGATGCGGTATTCGGGATTGGCAGGTTCGGTGCCGGTGAGCCCGAGGCGGAAGAAGCGCCGCTCGCCGACCCAGCCATCGGCCAGCCGCGCGGTGAGCCATTGCCGCCAGTGCACCTGGAAGGTCTCGCGCGCCCGCAGGATGACGACGCCGAGCCCCGCCACGACGAAGACGAGCACGGGGAACACGCCCATCGCGACCAGGGCGCTGTGGCCGTCCTTGCGCTCCAATGCGTCGAAGAACCAGCCGTTCCAGCGGTTGATCGTGACATTGGCGAAGACGGACAGGATGATCCCGGCCGCCAGCAGCAACGTCCAGAACCAGGCGCGGCCGGCGCTCTCGCCGCGCCAGAAATGACGCGTCAGGCGGGCGAAACGGATCGCCACCCGCCGGTCTCCGGGCACGGTCGCTCTCTCGCCTGCCATTTCGTCGGGCGTCAGCACGGTTTCGATCGTTCCCCCGGGGCCGGTTTTCCGGTCTCCCACGGTCAGAAGCTGATCGGGCGAAAATGAACTCAGGCTGAACGGAGTCGGTGGGCGGGCTAACCTCGCACTCTGTCGATGTTCGGCGATGGAGATGGCATGGTGAACCACCCGTCATTCCGGGGCGCCGCGAAGCGGCGAGCCCGGAACCCAGAACCCGTGCGGTTTCCCAAAGCCAGCGCCTCACAATGACGCGCATCGTTTCTGGGTTCCGGGCTCAGGCCTTTCGGCCTGCCCCGGAATGACGGCGAAGGAGTCGCGACGACGATGCCGCCTTGTCGGCAGCCTCGAACGGTCCGGCTCAGGTTGTCACATGCCCGGCGTCAGCCGCCGATGTTGAAGGACGCCAGCGCCGCCATGTTGACGATGTCGGAGTCCTTGGCGCCGAGCGGCACGATCTGCACGGGCTTGTCGAGGCCCACGATCAGCGGGCCGATCACGGTCGCGCCGCCGAGTTCCTGCAGCAGCTTGGTCGAGATCGAGGCCGAGTGGAACGCCGGCATCACAAGCACGTTCGCCGGCCCGGAGAGGCGGCAGAACGGGTACTGGCCCATGATCTCGCGGTTGAGCGCGACATCCGCCGCCATCTCGCCGTCATACTCGAAATCGACGCGCTGGTTGTCGAGGATCGCGACGGCCTGGCGCACCTTCTCGGAGCGCTCGCCGGCCGGATGGCCGAAGGTCGAGAAGGCGAGCATCGCGACCTTGGGCTCGTAGCCGAGCCTGCGGGCGACTCCGGCGGCTTCGATCGCGATCTCCGAAAGCTGCTGCGCCGTCGGCATCTCGGTGATCGCGGTGTCGGCGACGAGCACGGTGCGGTCGCGCGAGATCACGATCGAGACGCCGATCAGCCGATGCCCCGGCTTCTCGTCGATGACGCGGCGGACCTCCTCCAGCGCGATCGAATAGTTGCGGGTGACGCCGGTCACCATCGCATCGGCATCGCCGAGCGCCACCATCGCCGCGGCGAAATGGTTGCGGTCCTGGTTGATCAGGCGCTGGCAGTCGCGGAAGAGATAGCCCTGCCGCTGCAGCCGCTCGTAGAGATATTGGGCGTAGGCGGAATTGCGGTGCGAGAGCCGGGCATTCTGCACTGTGATGCCCTTGGCCTCGAGATCGACGCCGAGGAAGGTCGCGGCCTCGTAGATGCGCTCCTCGCGGCCGACGAGAATGGCCTGGCCGAGGCCCTGTCCGACAAAGGACGCCGCCGCGCGGATGACCTGTTCCTCCTCGCCCTCGGCGAAGACGACGCGCTTGGGATAGCGCCGCACGCGCTCGAAGATGCGGTTCAGCGTGCCCGCGATCGGGTCGCGCCGCGCCGAAAGCTGGGCCTTGTAGGCGGCGGTGTCGACGATCGGCTTGCCCGCGACGCCGGATTCCATCGCGGCCTTGGCGACCGCCATCGGCACGACATGGATGAGGCGCGGGTCGAAGGGCACGGGGATGATGTAGTCCTTGCCGTAGCGCGGGCGCGCGCCCTGATAGGCGGCGGCGACCTCGTCGGGCACGTCCTCTCGGGCCAGCGCAGCCAGCGATTCGGCCGCCGCGATCTTCATCTCCATGTTGATCGTGGTCGCCCGCACGTCGAGCGCGCCGCGGAAGATGAAGGGGAAGCCGAGGACGTTGTTGACCTGGTTGGGATAGTCCGAGCGGCCGGTCGCCATGATGGCGTCGTCGCGGATGGCGTGGACCTCCTCGGGCGTGATCTCCGGGTCAGGATTCGCCATGGCGAAGATGATCGGATTAGCCGCCATCGAGGCGACCATCTCCGGGGTCACCGCGCCCTTCTGCGACAGCCCGAAGAAGGCATCGGCGCCGTCAACCGCCTGCGCCAGCGTGCGCCGGTCGGTGATCGCCGCATGGGCCGATTTCCACTGGTTCATGCCCTCGGTGCGGCCCTGGTAGATCACGCCCTTGGTGTCGCAGAGGATCACGTTGTCGGGCTTGAAGCCCATGGCCTTCAGCAATTCGATGCAGGCGATGGCGGCCGCGCCGGCGCCGTTGATGACGAGACGGGTCGACTTGATGTCGCGGCCGGTCAGGTCGAGCGCGTTGATCAGGCCGGCAGCGGCGATGATCGCGGTGCCGTGCTGGTCGTCGTGGAAGACCGGGATGTCCATCAGCTCGCGCAGGCGCTGCTCGATGATGAAGCACTCGGGCGCCTTGATGTCCTCGAGATTGATGCCGCCGAAGGACGGGCCGAGATAGCGCACGGCGTCGATGAACTTGTCCGGATCCTCGGTGTCGACCTCGAGATCGATCGAGTCGACATCGGCGAAGCGCTTGAACAGGACGGACTTGCCCTCCATCACCGGCTTCGAGGCGAGCGCGCCGAGATTGCCGAGGCCGAGGATAGCCGTGCCGTTCGAGATCACCGCGACGAGGTTCGAGCGCGTGGTGTAGTCATAGGCGCGGGACGGGTCCTCGGCGATCGCCAGCACCGGCACCGCCACGCCCGGCGAATAGGCGAGCGAGAGATCCCGCTGCGTCGCCATCGGCTTGGTCGGAACGATTTCCAGCTTGCCCGGCCGCCCCTGCGAGTGGAACAGCAGCGCCTCCTGGTCCGTGAAGGTCGGACGGGGTCTCTTGGTCGTCGGGCGATCGGTCATCGAAGCGTCTTTTCTTGTGCGTTTCCTCGGGGGGAGCTGACCATACGGCGCGGCGCCCGCAGACCACAAGCCGTGACGGCTTCGCGCAACCTTTGCCGAGGAGCGATCCGCCTGACGCCGGCGGCGGCTAGAAGCGGCTGCGCACGCTGCGGACGAAGTCGCCGACATAGCGGTCGAGCGCTTCGGCCTGTTCGTCGACCTTGCGGGCGGCACCTGCCACGCCGACGGCGGCATCGCCGGTGACGCGCACTTCGGCCCCGACGGCGCCGACATTGGTGGTGACGGCATCGGCGCTGAGGGCCACGGCCTGCGCATCCACCGCGATGGTCGAGGCGATGTCGGCCTGGCGGCTGACGACGGAGGCGATTGCCCCCGAGGTCCGCTCGATGGTCGTCATCGTGTCCTCGATATGGGCCACGGCCTCGAAGGCGGTGGCGGCGGCCCCCCGGATATCGGCCAGCGTCGCCGCGATGTCCCGCGTCGCCTTCTGCGTCTGTTCCGCGAGGGTCTTGACCTCGCCTGCCACGACCGCGAAGCCCCGGCCTGCCGCGCCGGCCCGGGCGGCCTCGATCGTGGCGTTCAGCGCCAGCAGGTTCGTCCGGGCTGCGATCTCCTCGATGAAATCGAGAACGGCGCGCACCTTGTCGGCCGCCTCGGTCAGCCCGGCCACGTCGCTTCGCGTGCTGCGGACATAGCTGGCTGCCGCGCGCACCGTCTCGTCGGCATGGCTGGTCTGGCGGGTGAGCTCCCGGATCGAGGCTCCGATCTCCTCCGCCGCGATGGCGACACTGCCGACTCGCCGCGACGCACTCTCCGCTTCCCGGGTCACGCCTTCGGCACGCAAGGTCGTCTTGCTGGCGCTTTCCACCATCTGGGCGGCGGCATCGTGCATGCCCCGCATCGAGGCCCCGACATCGGCGAGCGCCTTGCCGACGGTGCGTTCCAGATCGCCGGCAAGTTCGTCGAGGGCCGTCTTGCGCAGCGTCTCGATCTCGTCGCGCCGGACTTCCAGCGTCTTCTCGGCGGTGGTGTCGAGGAGGATGCCGTCCCAGACCAGGGTGCCGTCGGCGAGCCTGCGCTTGGTCGATTCGCTGCGCAGCCAGACGACGCCGCCGCCCGGCGCATGATAGCGGCCTTCGAAGCGCCAGAGCGCCTCGCCGGCATGCTGCTCGCGTCGCAACTGCTCGAAGCGGGCGCGATCCTCGGGAAAGAGCTTGCCGAGCCAGATTTCGGGGTCGCGTTCGACGTCCTCTTTCGTGATGCCGAGCGCCTTGTCGATGGAAAAGGACGCGAACCGGTATGACAGCATGCCGTCCGGCCGCACGATGCGCTGATACAGCGTGCCGGGCGCGCGCTTGATCAAGGTCCGCAAGCGATAGGCCGTTTCGCGGCGGTCGTTGTCATGGATCACGACGATGCCGGTGAGGATGATGCCGACCGTGCTGACGAGGATCATGGCGGGGACGGCCTCGCGCAGGAAGCGCTCGCCCGCATCGCCGGGAATGAAGGGGGCCGAGGCCAGCAGGCAGACCGCGTCGAGCGAACTCAGCAGGATCATGTCGCGCGCCATCAGAGGGCGCCGGCGCCTGACCAGCCAGATCGAGAAACCGATCCCGATCAGCATGCGCAGCACGATGCCGCTGATGCCGGTTGCCATGCCGACGCCGCCGGTCATGAAGCGCACGGCGACCAGCGGCACGGCGGTCAGCACGGCGGCCCATGGCCCACCGATGGGCCCCGCCAGGATGGCGAAGGTATTGCGCGAATCGATCAGCAGGCCGGGCTGGATCTCGACCGGGTTCGCCATGCTGACGAGCGCGCCGCCTGCGAACAGCAGCCCCACGGCGCAGGGCCGCAGCCAGTCCCGCCCGACGAAGCAGGGCGCGATCACCGTGAGCACCAGCCCTGCAAACAGCAGGAAGAACAGGCTTTGGACGAGATTGATCAGCAAGATGGCGGCCTTCCGCCGGATTCGGCCGATCGACCTTGCTTTCAATTGTTGAAAGCCGTCCTAACGGATGGTCTTGACGCTACTTTTTGCTAGCGTGCCGGCCGATGCGCCACAGCTCTCCCACCGAAGTCGCCGGTTCGACCGTGCCAGCCGCTCCTGCCGAGCGGGTGACGCCGATGATGGCGCAGTACGTCGAGATCAAGGCTGCCAATCCCGATTGCCTGCTGTTCTACAGGATGGGCGATTTCTACGAGCTGTTCTTCCGCGATGCGGAGATCGCCTCGCGTACGCTCGGCATCGTGCTGACCAAGCGTGGCAAGCACCAGGGCGACGACATTCCGATGTGCGGCGTGCCCGTCGAGCGCGCCGACGACTACCTTCAGCGCCTGATCGCCGCCGGCCACCGCGTCGCGGTCTGCGAGCAGACGGAGGACCCGGCCGAGGCGAAGAAGCGCGGCGCCAAGTCGGTGGTGAAGCGCGATGTGGTGCGTCTCGTCACCCCCGGCACCATCACCGAGGAGCGGCTGCTCGAGCCCGGCCGCGCCAGCCTGCTCGTCGCCGTGGCGCGCCGCAAGACCGGCGAGGCGGCGGCGGTCTACGGGCTGGCGGTGATCGACATCTCGACCGGCCGCTTCACCGTGATGGAGACGCCGCAGGAGCGGCTCGCCATCGAGTTCTCGCGATTGGAGCCGCGCGAGATCGTCTGCCCCGACGCGATCCATGACGATCCCGAGCTGAAGGATTTCTGGCGCGAGATCACGATCCCGGTGACGCCGCTGGCACGCGACGGGCTGGATGCCGCCTCTGCCGAGCGCCGCCTCAAGGAGTTCTTCGGCGTCGCCACGCTCGATGCCTTCGGCGCCTTCAGCCGGGCCGAGATCGCGGCTGCGGGCGCCGCACTCGCCTATGTCGAGCGTACCCAGCTCGGCGCGCGGCCGCCGCTATCGGCCCCGGTGCGCGATTCCGGCTCGGCGACGATGCTGATCGACGCCGCGACCCGCGCCAATCTCGAATTGACGCGCACGCTCGGCGGCGAACGCCAGGGCAGCCTGCTCGCCACCATCGACCGCACGGTGACGCCCGGCGGCGCGCGCCTGCTGGCCGAGCGGCTGGCGGGGCCGCTGACCGATCCGGCCGCCATCGCGGCGCGTCATGACGCGGTCGCCCTTCTGGTGACCGACGGGGGCCTTCGCGAGGATCTGCGCCGGGCCCTGGAGAAGGTGCCGGACGTCGCCCGCGCGCTGGCGCGGTTGTCGCTCGACCGTGGCGGCCCGCGCGATCTCGCGGCGCTCGGCGCCGGGCTCGACGCCGCCCGTGCGATCGCCGCCCTGCTGATCCGGCGCGCCGATCTGCCGGAGGAGCTGAATCGGGCCATGCGGGCGCTCGGTGAAAGCGATCCCGATCTTCCCGTCCGGTTAAGCGAGACGCTGGCAGAGGAACTCCCGCTCAACCGCCGCGACGGCCGCTTCGTGCGCGAAGGGCATGATGCCGGTCTCGACGAGCTGCGCCTGCTCCAGGTCGATTCGCGCAAGGTCATCGCCCAGCTTCAGGCGCGTTATGCCGCCGAGACCGGCTGTCGCACGCTGCGCATCAAGCACAACGCCATGCTCGGCTATTTCGTCGAGGTGCCCCAGGCGATGGGCGAGGAGTTCCTGAGGGAGTCCTGGCGCGCGACCTTCGTGCATCGCCAGACCATGTCGGACGCGATGCGGTTCTCCTCGGTCGAGCTCGGCGAGCTCGAAGCGAAGATCGCCTCCGCCGCCGACCGGGCGCTCAAGCTCGAACTCGGTATCTTCTCGCAGCTGACCGAAGCCGTCCTGGCCCAGGCCGAGCCGATCAAGGCCGTTGCCCTGGCGCTGGCCGAGCTCGATGTCGCCGCCGCGCTCGCCGATCTCGCTTCGCGCGAAGGCTGGAGCCGTCCGCATGTCGATGGCGGCGTCGCCTTCACCATCGAGGGCGGCCGCCACCCCGTCGTCGAGGCGGCGCTGAAGCGCGACGGCAAGCCCTTCGTCGCCAACGACACCGAATTGTCGCCGCCCACTGCCGATACCAAAGGTGGCCGCATCTGCCTGATCACCGGCCCGAACATGGCCGGTAAATCGACTTTCCTGCGCCAGAACGCGCTGATTGCCGTTCTCGCCCAGATGGGCTCTTTCGTGCCGGCGACGCAGACCCGTATCGGCGTCGTCGACCGGCTGTTCTCGCGCGTCGGCGCCGCCGACGATCTGGCGCGCGGGCGTTCGACCTTCATGGTGGAGATGGTCGAGACCGCCGCGATCCTGAACCAGGCCGGCCCGCGCGCGCTCGTCATTCTCGACGAGATCGGGCGGGGCACCGCGACCTTCGACGGCCTCTCCATCGCCTGGGCCGCGATCGAGCACCTGCACGAGATCAACCGTTGCCGCAGCCTGTTCGCCACGCACTACCATGAGCTGACGGCGCTCGGAGACCGGCTCGACCGCGTCGCCAACGCGACGGTGCGCGTCACCGAGTGGAAGGGCGAAGTCGTCTTCCTGCACGAGGTCGTGCCGGGCGCGGCCGATCGCTCCTACGGCATCCAGGTCGCCAAGCTCGCCGGCCTGCCACCGGCCGTGGTTGAACGCGCCCGCGCGATCCTCGGCGAGCTCGAGAAGACCGAGCGCGAAAAGCCTGTCGCCTCGCTGGTCGACGACCTGCCGCTCTTCGCCGCGCCGCTGCGACGCCCGGCTCCGGTCGTCACGGAAGACCAGCCCGACGGGCTGCGTGAGACGCTGGCCGGGATCGACCCGGACGAGATGACCCCGCGCGAGGCGCTGGAAGCGCTCTACCGGCTGAAGCGGCTCAGCTGAGGTTCTCGGCTATCCCAGCCGCTTGATGCTGGTGATCGCGCCGAAGCTCTTGTCTCGAATGCGGTCGCGCGCTTCCTTCAGCGGCTCGCGGTGCACGGTCATCGTATAGCCGTTGGCATGCAGGAGAGTGTCCGGGTCGGTCAGGATGCCGACATGGCCCTTCCAGAAGACGAGATCGCCGCGCTGCAGCCCCGACAGGTCTTCGTCGAACGCAACAGCGCGGCCGAGCGCCGCCTCCAGCATGTCGGAGTCACGCGGCGAGGCGACACCCGCCGCCGCGAGCGCGAGCTGCGTCAGTCCGGAGCAGTCGAGCCCCAAGCTGGTCTTGCCGCCCCAGAGATAGGGCACGCCGAGGAAGCGCTCGGCGACTGCGACGAAATCGGGCTCGTGCCGGTCCTGCGGGGTGAGGTGCTTGGCGAAGATATGCCCGCCATCGCCCAGCACGGCGAAATCGCCGTTCATCGCAGCGACGACGACGCCCGCATTCAGCGAGAGCATGGCGAGCGGCGCCAGTTTGATCGAGGGGCCCGGATAGACGAAGGTCCGCAACGCCGTGACGCGATGCGTCGGCGCCGGTTGGTCCGCCCGCAGCGCGTCGTCCGGCAGGTAACCGACATAGCCATCGCCCGCGAGCTGGACCCAGGCCCAGCCTTCCTCCTGCTCATAGACCTCCACGAGTTCGCCGGCGAGCGCCTCGGTGTCGAGCGGCGCGTCCAGGCGCGGCTCGCGCCGGAGCGGCGCTGAAGGCACGATCACGCGCATCGCCTGCGGGTCGACGAAGCGTGGGGCCTCGACCTGCCCGGCCAGATGGCGGGCGGCGAGGTCGGGGCGAAAGGGCGTGATGCGGCGGTCGAGAATCGTGGTCATATCGGCAATCTAGGGTGCTCCTGCTTGTCAGGGAACCACGTCATTCTCGGGCGGAGCGAAGCGTAGACCCGAGAATCTCGGGCAGGATGAGGTTCGAGGAGCGTCCTTTGGCGAGAGATGCTCGGGTCAAGCCCGAGCATTGTCTGTTTGTGATGGGGTATTGAGGTTTTGTTCCGCGTGAGCGGGATGTCTGGTCCGGCTGGCCGGCCGGACCAGACGCGACTCGTCGACCGTCCCGAGCCAGGGCTTTCGCCCGTCGTCATCGAGGTTGCGGGTCGCTTCCCTTGTCACGCTTGGTGAGTTGCCAGGGCCTCTTCGCATGAGCCGAACGCCCGCAGACAATCACAAGCCCTTCGAGGATAGCTCCCGATGCCGGTTTGCACCACGGTCCCTGAACCCTCCCGTTTCCTCGGCTGTGATGTCGGCAAGGCCGGGATCGTCGTCTTCGACAGCCGCGGCGACACCCTCGGCAGTCTCCCTAACGAGGCTTCGGCCCTGGCAGCCTTCGCAGCCGGGCTCGGCCCGGACTGCCTCGTCGTCTGCGAGGCGACGGGCGGCTATGAGGACGCCCTGCTGGCGGCGCTCGTCTCAGCCGGCTGCCCGGCCCATCGCGCCGATGCCCGCAAGGTCAAGGCCTTCATCCGCTCCTATGGGACGCTCGGGAAGAGCGATGCGCTCGATGCCAGGGCGCTTGCCCGCTACGGCGCCGAGCGCCACGCTCGGCTGATCCGCTGGCAGGCGCCCGCCCCGGCACGCGAGCGCCTCCAGGTCCTGGTGCGGACCAGAGCCGATCTCGTCGCCCAGAGAACGGCCTGCACCAACCGGCTCAACGCTCCCGGCATCGAACCGGTCAAAGCCCCGCTCCAGGCCCTGCACGACTGCCTCAAAGCCCAGATCGCCGCCCTGGCGCAAACCATCGCCGAGACCCTGCGCACCATCGCCCGCACCGACAGAAGCGAGCAGGCCTTGCGCTCCATCCGCGGCATCGGAACGACCACCGCCGCCACCCTCATCGCACTCATGCCCGAGCTCGGACGCATCAGCCGGCGCCAGGCCGCCGCACTCGCAGGCCTGGCTCCTCATCCAAACCAGAGCGGCAGTCGAGACGCCTACCGCCCAACCAGAGGCGGCAGGGCCGAAATCAAGGCCGCCCTGTTCATGCCCGCAATGGCCGCCGCAAGGCACGACCCCGCCATGCGCGACGCCTACACACGCCTCATCGCAAACGGAAAAAAGCCAATCGTCGCTCTCACCGCAATCATGCGACGCATCATCGTCATCGCAAATGCCCGCGTCAGAGACCAAAACAGACGGGTAGCTTGCAATCAGCTTCCGCCGATCTCCTTCGCATGCTCGGTCACCAGATCGGCAAGCCTCTCGACCGCGAGTGCACCGGCTACGGTGCGCTGGATCACGACATTACGGCGGTCTGCCTCGTCGCGCTTGCGGGTCAGCAGGCCGAGTTTTCCGAGTGTATCGAGCGCGCGGGTGATCACCGGCTTGGTCACGCCGAGCTGCTTGGCTAGCCCCCGCACCGTATGCGGCGGCAGTTCGAGGTAGACCGTCAGCAGGATCGCGGTCTGGCGCGCCGAGAGATCGGCCTCGCTGTCCCGCACCAGATCGAGATGAACCTGCCGCCACAGTTTGAGCGCCTGCGAAGGCTTGATCTCCAAGGGCATGAAGGCACGGTTCCCGATCGTTACGGGTCCGTATCATTATCCTGTGGCTGCCCCTGTGCAATCGACTTCGCCGATCAGCCTTAACCGCGCGGGTAAAGCTGCTTGACCAGCGCATGGATCAGCCTCGCGCCCTGGCATTCTCCACCCTCGGGACGCCCCGGTTTGGACGAAGGATTCCAAGCGTAGATGTCGAAATGCGCATAGGATTGCGTCTTCTCGACGAAACGGTTGAGGAAGAGCGCCGCCGTGACCGAGCCCGCCATTCCGCCGCTGGAGACATGGTTTACATCGGCGATCTTGGAATCGAGCAGGCCATCGTAAGGGCGCCAGAGCGGCAGCCGCCAGGCCGGGTCGTTCACCGCCATGCCGATCCGCGCGATTTCCGCCGCGAGTCCGTCGTCATGGGTGTAGAACGGCGGCAGCTCCGGCCCGAGCGCGGTGCGCGCCGCGCCGGTCAGCGTGGCGAAATCCACCAGCAGTTCCGGCGTTTCCTCATCGGCGAGCGCAAGTGCATCGGCCAGGATCAGGCGGCCTTCCGCATCGGTGTTGCCGATCTCGACGGAAAGCCCCTTGCGGCTCGACAGCACGTCGCCGGGGCGGAAGGCATTCCCGGAGACGGCGTTCTCGACAGTCGGCACCACCAGCCGTAGCCGCACCGGCAGCTTCGCCAGCATGATCATCCGCGCCGCCGCGATCGCCGCCGCCGCGCCGCCCATATCCTTCTTCATCAGCAGCATCGAGGCATCGGGCTTGAGATTGAGCCCGCCCGTATCGAAGGCGACGCCCTTGCCGACGAGCGTGACCTTGGGATGGGCCGGGTCGCCCCAGACCAGATCGACGAGGCGCGGCGCGCGTGGCGAGGCGCGGCCGACGGCATGGATCATCGGGAAGTTGCGTGCCAGCAGATCATCCCCGACGATGCTCGTGACGCTCGCGCCGCATTCGGCCGAGAGCCCGCGGATCGCCGCTTCGATCTCGCCGGGCCCCAATTCATTGGCCGGTGTGTTGACGAGATCGCGCGCCAACATGGCCGATTCAGCGATCAGGCTGATCTCCTCGCCGTCGACGCCATCGGGCAGTGATAGGCGGGCACGCGGCGGGTTCGGCTTGCGATAGCGCTCGAAGCGATAGCCCTGCAGCAGCCAGCCGAGCGCGGCCAGGGCCACATCGTCGATCTCGCCTTCGAGCGCATAGTCGCCAGCCGGCAGAAGGCTCGAAAGGCGTCCGGGCGCGAAGGGGTCGCGCCGGCGTGCTCCGGTCTCGACACCCAGGACAACGGCAGCGAGCGCGCCCTGCGAATCCGGGAGGACGCAATGCTGGCCGGAGCGGGCCGCAAAGCCTTGCGCCGACGCGAAGTTGCGATGAGCCGGCGAAAGCCGTCCCTGCAGCGCGGGCCATGTCTCGGCGGACACCACATGAACCGGAACGGCAGCGTCGGAGGCGGGGGTAAGAAGAGCGTTCACGGGCCGATCGATCGGTTCTGGGGCAGGGGCTGATGCCGGAATTAAGAATGCATTAGGGTTAACGCTTTATCACCGGAGGACCAGAAGAACCCAGTTCGACGACGTTGTCGCAAGGCGATCCGGCCCATGATTTCAACGAAGCTCGCCTCCGACCAGCCGATCGTCTCCGTCCGGCGCCGCGGCCTCGCGGTCGCAGTCTGTCTCGCCGCGCTCGCCCTGGCGGGCTGTCAGGGCCGCGGCGGCCTCGGAGACGTCACGGGCTCGATCGGACGCAGCCAGGCGAGCCAGCCCCGCACCGCGTCCGACTGGCAGGCCGAGCGCGAGAGCTGGGGGAAGCGCTACGACGCCAATCCGAAGGACCGCAATGCCGCCCTGAATTACGCGCGCGCCCTGCGGGCTCTTGAGCAGAATGCGCAGGCACTGGCCGTGCTCCAGAACGCCGTGCTGGTCTTCCAGGATGACCGCGAGCTGCTCGGCGCCTATGGCCGCTCGCTCGCCGATAACGGCCGATTGAGGGAGGCTGACGACGTGCTGTCCCGCGCCCATTCGCCGGAGCGGCCCGATTGGCGGATACTCTCGGCGCAAGGCACTGTCGCCGATCAACTCGGCGAGCACGAGCGTGCCCAGCAGATCTATCAGGCCGCCCTCAGACTGGCGCCTAACGAGTCGACCGTGATGTCGAATTATGGCTTGTCGCTCGCCCTGTCCCGCAAGTTGCCGGAAGCCGAGCGTGTTCTCACGGAGGCTGCGGCTTCGGAAGGGGCCGATGCGCGGGTGCGCCAGAATCTGGTCCTCGTCCTCGGCCTGCAGGGACGCTTCACCGAAGCCGAGGCGATGGCGCGGCGCGACCAGAGCCCTGCGGAGGCGGCCGCCACGATCGCCTATCTGAAGCGCAGCGTCAGCCAGCAGAACAGCTGGGACCTGCTGAAAGGCGCGAAGGGTCGGGCGCAGCCTGCCGGCAAGTCTCCGCAGGCGCCGAATGGCTCGGCCGATATGGGTGCCCGCGGCTGAAGCCGAGTCGACGAGGCCTACGGCGCCCGTCAGCTCAAGCTACAGAGTGAATTCCGGAAGGCTGGCTCCCAACCTGTTCGCGCAACCGCCGGCACGTTCCACGCGATTAATCTGTCGATTGCGTCCGGGACTTCCGCATAGCGGCGATCTGCGATGACGCGCTATCGCTCGGGCGAAGTCACTTCCAGCCGAAGACCTGCACCAGCGCAGGAAACATGATGATGACGAAGAGCACTGGCAGGAAGAACAGGATCATCGGCACCGTCAGCTTCGGCGGCAGT
Organism: Bosea sp. NBC_00550; assembly: GCF_026020075.1. NCBI lineage: Bacteria > Pseudomonadati > Pseudomonadota > Alphaproteobacteria > Hyphomicrobiales > Alloboseaceae > Allobosea > Allobosea sp. NBC_00550. The sequence goes on from NZ_CP102772.1 coordinate 4,320,770, forward strand.
GAGGCGGCCTTCTTCTCGGCGGCGTTCATGCGCTGATCGCGGCTTTCCTGCGCTAGCGTGCGGAGCGCCGTGCCTAGCGGCGTGCCGTAGCGTTCGGCCTGGATCAATGCCGTCGAGACCGATTTGACGCTTTCGAGCCCGGTCCGCATCGCGAGGTTCTCATAGGCGATTCTGCGGTCGGTCAGGTATGAGAGCTCCGCCGTGCACAGTGCGAATTCCTCGGCCAGCGGCACGGACTGGCTGCCGATCTCACCGGCGACCTTGCGGAAGGCCTGCTCGATCGACATGCCGGACTCCACGCAGATCAGCAGCAGGTCGAGCGCGTCCGGAAAAGCCAGGCGCATCGAGAGCTGTCGCTTGCTGATCTGGTTGGAGAGGAAGATTTCGGGAGCCTTGATGCCGATATAGGCGCCGCCGATCGCGATCCCGATCTTCATGAACAGCGACTGGCCGAAATCATTGATGGCGAAGAGATAGAATAGCGTGAACAAGAAAGCGCCGACCGGGACGGCGAGACGGAAGAACAGGAAGGCGATTTCCGCTTGGGGCCCACGGTAGCCCGCCATGGCGAGTTGCTTCTTGGCACTCTCAGTGCCGAGCCAGTCGCCGAGCTTGAACTGCTCGACGATGCGCCGCATGTAGGCCTTCGGCTCCTGGCGCAGGTTCACCTTTTCGCTCTGGCGGTTGAGGCGCTCACGCTCGCGCGCCCGGATTTTCTCGCGTTCGGTCGCGACATTCTTCATGCGCTTCTGGAGGGTGTTTCCCTCCGTCAGGGGGATCGCGACGGTCAGCACCGTGGCGACGGCCGCGACGGCGGCCAGCAGTGCCAGCATGAATTGCGGATCGACGAGCTTGTCGGCGATTTGCGAGATCATGGACGCACCTCAGATCTCGAAATTGATCATCTTGCGCATGATCAGGACCCCGATCATCATCCAGATGCCGCAGCAGACGAGGGCGAGCTTGCCCGCCTGGGTGAGCCACAGCAGCTCGATGTATCTCGGGGTGGACAGGTAGACGAGGACAGCGACGCTCGGGGGCAGGGCGGCGATGATGCCGGCGGATGCCTTGGCTTCCATCGAAACGGCCTGGATCTTGTCGCGCATCTTGCGCCGCTCGCGCAGCACGCGCGAGAGGTTCGCCAGCGTCTCGGACAGGTTGCCGCCGGTCTTCTGCTGGATTGCGACGACGATTGCGAAGAAGCTAGCTTCCGCGCAGGGCATCCGCTCGGGGAGCTTTGCGACGGCCTCGGGGAGCGGCAGGCCGAGCGTCTGGGTCTCGATGATCTGCCTGAATTCGCCCTTGACGGGGTCGCTCGCTTCGGAAGCGATGATGCGCAAGCAGTCATTGACGGGAAGGCCCGCCTTGATGCCGCGCACGATCACATCGAGCGCGTTTGGAAACTCGATGCCGAACCGCTTCAGGCGCCTGGTCTTGCTATGCTTCAAGAACCAGGCCGGGAGCCCCAGCGCCCCGATGAAGAGACCTGCGCCGCCGAGAATCGCATTGCCGCTCAGTACCCACAGAACCAGCCCGGTAACGACCGCGGTCGCCGCGCTGACCACGTAGTATTTCTGACGGGTCCAGTTTAAGCCCGCCTGGCCGATGCGTTGTTCGAGCGTCAGCTTGTGGCGCGCGCTCTCGCGGCTCTCGATGTCCTTGAGACTCTGCGCGACTTGCCCGCGCTTCGCCCTGGCCTGCGCCTCCCGGTCGATGCTGCGTATCGTGCTTGGACCGGCGAAGTCCTTGCGCCGTTTCTCGGCCCGGTTTTCGCCGCTCAGCATAGGATAGAGCAGGGCATAGGCGACGCCGCCAACGGCGAGCATGGCCAATGCGGCGACAGCGAGCGTGCTCGAGTTCATGTGCGGGCTCCCGACAAGGGCCTCCGTTCAGGCTGCATGACCTTCGCCGACCTGTTCCATCTGATCGAGGGCGGCCGCGAGGCGTTGCTCCTCGCCGAAATAGCGTGCTCGTTCCCAGAAGCGCGGCCGGCCGATGCCGGTCGAGCGGTGGCGACCCATCAGCTTGCCGGAGGCGTCCTCGCCGAGCACGTCGTAGACCATGAGATCCTGCGTCGTGATCACATCGCCTTCCATGCCCATCACCTCGGTGATGTGCGTGATGCGGCGCGAGCCATCGCGCATGCGCTGCGCCTGGATGATCACGTCGATCGAGGAGCAGACCATCTCGCGCAAAGTCTTCGACGGCAGCGAGAAGCCGCCCATCGTGATCATGGACTCGATACGGCTGAGGCACTCGCGCGGCGTATTGGCATGCAGCGTGCCCATCGAGCCGTCATGGCCGGTGTTCATGGCCTGGAGCAGGTCGAAGGCTTCCGGTCCGCGCACCTCGCCGACGATGATACGCTCGGGCCGCATGCGCAGGCAGTTCTTGACGAGGTCGCGCATCGTCACTGCACCGGTGCCCTCCAGGTTGGGCGGGCGCGTCTCGAGACGCACCACATGCGGCTGCTGCAGCTGGAGTTCGGCGGCGTCTTCGCAAGTGATGACGCGCTCGTCATGGTCGATGTAGTTGGTCAGGCAGTTCAGCAGTGTGGTCTTGCCGGAGCCCGTACCGCCGGAGATCACGATGTTGCAGCGGACGCGGCCGATGATCTTCAGGATCTCCGCGCCGGCCGGCGAGATCGCCCCGAACTTGGTGATCTGGTCGAGCGTCAGCTTGTCCTTCCTGAATTTGCGGATCGTCAGGGCGGGCCCGTCGATGGCGAGCGGCGGCGCGATCACGTTGACGCGCGAGCCGTCGGCGAGGCGCGCGTCGCAGATCGGCGAGCTTTCATCGACGCGCCGCCCGACCTGGCTGACGATGCGCTGGCAGATGTTCATCAGCTGCGCATTGTCGCGGAAGCGGATGTTGGTGAGTTGGATCTTGCCGCCCGTCTCGATGAAGGTCCTGCCCGCGCCGTTGACCATGATATCGGCGATGTCGTCGCGCGCCAGCAAGGGTTCGAGCGGACCGTAACCGAGGACGTCGTTGCAGATGTCGTCGAGCAGTTCCTCCTGCTCGGCGATCGAAAGCACGACGTTCTTCAGCGAGATGATCTCGTTGATGATGTCGCGGATTTCCTCCCGCGCCGATTCGGAGTCGAGCTTCGCGAGCTGCGACAGATCGATGGCCTCGATCAGCGCCCCGAAGATCATGCTCTTCATCTGATAGTATTCTTCGGACCGCGTCGGCGCCTCGACCGGCGCGGCCTTGCGTTCCTCGGCGCCGGGCTGGATTTGTTCCAGCTTGCGCGGCGCCGGTTGCAGAGCCGCAGGGCTCTTCGCGCTCAGGGACGGCGCGACGGTCGCGCCCGCGGATCGCTTCCCGAACATCTCAGCACACTCCCGCACGCGCCGCTTCGGCGCGCGCATGCTCGACTGCCTGGCCTGATCTCCCGGCTGGCTTTCCGTCTGGCCGGTCCACCGTCATCAAGAGGCCTTGCGGCGTTTCAGCTTCGAGACGAGCGGCTCGAACAGGCTGCGCCGGCTGCGCTTGGCTTCGCCGCGGCCGGTCAGCGCGCTTGCGATCTGCGTGAAAGCTTCGCTCGCCTTGCTGCCCGCCTGGACCTCGGCGATCATCTGGCCGTTGTTGGCGGCCGTGCCGAAGAGCTGCGCGTCGAAGGGGATCGTGCAGAGAACGTCGATGCCGAGTGCCTTGGCGAACTCGCTGGCATTGATCTCCGGCCGCTTGGGCACGCCGACCTTGTTCAGCACGAGACGGGCGACCGCATCGTTGGGCCGGGTGGCGCGGGACAGATCGACGATGTTCTTGGCGTTGCGCAGGGATGCGAGCTCTGGCTCGGCCACCACCACGATCTCGTCGGCGCTGATGAGAGTCCGCTTGACCCAGCTGCTCCACTGGTGCGGCACGTCGAGGACGATGCAGGGGACGCTGGCGCGCAGCAGCTCCAGCAACTGCTCCAGGGCGTCTTCGTCAAGATCGATGGTCCGGTCGAGGACCGCCGGCGCCGCGAGGAGGGCGAGATTGTCGCTGCAGCGCGACAGGAGCCTGTCGAGCAGGTTGGCGTCGAGGCGCTCGGGCGCGAACACCGCTTCCGCGATCCCCTGGGGCGGATCTTGATTGAAGTTGAGACCGGCCGTGCCCCAGGCGATGTCGAGATCGACGACCACCGTGGAGGCATCGAGATTGCGCGCGATCGCCCAAGACATGTTGTGTGCGATGGTCGAGGAGCCGACACCGCCCTTGGCGCCGACCACCGCGATGACCCGGCCGAGATTGCGCGCTTCCGGCGTGATATAGAGCTCTGAGAGCGTGCGCAGCAGATCGAGCGTCCCAAGCGGTGCGATCAGGTATTCGCTGATGCCGCGGCGCAGCAGGTCGCGATAGAGCTGCACGTCGTTGACATGGCCGATCACCACGACCTTCGTGCCGGGATCGCAGCTTTCCGACAGCATATCGAGATGCGCGATCAGGGTCGCCGGGTCTGACACGGTCTCGACCACGATGACGTTCGGCGTCGGTGCCGTTCGGAAGGTCTCGACGGCTGCGGCTGGTCCGCCCATCTGGATGCGGGCATGGGTCTTGTCCATGCGCCGGTCGGCGACCGCCGCCTGCATCGTCGCGGCGACGGCCGGTGTCTCGCAAAAGGCCTGCAGCGTGATGCGCGGCAGCGGCGCGATGGTCTCTTCGTTCGCCTCGGGCGCCGGTGTTTCGTTCGTCATGGGCTGCATTAGCTGCCGCCTCCCACCGTCGCATTGATCTGTGGTGTCTGCTGGCGATACTGCGTCGAGGGATCCTTGCCTTCGCGAACCTTGGCGATGGCACCCATACGCTTGACGATGTCGGGGCGGCCTTCGTCGCGAGCCCTGACCAGGTCGATTGGATCCGCGACCTGGGCCGCCAGCGTGGCCTGAGAAGAACAGCCGAGGTTCCAGTATGGCTCGTTGGATGCCGAGAACTTGAAGTCGGAGCTGCCGAGATCGGTCGGCCACTGCCCGCACTGGTGCGGCACGACGGCCTGGAGCGACGCGAAGCTGAGGCGGATCGGCGACGCGAGGCCTGGATCCTGGATTGGATAGCTGCGAACGCTCAGAGCATTCGGCGATACGCCATTGCGGGCCAAGGTCGCGCGGATACCGCTGAGCGTGTCATGCGTCGCCCCCTCGCGGCGCGAGCCCTTTGGAACCTCCGCGACGAGGCCGCCCTTTCCGGACCTCCGGTATTCCCGGGCGAAACCCGCGACATCCTCGGCCTGACGGCTGTCGAGCGAGCCCCCTGCGCGGCCGACGAAGACGTCGAGCGAGCGGGGCGCATCGCGCAGCACGATCGGATGTCGTTCCCGGGTATCCACTGGCGCAATGGAAGGCGGATCTGCCTGCGCGCCCTTGCCGGCGCATCCGCCGGCGAGCGCACCGAAAGCCAATGCAAAGGCCAGAAGGCGCGGGGCGATGGCTCTCTCCTGGAAGGGAACCGTCATGGTCGGGCGATCCATCATGATGCTATCCATTCGGTTCGCTTAGTCGGCAATGAAGCCGACGCGGCCCTTGTACGCCTGTGGGATCGGGCCGCCGCCGCTGCCGTAGAGCTTGTTGAGGCGTCCGAGCAGGATGGCCTGGGCATCGTGGGATTCCACGAAGCCGTCATCGGGGCGCTGGACCTCGTTCGGCTGCATCGGCTTGGCGATGTAGGGAGTGGCCGTGATCATCAGCTCGGTTTCCTCGCGCTGATAGTCGCGCGAGCGGAACAGCACCCCGATGATCGGCAGGTTCATGAGCCCAGGTAGGCCGTTGAGCGATGACTTGGAGACGCGCTGGATCAGGCCTGCGGTGGCCAGCGTGCCACCGGATGGCAATTCAACGGTCGTGTCGGATTTGCGCACGCGGAACGCCGGGACAGTGACGGTGGGCTGGCCGGCTCCGCCCTGGAGCACGATCTGGTTCTCGAAGTCGAGCTCGGTGACCTCGGTCGCGATGCGCATGCTGATCTTGTTGGCCGAGAGCACGATCGGCGTGAAGTTGAGGGCGACGCCGATCGGCTTGTATTGGACGCCAAGCGTGCAGACGGCCTTGGCCGGGTCACAGGTATAGCCGGTCGGAACAGGGACTTCGCCACCTGCCGTGAACTTGGCGCTCTCGCCGGAGATCGCGGTGACGTTTGGTTCGGCCAGGACGCGGGCGAGGCCCGCCCGCTCGAGGGCTCGCAGGGTGAAGTTCTGCGAATTGCCGATGCCGGCTCCGATCGCCGTGGCGGATAGCGCCTGAGGAGACAGCGAAAAGGGGTTGTCGATGCTCGGCGTGATCGAGAACTTGCCCAGCTTCCACTCGCCGGTCGAGTTGATGCCGAGCTGCTTGATCGCCTTGCGCGAGACCTCGGACACCGTCACCTTGACCATGACCTGGTCGCGGTCGCGGATCGTCAGCGAGTTGATGACGGCGCCCTTGGAGGCGTTCTTGTCGGAGACTCCGACGAAGGCATTGGCGATGTCGACGGCCTGCGTCGCTTCGGACGCGTTGGGCACGGTCCCGACCAGTAGGATCGAGTCGCCTGCGGGCTTGATCTCGATCTGCGAATTCGGCAGCGCGGTGCGTAGCGTCTGGCGCAGGACATTGAGGTCCCGCCCGACATTGATCTCGAGGGCGGTGATCTGGCGGCCGTCGCCGTCCATCACGAACATCGAGGTCGCCCCGTCGGCGATGCCGATGATGAAAAGCTTGCGTGCGGTCCGGACCACCGCATTTGCGACCTTCGGGTTCGCGACGAACACTTCCTTGGCGTCTCGTGGCAGTTCGACGATCAGAGAACGGCCGATCGAAAGGTCGAGCTTGCGTGAAATCGCGTGCTCGCTCGCGCCGACATTGAGCACCGGAGCGGCATCTCTGCCGGTCGACTGTGCGTTGGCGCTGCCGGCCAGCAGAACGAGCGCGAGAGCCGTCGCGAGGCGAAGAGAGCATCTGGTCATGGCTTCACGCTCTTCGAGGTGACACCGTAGCGCACCAGGGTCATGGAATTGTCGGCCGAGGCTGGCGGTGCCGGTTCATTCGCGTCCTTCAGGCTGCGCAGCGCCAGCGAGAGCGTCCCGGTCTTCTGCGCCTGGATCAGGATCTCGACCTGCCCGGGATCGACCTCGAGCGTCGCGGTCTCGCCGACCACGACCTTCTCGCCGTTGCGCTCCTGCACGTTCTGGCCGATCGCCAGAGTCCTGATGTTGCGCAAGATGGTTTCGCTGACCTGGGCTTCGCCGCGACCGGAGGTGGATTCGCCGCGCCAGGTGGAGACAACGTCGACGCGATCGTTGGGAAGGATGAAACCGCCTGCGGTACTGGCGCCGCGGCTATCGGTGCTGATGGCCACCGCGCGCATTCCGGACGGCAACACGGCCGAAAGGAAGCCTGTCCCGTCGGTCCTGATCAGCTTCTCGCGCCGGATTGGCTCGGCACCGAGAATGGCGTAGCGCGCCAACTGGCCGATGATCTCCTTCTCGGCTTCGGGCGCTTCATCCTTGCGGATGATTCCGTTCGGCACGCTGGCCAGCGGCCAGTTCAGCCAGCGCAGATCGTTGGCCGCTACTGTGTTGCCGATCGGGATGTCGGTTGCCGCGACGAGCACGGGCACGGTTGGCGCCTGCTCGACCTTGGCCACCGGCGCCGGAGCCTGCGACGGCTGCTGCACGAGGAGAGCGGCGCCCAGGCCCGCGGCCAGTGCGATCACGAGAATGATGATGCGTGCGGGACTCATCGGCGTCCGATCCTCAGCCAGGCGGAGCCGGCTCATGTCCTGAATCGTCGTCGTGAAACGTCAACTTATGGTTAATCGGACGTATATTTTTTGATGAGGTATGACGTAAGGTCGCCGTATGCCGTCAGACGCCGACTGCGGCGCGCCAGATTGCGGTCTCCGGCAGGATGAGCAAGGCGGTGAAGGCGAGAGCGATGCCGTAGGGAACGCCCTCCTTCGGCGCGTGCAGGCGCTGTGCCCAGCCCCAGTTGGCAGCCATCGAAGGAAGAGGATGCGAGCGCAAATGCAAGATCAGCATCGTCAGCAATCCGCCGGCGAAGCTGGAAAAGACGAGATACGGCATCAACTCGTCGAAGCCGAACCACAGGGCAGTCGCTGCCGCGAGCTTGGCATCGCCCCCGCCGATCCAGCCCGCGGCGAATAGGCCGAAGGCGCCGACGAGCACCAGCATGCCGGCTGCCAGATGCCAGGCGATGTCGTTGAGGCTGAGGCCCAGCAGCGCGGCGCAAAGCGCGAAGGAAATGACCAGGGAGAGGCAAAGCCGGTTCGAGATCGTCATCGAGACGAGATCGCTCGCTGCGGCATAGGCCATGGCGAAAGGAAACACACCAAGCATAATAATCAGTGGGAGTGACATGGGCTGGTCCGATCCGAGCGAGGGTGTGACAGTCGCACGCAGGCCTCACCAAAGCCTTACGAAAACGGCGGGAATGGTCGGAGAAGTGTAAAAACGGCAGAACGCCCCGGCCATGCCGGGGCGTTCTCGGATGCGCTCGGCAACCCTGAGGGCCGCCTGTGAGAATCCTCAGGACTTCTTGATGAGGCCGCTTTCGACTTCCTGGAACCGCGCCTTCAGATTGCTGCCGATGGTCGTCCAGGTAGCGATACAAACGACGGCGATCAGGGCGGCGATCAGGCCGTACTCGATGGCGGTGGCGCCGGACTCGTCCTTGACGAAGCGAGCGAAAAGATTGGTCATGCTGAAACTCCTTACACCACGGTTTGACGGCTGCCTTCGCTCTGAAGCGGCTTCGGTCAGCGACAGGAACGACATTAGCCCGCCCCTCTTGCCGATCAGTTAAAGTGATCAAAGAATTGGGCGCTTTGAGATGATGTTTTCGCCGTGGTTAACGCCCAATTTAAAGGACGAATAGAAAGGGATTCATGCAATAAGCAAGAATTAATCTAGGTTTTTGTCGGTAAATAAGATATTTAACCGATACTGCATTCACGTTTTAGTTTGATATCAATGATCGCTCAACGAGATTTTTGGAAGGCATTCCGCTTCGTTAGGCGGAGAAAAGATCGATGAAGTCGCTGTCGTCATCGTTTTTAAGACTTGGTTCATCATTTTGCGCTTGTCTGGTGACATCGCAGAGCTTGAGGCCCGCCATGTCGACCAACCACACGCCGGAAAGGTGCCGTCGTTCCGCGCCTTGGCTGGTCGCCATGATGTTCGTCATGGCCTGCTCGACCAGCGGTCCGGCGACGGCTGCGCCGCAGGAGAGCCAGGCCGAAAGCGTGATGGTCCTGGTTGATCATGCCAAGGTCGTGCGCTTGCCCGAGAAGGCGCAGACGGTCATCGTCGGCAATCCGGCCATCGCGGACGTGGCCGTGCAGCGCAATGGTGTCATGGTGGTCACCGGCAAGAGCTTCGGCGTGACCAACCTGATCGCATTGGACGGAACGGGCACGCTTCTGGCCGAGTCGCTGGTTCGCGTCGGCGCGGCGTCCGAGGCGGTGCTGACGGTGCAGCGGGGCATGGAGCGCGAGAGCTATTCCTGCACGCCCGTATGCCAGCCTGCTGCGCAGCTTGGTGACGCCCAGAAGTATTTCGGCGAAGTTGGAGGCCAGGCGTCGGCCCGCAACGCTCAGGCAACCGGCAATGGTGCCGCGCCCAAATAGTTGGCGTTAGCCCAACGCCAAGTGCAAGTAGTTCGTCGGAAAGCCTGGCCGTTCGATCGCGGCCGATCCTATTAGGTGTTGACGCGCGCGTAGGCGCGGGCGTGCTCGGAAGTGCTCAAGGTAAATAAAATCTTTGCCTTGCAGGCGGTGGCAGCGAAACACCCCTAACCGATCGGCAATTGTTTTGGCTTAGATATCAGCTGGTCGGAGCGACAGGCTCGGCGAGGCCAGCGAATGTTTGATCCTATGGCACCAGCGGAGCAGACCGGCACAACAGCCGGGCGGAAGGGCCGCGGCCGGCGTTCCATCATCAGGCGCTTCCAGCGTTCCGAGAACGGGGCGACGGCGATCGAGTTCGGCTTCGTTGCGTTGCCCTTCTTCATGCTGACGTGGGCTATCATCGAGACGGGGCTGATGTTCTGGACCAATCAGGTCCTGGAGGAATCGCTGTCGCAGGCGTCGCGCGCGCTGTTGACCGGCGAGTCGCGCAGCCGCTACTCGTCCAGCACTGCCTCAGTCAATGCAGCCGCATTCCGCGACGACGTCTGTGCGCGGGCGCCGATGAAACTCATCGACTGCACCAAGCTGGCTATTGATGTCAGCACCTATAGCGACTTCTCGGGGGCGAGTTCCGGTACGGCCAGCAGCAATCCTCTTGCGGGCGGCAATCTCGATACGAGCAGCTTCTCTTACCGCCAGCCCGACACCGGTCAGATCGTCGTCGTGCGGGCGGTGCTCGACTACAAGCTGCTTCTCACGAGCTGGGCGTCGAAGGATCTCGCCAACATAGGCGGCGCGGGTTCCGGTCGGCGCGGCCTCGTTGCAAGCATGACCTTCCGGGCGGAGCCGTTCGTCCCATGACGCGATCCGGAGCGAAGATGAAACTCAAGAGCGTCTTCAGCCCGTGGCGCCGTTTCCGCGACGCCTCTGACGGCGTGGCGGCCATCGAGGCCGCGATCGTGCTTCCCGTGATTGCGATCGCTTATATCGGATTGGTCAACCTCTCACAGATGGTCATGATCAATCGCAAGGTCACCCAGCTGACTTCATCTCTGAGCGATCTTACGGCGCGCCTCCAGACGATTCCGACGGCGGAAATCACCAACATCTTCAAAGCGTCTGAAACGGTCCTGCTTCCCTACGACGCCAGTAAGGTCAAGATGATCATCGCCAGTATCGTCATCGATGCCAACCGCATCGGCAAGGTCTGCTGGTCGAGCAGCTATCCGGAGGGTACCGCCGCGCCCAAGCGCGGCGACACCGTGACCGTGCCCGAAAGTGCGCGGATCGCCAACACCTCCGTCATCATGGCGCGAGCGAGCTACGAATTCACGCCGTTGATCGGCGAGGGCCTTTTCAGCAAGATCACGCTCGGCGATAATCCGATCTATACTAGGCCGCGCAACGGCAAGGCCGATGGCGATAACAGCATCGAGCAGATCGTGCGCGCCGACGTGAAGGGTTGCCCCAAGTTCACCTGAGCGGGGCGAGACACGTTCGGGACCCGTTGCCGGCCTCGGCGGCCGCCTTTCAACCCCGCAGCACCATCCGCCCCGTCTGGACCTCGTAGCCCTGCAGCTTGCTGAGGAAGGAGTTGCCCAGCAGGCTCATCGAGAGGGCCCGCTCGGGCAGCACGACGGCGTCGACATTGCGCACGACGATGTCACCGAGCCGGATTTCGCGCAGCACCGTGCGATAGCCCGTGACGGTGCCGTTTGCCGTGCTCAGCATCATCTTGCGCGCATTGGCGTCCGACTTGATGCCCAGCGCCTGGGCATCGGCCGCGGTCAGCGCGACGATGCTGGCACCTGTGTCAACCATCATCTTGATCCGGTAGTTCTCGACGCTGGGATGGACGATGTAGTGCCCGCGATAATCGGCGGATACGGCAAGCGTCACGGGCTGGCGCGGCCCGGGGATGGGCCTTTCCGCTGAGGCGACGGCCACCACCGGCGCTGCGCCTTCACTGCGTTGCGCGAGCCATTGCGTATAACCGAGCGAGCCGACAATGGCGAAGCCGGCCATGCCCAGGGCCCATATCGAGGGATGCGATGTCACGGCCTTCCCCAGCCTGATCCAGTCCGTCATCATCGGGCCGGTCCCCTGACGAAGGGTGAAGAGGGTCTCCGCGATTGTCTGCAACGGCGGCGCGCCCGGCGCCGATCGCGCGCAGGCTTAATCCACGCTTACCGGCATGTCGTTCTGCCAGCCCGTGTCGCTGCAGCGGCAGGGCAGGCGACGGCGATTACCCGGTGAGTACGTCTGCGAGACGCCTGATGCCGGCGACGAAGGCGTCCTCGGGCGTGGTCAGCCTGACGGTAAGGCCTGCCGCTTCCAGCGCGGCGCCATAGCTCTCGGCCAACGCACCGTCGGCGACGAGGTGGATCTCTTCCCGCCGCCCGAACAGCGACTGCGCTCCCAAGATCTCCTGCCCGACCAGCAGCGCCGAGAGATAGGGACCGACCTCGCCGCCGCGCATCCGGCCGGCAAGGACCTCGGTGCGGGCGGCGAAGGCCGTGTTGAGCAGGCCGCCGGCACGTTGTGCGCCTGCCCGGCCGCGTGTCGCTCCGTTTGAAGCATCCTCACCCGACGGTTCTTCCGCGAGGCGGCCCAGGATCGAGCCGTTGCGCAGCAGCCCGTAGACCTCTCCGGTCATGAAGCTGGCGAAGCGGACGATTCGCCCGTCCCTGATTTCGGCCCATTTCGAATGCGTCCCGGGCAGGCAGGCGATGCCGTTCTCCAGGCCGAGCCCGACGATCAGTGTCTCCTCGCCGCGCATCACGTCGAAGGCGCCCTCGTCGCAGCTCAGGCCCGGCAGGATGGTGGCCGTGGTGTGATCGTCGAGCGCCGCGCGGATCGAAGCTGCCGCGATCTCGTCAGGAGAGGCCGGGCAGGCGACATAGGGCGCCTCGATCCAGCCATTGCGGCTGCCGACCATGCCGGCGAGCACGATGGCCGCATCGGGCGCGGCGCGCCGGAAATCGCCAGCCAGCGTCTCGAATGCGGCGGGATAGCCGCCAGCCGGCACGGACTGGATGCCCTGATCGGCGATGCGCCGCTGCAGCACCGCGCCCGTTTCCGAGATCAGGAAGGCGCGCGCGCGGGTCGTACCCCAGTCGAGCGCGATCAAAGGTTTGGGCATGGCAGACTCCGGCAATGGCGCGCGACTGTCACTGCCGTACCGGACATGGTCAAGGCGCGCCGGCTTGTGCCCGCCCTGCAATCGCGGCAACGCTGCGGTTCGACGGGAACGAACGAATCGGACGAGCGCGATGCTGCAACTGCAAGCCGGCGGCCTGGAAGCCGTGGTCATACCGGAGATCGGGGGCATCGTCTCGCGGCTCGTCTGGACCGGCCCGGATGGGCGCCGGCATGATGTGCTGCATCCGCCGGCTGATCGGACGGCCTCGACCGCTTCTCCGAACTTCTTCGGCAGCTGGGCGATGCTGCCCTTCGCCAACCGGGCCTTCGGAAGCGTGGTGGACGACGGCGAAACCCGTTTTCAGGTTCCCGCCAACGATCCGTCAGGCACCATCCATGGCTTCGGCTGGCAGGCCGCCTGGGAGGTTCTGCGGTATGACCGCGGTCATACCGTCATCGAGCATCGGCGCATCGACGGTCCCGACCGCTATCGCTACCGTGCCCGGCAGGAAGTCATACTGGACGAAGCCGGTATGACCATTCGCCTGTCGATCACGAACGAGGCCGAGACGGCGCTACCGTTCGGGATCGGCCATCATCCCTGGTTTCCGTGCGCGGCCGATACGCGCCTGACCATGCGGGCAGCCGGCGCGCTGGTCTTCGGCGAAGCCTTTCGGGCGATCGGGCAGGAAGCTTTCACCCAGGGCGGCCCTTACGCCGATGCGCGGCCGTTCCGCTCCGATACGGTGACGGCCTGGAGCTTTTTCGACTGGGACGGCAGCGCTCGGATCGAGACGCCCTCGACCGGCCTCGCCATCACGCTGACGGCGAGCGACAGCCTGAACTGCCCGGTGGTCTGGTCGCCACCCGGGGCCGACTTCCTCTGCGTCGAGCCGCAGAGCCACGCCATCGGCGCGCCGAGCGAGCCGGCCGCGCGGGCGGCCGCGCCGCTGAAGCGGCTGGCGCCCGGTGAGACGCTGGAAGGCTGGCTCAGGATCGCGCCGGAAGCGATCTAGCGTCTGACGTCGATCTCAGCGCCAGCCATAGCCATAGCCGCTCGGGTAATAGGGCTGGTAGCCATAGGCATTAGCCGGCAGCGCGGGCCGCAGCAGGATCTGGCCGCGCGCCGCTTCCCAGCCATTGGACCGCCCTTGCTGGGCGATCGTGCTGTCCTGATGCCGCGGCTTGGCCTTGGCGATCTGTGCCTTGGTGCCGCTGCTGTTCGCGATCTTGTGCTTGGTCGGTGCTGTGTTGGCAAACCTGGCCTTCGAGCCGCCGGACGCCTTGGCGAAGCGCGAGAGATTGTCGGTCGCGGCCCCGTTCAGCGCGATCCGGGTCTGGCCGGCGCCATGCTTCTTCACCAGCGCAAACAGCTTGGCGGCATTGGCGGGGTGCAGGCGGATGCAGCCATGAGAGGCCGGGCGTCCGAGCGCGTCGACGGCCGTCGTGCCATGTATCGCGTAGCCGCCGCGGAAGAACACCGCATAAGGCATCGCGCCGCCATATTTGCGCGAGTACCAGTTCTTTTCGAGCCGGGTCGGGCGGTACTGTCCGTTCGGCGAGCGGAACCCCTTGCGGCCGGAGGAGATCTTCCATTCGTAGATTTCGCCGTCGGTGGTGGCGACCGTCATCCGCTGTGCGGCGATGTCCACTCTCACATCGACGCCGGCTTGCGCCTTGGCGGCGCCGAAGACGGACATGAACAAAACGGCCAGGATGCCGAGAACACGACGCATCGCCCAAACTCCGAAGACGCAACTGTTGAGCGGGCGTTGGTGAGGCTCTGACGGCCGTCGCCCTTGACTCTAGGAAAGCGCGGGCGCCGCGGCCTGTAAAGCGCGAAGGTGGATCGTGGTTTCCAGCGCAGATCAAATCATCGGCAACGCATGGGGCTTGCGGCCGAGCGGGAAGGCGGCGTCGATCCGCGCGATCTCAGTTTCCGAGAGGGCAAGGTGCAGCGCACCGGCATTATCCTCGACATGGCCGACCTTGCCCGCTTTCGGGATCGCGAAGAGGCTCGCACGCCGCGTCAGGAAGGCGAGCGCGACCTGCCGGGGCGTCGCGCCATGCGCCGCGGCGATCTCGGCCAAGGCCTTGCCCTGCGCGCTGCCGGGGGCCGGAAAGTCGTCGTGCCCGAAGGGGCTGTAGGCGGTGACGGCGATGCCGTTGCGCTCGCACCACGGGATCACCGCATGCTCTATGGCCCGCTCGCGCAGATGGTAGAGCACCTGGTTGCAGGCGATCCTGCCTTTGCCGGCAGCCGCCAGCGCCTCGTCGAGATCGTCCTCGTCGAAATTGCTGACGCCCCAGGACAGGATCTTGCCCTCCTGCTTCAGCGCCTCGAAGGCGGCGAAGGTCTCGGCCAGCGGATGTGGCCCGCGCCAGTGCAGCAGGTAGCAGTCGAGCCGGTCGGTCCTCAGATGCTTCAGCGAGCGCTCGCAGGCGGCGCGAGCGCTCTGCCGCGAGGCGTTGTGCGGCAGTACCTTCGAGACGAGGAAGACCTCGTCGCGTCGCCCAGTGATGGCTTCGCCGATCAGCGCCTCGGAGCGGCCGTCGCCATACATCTCGGCAGTGTCGATATGGCCAAGTCCGAGATCGAGCCCGCGCCGGAACGCGGCAATGGCCTCGCGCCGGTCGCCCTGCTCGCTGTACCAGCTGCCCTGGCCGATCGCGGATACGGCCGGCCCGCCGGCTCCGAAGTTGCGTTGCATGCCGCTCTCCCCGTCGTCTCAGTCGACCTCGACCTTGAACTGCGCATGCCGGATCTCGCCGTCGCTGTAGCGCACACGCACTCCGAAGCGGTCCGGTCCACGATAGTTCCGGCGTGACGTGTATTCGAAGGCGAGCGAGGGGCCGATCTTGCCGTCGCAGTGCTGATGGTCGCCGGGCCCGTATTCGGCCTTGGCGTTCCGCTTGGCCATGCGCACCTTGCCGTGCCGGGGCGGCTCGGTCAGGACGGCCGTGGGCGGCTTCACCGGCCGGCAGCTTGTGTCCATCGTCATATAGGTCTGCTGCAGGAAAGTCGGCTTGCCGGCCGCGACGCGCTCGGCGCCTTCGGCTGCCGGCGGGGCTGGATCACCGGAGGTGACGCAGCCGCCGAGCATTCCGCACATCAGCGTCGCGGCGAGAACGGTCAGTCCGGGAACTGGCATGGCTTTCCCCGCCTCCATGATCGTATTCCGCCGGCCGCTGTTCAGGTCGGCGGCGTGCCGTTGGCCGAGAGCACCTCGCCGGCGAGATAAAGCGAGCCGCAGATCAGGATGCGCGGCGGCGCCGGCCAGTCGCGGCCCGCGATCGTCCGCAGCGCCTGCTCGACCGAGCCTGAAACCTCCGCAGCAAGACCGGCATTGCGGGCCGCTTCGGCCACCTCTTCCGCCGGGCGTGCGGCCAGCGAGTTCTGGATCGGCACGGCATAGAGCGCCTGCGCCAGCCCCTTGAAATGGCCGAGCGTCGCGGCGGCGTCCTTGGTCGAGAGCAGGCCCGCGATCATCACCAAAGGCGCAGGGTTGCGGTCGGCGAGATCGGCCATGGCCTGGGCCAGCACGCGTCCGCCATCCGGGTTGTGGCCGCCATCGAGCCAGAGTTCGGCCCGCTCGGGCATGATCCCGACGAGGTGCCCGCGAGCCAGCCGCTGCAGCCGCGCCGGCCAGTCGGCGTTGCGCATGCCCTCCTCGAAGGCGCGCGCCGGCAGGCCGCCATAGCCGGCCGCCCGCAGCGCCGCGATCGCGGTGCCGGCATTGATGTGCTGATGGCGCCCGGCCAGGCGCGGCAGCGGGAGGTCGAGCAGTCCGTCGCCATCCTCGTAGACCAGCCGCCCGCCGGCCTCGTGGACGTTGAAATCCTGCGCGCCGATCAAGATTTTCGAGGCGCCGACGCGCTCGGCCGTGGCTTCGAGCACCGCCGTCGGCTCCGGCTCCTGCGGGGCGATCACCGCCGGCGCGCCCCGCTTGAAGATGCCGGCCTTCTCGGCCGCGATCTTGGTCACGGTGTCGCCGAGATACTCGGCATGGTCGAGCGAGACCGGCGTCACCACGGTGCAGGCGGGATGGGCGATGACATTGGTCGCGTCGAAGCGGCCGCCGAGCCCGACTTCGAGCAGCACGACATCCGCTTCATGCTCTGAAAACAGCAGCACGGCCGCCGCAGCCGTGATCTCGAAGAAGGTGATGGCATCGCCGGCATTGATGCGCTCGCAGCGCTCCAACGCTTCGACCAGCACCGCCTCGTCGACGAAACGGCCGCCGCCGGGCGCGCCGATGCGGATGCGCTCGTGGAAACGCACCAGATGCGGCGAGGTGTAGACATGGACGCGCAGGCCCGCCGCCTCGAGGATCGCCCGCATGAAGGCGATGGTCGAGCCCTTGCCGTTGGTGCCGGCGACGTGGATCACCGGCGGCAGGCGCTTATGCGGGTCGCCGAGCCGCTCCAGCAGGGTCAGGATGCGGCCGAGCGAGAGGTCGATCAGCTTGGGGTGCAGCGCCATGAAGCGCGCAAGCAGCGTGTCGGAAGACCCCATGATGTGACGGCCCCCAGCCGCAAACGACCTCAGACCGCCTCGACCACCGGGCGTGCGGCCACCGCGACTTCTTCCTTCACAGGTGGCTGCTTGGTCAGCAGGCGGCCGAGCCGGGCCAAGGTCTCGGGGATCTCGCGGCGGTGGACGACCATGTCGACCATGCCGTGGTCCTTGAGATATTCGGAGCGCTGGAAGCCTTCCGGCAGCTTCTCGCGGATCGTCTGCTCGATCACGCGCGGGCCGGCGAAGCCGATCAGCGCGCCGGGCTCGGCGATGTGGATGTCGCCCAGCATGGCGTAGGAGGCGGTGACGCCGCCGGTCGTCGGATTGGTCAGCACGACGAAATAGGGCAGGCCGGCCGCGCGCAGGCGCCGCACCGCCACCGTCGTGCGCGGCAGCTGCATCAGCGAGAGGATGCCCTCCTGCATGCGCGCGCCGCCCGACGCCGCGAAGACGACATAAGGCGTCTTCTTCTCGAGCGCGGTCTCGGCGCCCTTGACGAAGGCCTCGCCGGCGGCCATGCCGAGCGAGCCGCCCATGAAGTGGAAGTCCTGCGCCGCCAGCGTCATCGGCAGGCCCTTGACCCGGCCGTAGCCGATCTTGAAGGCATCCTGTGCGCCGGTCTTGGCGCGGGCGTCCTTCAGCCGGTCGACATAGCGCTTCTCGTCGCGGAACTTGAGCGGATCGACCGGCACCTCCGGCAGGGCGACGTCGAGCCACTTGCCGTCGTCGAAGGTCAGGCGCAGCCGCTCCGGCGCGGTGACGCGCATATGGTGCTCGGAGCCGGGGATGACGTAGCCATTGGCCTCGACATCCTTGTGGAAGACCATCTGCCCGGAATCCGGGCACTTGATCCAGAGGTTCTCGGGGCTCTCGCGCTTGAACAGCGTCTTGATGCGCGGGCGGACGACTTCGGAAATCCAGTTCATCGGACGATTCCCTGATGGGCTTGCGGCGGGGGCTTTCTAGGCCTTGGCGCCGTCACGCCTGAAATAGGTCGGGCCTGCCGAAGGGCAAGCGACGCGACCCTTGAATGAAACCGGCCTCAGGCCGCCTTGGCCGCAGAGCGGATGCCCTGCGCGAGTTCGCTGACCAGCGAGGTGACAGCCGAAACCGTCTTTTCCGTGGCCTTGCCCTCGCTGTCGAGCGAAAGCCGGACGCGCTCGACCAGCGCAGAGCCGACGACGACGCCGTCTGCGCCCTTGGCGATGGTGGCCGCGTCGGCGGCCGTCTTGACGCCGAAGCCGACGGCGACCGGCAGGTCGGTGTGGCGCTTGATCCGAGCGACCGCGCTGCCGACCGCGCCGTAATCGGCGATGGCACCGCCGGTCACGCCGGTCACCGAGACGTAGTAGACGAAGCCGGAGGTGTTCTGCAGCACCTTGGGCAGGCGCTTGTCGTCGGTCGTGGGCGTGGCCAGCCGGATGAAGCTGACGCCGGCCTTCAGCGCCGGCAGGCAGAGCTCCTCGTCCTCTTCCGGCGGCAGGTCGACGACGATCAGGCCGTCGATGCCGACCCGGCGCGCGTCGGTGAGGAAGGCTTCGACGCCATAGGCGTAGATCGGGTTGTAATAGCCCATCAGCACGATCGGCGTGTCATGGCCGGCCTTGCGGAAGGTCTCGACCATGGCGAGCGTCTTGCGCAGCGTCTGGCCGGCTTTGAGCGCGCGCTGTCCGGCAAGCTGGACAGGAATGCCGTCCGCCATCGGGTCGGTGAAGGGCACGCCGAGTTCGATCAGGTCGGCACCGGCTCCGGGCAGGGCCGCGAGGATCGCGCTTCCCGTCTCGAAATCGGGATCGCCGGCGGTGACGAAGGTCACCAGCGCCGCCCGGCCCTCGCGGGCGCAGGCCTGGAAGCGGTTCTGGATGCGGGTCTGGCCAGTCTCTGTCATGCGCCAGCGGTTAGCATGATGAGCGCGGGCTGGCGAGTGGCTTGCGTGAGGCTCGCGCCTGCGCCACATCGGCCGGGCATGCGCGCCTTTGACACCGCCTTACCCATCGATGCCGTCCTCGGGGACCTCTCGGTCGCCCTGCGGGCGCGGCCGAACGCCGTGCTGGTCGCTCCGCCCGGCGCCGGCAAGACCACGCGCGTGCCGCTCGCCCTGCTCGACGAGCCCTGGACGAAGGACGGCAAGCTGATCGTGCTGGAACCGCGGCGGCTGGCGGCGCGCGGAGCGGCGAACCGGATGGCGCAGACGCTGGGCGAGCGCGTCGGCGATACCGTCGGCCTGCGTGTCCGGCTCGGCTCGAAGATCGGGCCGAAGACGCGCATCGAGGTCGTCACCGAGGGCGTCTTCGCCCGGATGATCCTCGACGATCCGGCGCTGGACGGCGTCGCGGCCGTGCTGTTCGACGAGTTCCACGAGCGCTCGCTCGATGCCGATTTCGGGCTGGCGCTGGCGCTCGATGCGCAGGGCGGCCTGCGCGAGGATTTGCGCATCCTCGTCATGTCCGCGACGCTCGACGGCGCGCGCGTCGCGAAACTTCTCGGCGATGCCCCGGTGATCGAAAGCGAGGGCCGCGCCTACCCCATCGAGACGCGCTATCGCGGCCGCGACCCGCTGAGGCGCATCGAGGATCAGGTCGTCGATACGATCCTGCTTGCGCTGAACGAGCAGCCTGGCTCGCAGCTCGTCTTCCTGCCGGGGCAGGGCGAGATTCGCCGCGTCGAGGAGCGCCTTCGCGAAAGGCTGCGCGATCCCGCCGTGGAGATCGCTCCGCTTTACGGCGCGCTCGACCAGCGCGATCAGGACCGTGCCGTGCTGCCAGCGCCAGCCGGCCGGCGCAAGATCGTGCTGGCCACGGCCATCGCCGAGACCTCGCTTACGATCGAGGGCGTGCGGGTGGTGATCGATTCCGGCCTCGCTCGCGTGCCCGTCTACGAGCCCGATATCGGCGTCACCCGCCTGGAGACGCGCCGCGCCAGCCGTGCCGCCGCCGATCAGCGCCGTGGCCGTGCGGGCCGCACCGAGCCCGGTGTCTGCTACCGGCTCTGGGAGGAAGCGGCGACCGGCGCGCTCGAAGCCTTCGCCCGGCCCGAGATTCTCTCGGCCGATCTGAGCCCGCTCCTGCTCGATTGCGCCGCCTGGGGCCTCAGTGATCCCACAGCGCTCGCCTTCCTCGATCCGCCGCCCGCGCCTGCCCTCAAGGAAGCCCGCGCCCTGCTGGCCAGCATCGGCGCGCTCGATGCGGATGGCCGCATCACGCCGGATGGGCGGGCCCTGCAGTCACTGCCGCTGCCGCCCCGGCTCGCCCGCATGGTCGTGGCTGCCGCCCGCTTCGGGCAGGCCAGTGCCGCGGCCGATCTTGCCGCCGTGCTGGTGGAGCGCGGGCTCGGCGGGGATGCCATCGATCTCGCCGAGCGGCTGGAGCGGTTCAGTCGCGAGCGTGGCGGCCGGGCCGGCGACATGCGCCGTCTCGCCGAAGGCTGGGCCCGCACGGCGGAGCGGAATGCCTCGTGCTCGGCTGGCGAGCCGCTCTCGCCCGGCCTCCTGCTCGCCTTCGCCTATCCGGACCGCATCGCGAAGGCCCGCTCGCCCGGCTCCGGGCAGTATCTGCTCGCCAATGGCCGTGGCGCGGCGCTGGAAGCCTCGCAGCGGCTGGCGCGCGAGCCCTACATCGTCGTTGCGGAGATGACGGGGGCCGCCCAGCAGGCGCGCATCATGGCCGCGGCCGCGATCTCCGAGGCCGAGATCGCAGCCCTCGTCGCCCATGGCCTCGCACCCTTCGCCATCGCGGAGCGAGAGGAGGCGAATTTCGACAGGACAGCGCGCGCATTGCGCGTTCGGGCGGTGCGCCGCTACGGCGTTTTTGCCTTGTCGGAGCGCCCGCTGTCGGTCGCGGATACGCCCGAGAATGCCGAGGCGTTGGCGAAGGGCGTCGCTGCGCTCGGCATCGAGCTCCTGCCCTGGACGAAGGCGCAGAACCAGCTGCGCGAGCGCGTTGCTTTTCTGCGCAAGGCCGAGCCCGAGGAGGGCTGGCCCGATCTCTCCGACCTGGGGTTGTCACAGGAGCCTGAGATCTGGCTGGCGCCTCATATCGCCGGCCGTGCCTCACTGGCGGCGATCCAGCCCGGCGATCTCGATTCAGCACTCGCGACCCTGCTGCCTTGGGAGATGAAGCGCCGGCTCGACGCGGAGGCGCCGACCCATTTCACCGCTCCGACCGGCTCGTCGCTTGCCGTCGACTATGCCGCCGAGGCGGGGCCGACCATTTCGGTGCGGGTGCAGGAACTCTACGGACTCGCGATTCATCCTGCCTTGGCCGGAGGGCGCGTGCCGCTGGTGCTGGAGCTGCTCTCTCCGGCGCATCGGCCGATCCAGGTCACGCGTGATCTGCCGGGCTTCTGGCGCGGATCCTGGTTGGCGGTGAAATCCGAGATGAAGGGCCGTTATCCCCGCCATCTCTGGCCCGACGACCCCGCGGCTGCGCTGCCGACGACGCGGGCCAAGCCAAGGGGAACGTGACACCCAGCGTCATTCTCGGGCGGAGCGAAGCGTAGACCCGAGAATCTCAGGCAGGACGCGGCTCTGGCGCCTCCGATTGACGAGATGCTCGGGTCAAGCCCGAGCATGACGGTTGCTGCCGGCCTCAATTCCCCATCCGGTCGCGCCATTGCCGCTCGCCTGCGAGGCAGGTGGCGATGTTGCCGGATTGCGCCTTGTGGATGGTCGCGCCCGCCGGCGCCTCGGCGATCTCGCGCAGCAGCTTGGTCTTCGTCGCCTCGACGAACTGGCTCTTCTCGCGGATCGGAATGACGAAGGCCCCGATGCCGGTGATGACGCAGTCGCTGTAGTAGACGTCGAGGTTGTCGATGTCGAAATAGCCGGCTTGCTTCAGCATCACCGGCAGGCCGTTGATGGCGATGCCCTTGGCCCCGGCCTCGTCGCGCGCCGTGGTGACCGGGCGCCCGTCATTATTGGCGCCGTCGCCGGAGATGTCGATCACGCGCCGCATCGCCGTCACGTTCGACTGTTCGAGCAATTGCACGCCCAGATCGATCGCGCCCGAGATCGAGGTGCGCCGCCCGCGCCGCGTCGGCGCCTCGCCGAGCTCCTCCGCAAACGCCATCGCCGCTGCCGGTCCGTCGATCACCTTCCACGGCCGAACGACGTACTGGAAACCGGTGCCCGCCCATTCGAAATAGGTCACGGCGATCTTGCCGATCGCGCCCTTGTTGATGGCGTCATGCAGCTGCTTCGAACGGAAGGCTTCGATATAGCCGTTGCGCTGCAGGGCGAGCTCGTCGAGATCCATCGAATAGGAGACGTCGACCGCCAGCACGAGCGCGACGTCGACCTCCTCCAGCGGCGGTCCCGCCGTCTGGGCTCGAGGCAGGGCGGGGTGCCAGAGCGCCGCCGCTGCCAGACATGAGAGACCGTACAGCCAGCGCCGCATCGCCACCTCCGTCGTCCTGTCGCGAATCGGAGTGTGCGCCCGGTCGATGCGATCGCCAAGGTGGAAAACCGGCTGATCGCGCCCGTTTCGATAGCAAATGCGCGAGGAAGGGGCTTTCAGGCGGCCCGGCGGCCGTCGACGACGTCGATGGCGGCGGCAACGGCCTCCTCGACCGTCAGCGCCGAGGTGTCGAGCGTAATGGCGTCTTCCGCCGCCTTGAGCGGCGCGTCGCTGCGGCCGGAATCCCGCGCGTCGCGCCGGCGGATATCGGCGAGGATGCCGTCGAAGGTCACGGCCTCGCCACGCCCGATGAGTTCCTTGTGCCGGCGCGCGGCACGCACCTCCGGCGTCGCGGTGACGAAGAGCTTGGCGCGGGCGTCGGGGCAGATCACCGTACCGATGTCGCGTCCGTCCAGCACGGCGCCGCCGGCCCGGGCGGCGAAGCGCCGCTGCCGCGCCAGCAATCCCGCGCGCACGGCCGGCATCGCCGCGACCACGGAGGCCGCCTCGCCGATCTCGCGGCCGCGCAGCCGGTCCTCGGGAAAGGCCGTCTCGTCGAAGCTGTTGACGATCTCGCCGGCCGCCGCGGCATCGCGTATGTCGTGGCCGGCATCGAGCATGGCGCGGGCCACCATCCGGTAGAGCAGGCCGGTGTCGAGATAGGGCAGGCCGTAATGGGCCGCGAGGCGCCGCGCCAGCGTGCCCTTGCCGGAGGCGGCGGGGCCGTCGACGGCGATGACGAGCCGGCCGCGCGCCGCCGCCGCGCTCATCCGATCCGGCCTCCGAGCTGGTTCATCAGCGGGATGAAGCTCGGGAAGCTCGTGGCGATCATCAGGCCGTCATCGACCACGACCGGCTGCTGCGTCGCCAGGCCCATGACGAGGAAGCTCATCGCGATGCGGTGATCGAGATGGGTCGCGATTGGCCCGCCGCCGCGAACCGGCCCGCCGCCCGAGCCCTCGACGATCAGGTCGTCGCCCTCGATGGCGCAGATCACGCCGGCGGCCTTCAGCCCGGCCTCGACCGCGGCGAGGCGATCGGATTCCTTGACGCGCAGTTCCTGCAAGCCGCGCATCCGCGTCGTGCCGGTGGCGAACGAGGCCGCGACGGCCAGCACCGGATATTCGTCGATCATCGCAGGCGCGCGCTCTGGCGGCACCGTCACGCCCTTGAGGCTCGAAGCCCGCACGCGCAGATCGGCGACGGTCTCGCCGCCCTCATTGGCCTCGCGCTCGATGGTGATGTCGGCGCCCATCTCGAGCAAGGTCGTGAGCAGGCCCGAGCGCAGCGGGTTGGTCATCACGCTCTCGATCAGGATGTCGGAGCCGGGCACGATCAGTCCCGCCACCAGCGGGAAGGCTGCCGAGGAGGGGTCTGCTGGCACCACGATCGGCGCGGCCTGCAATTCGGGCTGGCCCTTCAGCACGATCCGCCGGCCATGCGCGCCTTCCGGCGTCACGGTGATTTCGGCTCCGAAATGAGCCAGCATCTTCTCGGTATGGTCGCGCGTCGCTTCCGCCTCGATCACCGTCGTCTCGCCGGGCGCGGCGAGGGCGGCCAGCAGCACCGCTGACTTGATCTGCGCCGAGGCGACCGGCGGGCGATAGACGATCGGGATGGCCTCCTTCGGGCCGCGCAGGGTGAGCGGCACGCGCCCGCCCTCCTGCTGCGAAACGACGACCGTGCCCATCTGCTCGAGCGGATCAAGGATGCGCCGCATCGGCCGCTTGCGCAGGGAGGCATCGCCATCGAAGGTCGTGGTGATCGGATGCGAGCCGCAGACGCCCATCATCAGACGCGAGCCCGTGCCGGCATTGCCGAAATCCAGAATCGAATCAGGCTCGCGCAGCCCGCCGACGCCAACGCCCTGCACGCGCCAGGCGCCCGGCCCGTCATGGTGGACGATCGCGCCGAGCGCCCGCGCCGCCGCAGCGGTGCGCATCACGTCCTCGCCCTCGAGCAGGCCGGTGACCCTGGTCTCGCCGATCGCCAGCAGTCCGAAGATCATCGCCCGATGCGAGATCGACTTGTCGCCGGGCACGCGGGCGCGGCCCTTGAGCGGGCCGGCGGCGCTGGCGGTGACGGGGACGGGTTCATGGTCGTGGGACACGGGATCGGGGTCTCTCGCTCGAGCCAAACGAAGTGCGCGCCCGCCCTAGCACGCTCGCGCGAGCCGCGCCAATGCGCGGTCATGACGCTGCCATGCGAGGGGGGCGAAACAGCCCCGCTCTTGCGCGCAGCCGTCGCATGGCTCAAATCAACATTTGACAGCGCCGCCCGCCCCGACTAACGGACGCGCCTGCTTTTCAGATACTGATGGTTGAAGGGTCCGACGCAGTGGCGAAACCGGAACTCGGAACGAAGCGCGTTTGCCCGGTCACGGGGCGCAAGTTCTATGATTTGAATAAAGATCCCATTGTCTCGCCCTATACGGGGCAGGCATATCCGCGCACGATGTTCGAGCCGCAGGCCAAGGCGCCGGTCAAGCCGGAGCCTGAGGAGGAGGACGAGGCCGAGACCGCCGACAGCGCGGTCGAGCTCGTCTCGCTCGACGAAGCCGATGCCGAGACGTCCGAGAAGGAGGCCGTCGTCACGACCGAGGACGATATCGAGGTCGAGGACGATATAGGCACGGAGGATGACGACACCTTCCTCGAGGAGGATGAGGAAGGCGACGACGACGTCGCGGACCTGATCGACGGGGACATCGAGGGCGACGAGGACAACTGAGTCCGCCCTCGAAAAAAGATGACGGCAAAGCGACATTAGGCGCTTGTGTCTTCCGTCCGGGCCGCCTATAGACCGCTGCGTCGCTGGCAGGCGGCTCCGGACGGACCGCCCAAGCGGCGGAATGAAACACCGGATTTTGACGGTCGACCCCCAAACCGGCCGTCGCGCGTGGGGCCATAGCTCAGTTGGGAGAGCGCTTGAATGGCATTCAAGAGGTCGGCGGTTCGATTCCGCCTGGCTCCACCAAATCTCTCCATACTACGCTGGTACGGTTGACGTTCTCGGGCAGTTCGCTGCTACGCCGTCAATTTTCCAGATGGTTTGCGCGAACGGGTTCTGACCGAAACGCGCCGGGTCGCTTAGCCATCCGCCTTCATGATATTCGGCCGTTGCATGGCGATCTCTTCAGGCAGCGGCGTATCACTCCGAGACAGCGTTTTCATCCTTCAGTGATCGGATGAGATCTGCCGCCGCCGTCGGTGTGATCTGAGTGGTGCCGGTTGTCGCGAGCCTGCCGATCAACTGAGCGGCCCGTTCGATCGCGCAGTTCTCCGCAGCAGAAATTGCCTGCAGGAAGATGTCGTGAGCCTCGTCGCAATTGGCCATGACGACCCAAAGCTCGGACCCGTAAAGCTTGATCGAAAGGCGGTCGACGAGCTCCGTCGCGCGCGCGCTCGCAGTTGGCATGTTCGCGTTCCATAGGGAGCGCCGTAGATATGGATAAGGCACAGCCTGTTCCATTTCGGCGCAACCAAGTGATCCCCCTCCTCGGTTGATCAAAAGCTGTGCCGCGGAGTGATGTGCCAGTCTCGTCCGGATTATCTGTTCCCGAAGGCAGCGAGAACCGCTGCGAATCGGGCGGCCTGCGCGAGGGCAGGGGACGCGGAACCCTCGCTGTGTCTCATCGCAGCACGACCACTTTGGTGCCGGTCCGTACGCGGCCGTAGAGATCGATGACGTCGCGATTGGTCATGCGGATGCAGCCGGATGACACTGCGGCCCCGATCGTATCGGGCTCGTTCGAGCCATGGATGCGGTAGAGGCTCGATCCC
Source organism: Bosea sp. NBC_00550 (assembly GCF_026020075.1). NCBI lineage: Bacteria > Pseudomonadati > Pseudomonadota > Alphaproteobacteria > Hyphomicrobiales > Alloboseaceae > Allobosea > Allobosea sp. NBC_00550. The sequence goes on from NZ_CP102772.1 coordinate 4,347,208, forward strand.
AGATAGATCGCCCGCGCGCCCAGCGGGTTGTCGATGCCGCCGGCCATGTGGCGCGGCAGGTCCGGGCGGCGTTTCAGCATCTGCGCCGGCGGCCGCCAATCCGGCCATTCGCGTTTCATCGTGACGGTCTTCGTTCCCGACCAGCTGAAGCCCTGCCGTCCGACGCCGACGCCATAACGGAGCGCTTGCCCGCTTCCGAGCACGTAGTAGAGCCGCCGCTGGCTCGTCGAGATCACGATGGTGCCCGGCGCCTGCTTGCCGTTCCATGGCACGACCTGGCGCGGGATCGGCTGCTCGCTGAAGATATTGAGGAAATCCGCGAGGCCGCGGCTGATCGGGTTGTCGAAGGCGCGTGCGGGCGGAGCGAGAGCAAGAAGCCCGGCGACGAGAATGATGGCGCGTAGCATGATCGTCCCTACGACGCCCCCCGCCCGGATTTAGGGCGAAGTCGGAAGGGGAGGTCAAGTCAGGCACCGCGCATGAGTGATCGGGCGCGTTGGCTTGCCGGCTGGGTGTCTAGCCGATCATCCCGACCATGCCGACGACCACAGGCCCCATCAGAGGTAGCAGCACGTTCGAGATGGCATAGGTCACGGTATAGCCGATCACCGGCGTCGAATTGCCGGCGAGCGAGACCAGCGCGCTGATCGAGGGCGTGCTGCAATGCTGGCCGGCGATGGCGCCGAGCAGGATCGGCGCCTCGATCTTCAGGAGGTAGCGCCCGATATAGAGCGAGGCGAGGCCGGGCAGGGCCGAAACCAGGATCGACAGCACGGGCAGCACGAGCCCGTATTGCTTGAGCAGGGCGATGGCGTCGGGGCCGACCGAGAGGCCGACCGCGGCGATGAAGGTCGCCAATCCGAAATCCTTCATGAACTCGGCTGCCTGCGGCGGAATGCCGCCGAGCTGGGGCCGGTGCATGTGCAGCCATCCGAAGACGAGGCCCGAGACGAGTGCGCCGCCGCCGGTGCCGAGTGTCAGGTTGAGTGCCCCGACCTGAATCGCGACCTCGCCGAGCAGTAGGCCCGCGACCACGCCGAGGCCGAGCATGACGAAGTCCGTCGCCGATGTCGTCGGCAGCAGATGCCCGAGCTCGGGCGCCGCGCGGGTGATCGCTTCTTCCGAGCCATAGAGGGTGAGGATGTCGCCCTGTTCCAGCACCGTGCCCGGCAGGGCGGGGATGCCCTGGCCGAGGCGGCGGACATGCGAGATGAAGACGCCGCGCCGCTGCTCGTCGCTGGCCAGGCGGCGCAGGTCGCGAATCCGCAGCCCGCTGACCTCGCGGCGCACCAGCACGACCTGACGTTCGACCAGCGGAACGTTGTCTCCCGCCGGCATCGGCACTTCCGCGCCGAGGCGCTCGGCGATCGCGATGACCGAGCGCCGCCGGCCGATGACAAGGACGACATCCTCGGCTTCGAGCTGCATGTCCGGCGTCGCCTTGACGAAACCGGAGCCGCGCCCGACCTGCTCGATCGTGACGACGCCGTTGACGCTGTTCTCGAAGGCCCCGACGGTGCCGCCGGCGACAGGGCCGGCCCGGAAGGTGCGCGAGACGATCTCGGGCACGCCGTTTTCCTTGGCCCCGTCATCCTCGGCGCCGAGCTGCCGCGCCAGGGTGGCAGCCTCCTCCCGCAGGTTGATCCGCAGCAGCAGCGGGCCGATCTGGGTGGTGAAGACCACGATGGCGACGAGCCCGAAAAGATAGGTCACGCTATAGGCGGTCGCCATGTTGGCCTGCAGCCGGGCGATCTCCGCGGCCGGTAGGGGAAGGCGTCCGATCGCGTCCGAAGCCGTTCCCAGCACGGCCGACTCCGTTGCCGAGCCGGCGAAAAGGCCGGAAGCCGTGCCGGGATCGAGGCGGAACAGCAGCACGGCGACCGCGACCAGGGCCAGCACCGTCGCCACCTCGACGAATGACAGGATGCCGTAGCGCAGGCCGCCGCGGATATTGTTGAAGAACTGCGGCCCCGCCGTGAAACCGAGCGCGTAGATGAACAGCGCAAAGGCGACGTTCTTCAGGTCCGGGCTGAGGGTCACGCCGAGCTGTCCGATGGCGAGGGCCACGAACAGCGTCCCGCAGACGCCGCCGATCTGGACGGGGCCGATTCGGATCTTTCCGATCAGGTAGCCCAGCGTCAGGGAGAGGAAGAGGGCGACGACCGGTTGTTCAACGAATGACACGATGACACCCGCTCGAGACGGAAGGGTAGTCGAGATTATTCGCGGGCCGTGCAAAACTGCAAGAGCTCGCGCTGGGGTAGACGGACGTTCCAGCCTGGGAAGCGATGGGCACGGCCGCTCGAAATTTCCGCGTCATGGCCCTTGCAGATATTTTAAGCTTGAAACAATATGCTCCTGCGCGAGCCACAGAAGTTTGAGGGAACCCGGCCGCGCCTCCTTTTTCGCTCGTTCGTCCCGGGAGGGCATCGATGACGACTTTCAAATTCGGCCTCGCAATCGGCTGCGCTGCGCTGGCGCTTTCCATCGCTTCCGCACAGGCGCAGGAGCCGCTCAAGATCGGCGTGGTCAGCGTGCTGACCGGCCCGGCGGCATCGCTCGGCCAGCAGGTCCGCGACGGCTTCCAGCTCGCGGTCGACAAGAACGGCGGCAAGCTCGGCGGCGTGCCGGTCAAGATCACCGTGATCGATGACGAGCTGAAGCCCGACGTCGCGGTGGACCGGGTGCGGACCTATGTCGAGACCGAGAAGCCGGCCTTCGTCGTCGGCCCGGTCTTCTCGAACATCCTGGGCGCGATCGCCAAGCCCGTCCTCGATTCCGGCGCCTTCCTGATCAGCCCGAATGCCGGCCCCTCGACCATGGCGGGCAAGGCCTGCAACAAGAACTTCTTCGTCACCTCCTACCAGAACGACCAGGTGCACGAGGTCCTCGGCAAATACGCGCAGGACCAGAACTACAAGAAAGCCTACATCATCGCGCCGAACTATCAGGCCGGTAAGGACTCGCTCGCCGGCTTCAAGCGCTACTTCAAGGGCGAGATCGTCGACGAGGTCTATGCGCCGCTGAACGCGATGGATTTCTCGGCCGACCTCGCCAAGATCGCTTCCTCCAAGCCCGATGTCGTCTTCGCCTTCCTGCCCGGCGGGCCCGGCGTCAATTTCGTCAAGCAGTGGTCGCAGGCCGGCCTGCAGGGCAAGATCCCGTTCCTCTCCGCCTTCACGGTCGATGAATCGACCCTGCCGGCGCAGCAGGACGCGGCGGTCGGGCTCTATGGCGGCATGACCTGGGCGCCCAACATGGACAATGCGCAGACCAAGGCTTTCGTCCAGGCCTATGAAGCCGCCTACAAGATCGTGCCCGGTTCCTATGCGCAGCAGGCCTATGATGCGGCGATGCTGATCGATTCCGCGGTGAAGGCGGCCGGCGGCGCCGGCAACGCGGACAAGCTGCGCGAGGCCATCAAGAAGGCCGATTTCACCTCGCTGCGCGGCAAGTTCAAGTTCAACACCAATGGCTATCCCATTCAGGACTTCTACCTCGTCAAGGTCGCCAAGCGCGCCGACGGCAAGTTCCAGACCGAGATCGCCGAGAAGGTGTTCAGCGACTACGCCGATCCGCACGCCAAGGATTGCGCGCTGAAGTGACGCAAAGCGTCATCCTCGGGCGAAGCGCAGCTTCGACCCGGGGATCTCTTCGTCACGAGATGCTCGGGTCAAGCCCGAGCATGACGTCTTATGACCGGCCCTGACGTAGGACCGCGCAATGACAACGAGCCTCCTGATCGTCCAACTCCTGAACGGGCTCCAGTTCGGCATCCTGCTGTTCCTGGTCGCGGCTGGACTGACTCTGGTCTTCGGCGTGATGGACTTCATCAACCTCGCCCATGGCGTCCAGTACATGCTGGGCGCTTATCTCGCCGTAACCTTCGTCGGCCTGACCGGCTCCTTCATGCTCGGGCTCGTGCTCGCGCTCGCCGCCGCGCTGCTGCTCGGGCTGGCATTCGAGTTTCTGGTCTTCCGGCATCTCTATGAGCGCGACCATCTCGACCAGGTGCTGGCGACCTTCGGGCTCATCCTTCTCCTCAACCAGGCGGTGAAGATGATCTGGGGCGCGGCGCCGCTTTCGGTGCCGGTGCCCGAATTCCTCTCCGGGAATGTCCGGCTGCTCGATGGTATCCTCTACCCGACCTATCGCTTCGCGCTGATCGGGGCAGGGCTCGGCGTCGGCGCGCTGCTCTGGTTCGTCGTCGAGAAGACGCGCACCGGCATGCTGCTCCGGGCCGGCGCCTCGAATGCGCCGATGGTTTCCGCGCTTGGCGTCGACATCCGCAAGCTGTTCATGGTGGTCTTTGCCTTCGGAACCATGCTTGCGGGCTTCGCCGGGGCGATGGCGGCGCCGATCCTCTCCGTCGAGCCCGGCATGGGCGACACCGTGCTGATCCTGGCCTTCGTCGTCATCGTCGTCGGCGGCATCGGCTCGATCCGCGGCGCCTTCGTCGGGGCGCTGATCGTCGGCCTCGTCGATACGCTCGGCCGCTCTTCCATGAACGACCTGCTCCGCTTGTTCATGGCGCCGGCCTCGGCCCGCGCGACCGGGGCGGCGCTCTCCTCCATGCTGATCTATCTGGTGATGGCGGCGGTGTTGTTCGTGCGGCCCGAGGGCCTGCTTCCCGCCAAGGGCCGCTCATGAGCGCGGTGACGACCCCGTCGATGGCCGCGCGGCCGGCGGCGCCGACCGTGCGCTGGCTGGCGCCGCTCGCCATACTCGGCCTGCTGGCGTTGCTGCCTCTGGCCACTGCGCTCGGCCTGCCCTCGCATTGGCTGACGCTGGTGACGCGGGCGATGATCTTCGCGATCGCCGCGCTCTCGCTGGACCTCATTCTCGGCATCGGCGGCCTCGTCTCCTTCGGGCACGCCGCCTTCATCGGGATCGGCGCCTATGGCGCCGGCATCCTGATCACCGAGGGGCAGACGGAGCTGCTGGTCGCGCTGCCTGTGATCCTGATCGTCTGCGGCATCTTCGCGGCAGTGACGGGCTATGTCTCGCTGCGCACGCGCGGCGTCGCCTTCATCATGATCACACTCGCCTTCGGGCAGATGGCCTTCTATTTCGCCCAGGCGCTCTCAGGCTATGGCGGCGATGACGGGCTGACGCTCAACGAGAAGAGCACGCTGCTGGGGCGGGAGATCTTCGCCAACCGCACCGGCTTCTACTACATCGCGCTCGGCACGCTGGCGTTCTGCTACTGGCTGGCCCGGCGGCTGGTCGCTTCGCGCTTCGGCCGCGTGCTGCGGGCGGCGCGCGAGAATGCCGTGCGCGTCACGGTGACCGGCTACGATGTCGACCATGTCAGGCTCGGCGCCTATGTGATCAGCGGCATGATGGCCGGGGTCTCCGGCTTCCTGCTCGCCAACCAGACCGATTTCGTCAGCCCCGCCTTCATGTCCTGGCAGCGCTCGGGCGAGCTGATCTTCATGGTCGTGCTCGGCGGCGTCGGCTCGCTCTATGGCGCGATCGTCGGTGCGATAGCGCTCCTGGCCGTGGAGGATGTGCTCTCTGGGCTGACGCAGAACTGGAAGGCGATCTTCGGCCCGTTGATCGTGCTCTTCGTGCTGTTCACCCGCGGTGGCATCGCCGGCCTCATGGCCAAGCTTCGGGGGAGCCGCGATGGCTGAGCCGGCGCTCGCAATCAAGGGTCTCGCGAAGTCCTTCGGAGCGCTCAAGGTCACCAACGGGGTCGACCTTTCGATCGCGCCGGGCGAGCTGCACGCCCTGATCGGCCCAAACGGCGCCGGCAAGACGACGCTCGTCCATCAGATTTCCGGGACGCTGCGGCCCGATTCCGGCACGATCCTGTTCGGCGGCACGGATGTCACCCGCCTGCCGCCGCAGAAGCGGGCGCGAGCCGGTCTTGCCCGCACCTTCCAGATCACCTCGACCATCGCCTCGCTCTCGGCGCTGGAGAACGTCGCGCTCGGCGTGCAGGCCCGCAGCAGCCATCCGCTCTCGCTGTTCCGGGACGCTGCGCGTGATCAGGCGCTCAACGCGCCCGCCTGGGAAGCGCTCGAGGCGGTCGGCCTCGCCGGACGCGCCCATGCTCCGGCCGGAAGCCTCTCCCATGGCGAGAAGCGCGCGCTCGAGATTGCGATGGCGCTGACCCTGCAGCCGAAGCTCATCCTGCTCGACGAGCCTTTGGCCGGTGTCGGCCATGAGGAGGGCGAGCGCCTGATCGCCCTGTTGAAGAGCCTGAAGGGCCGCTTCGCCATGCTGCTGGTCGAGCATGACATGAGCGCCGTCTTCGCGCTGGCCGACCGCGTCACCGTGCTGGTCTATGGCGGCGTCATCGCCACGGGCGAGCCGGCGGCGGTCCGGGCCGATCCGGCCGTGCGGCAGGCCTATCTAGGCGAGGAGGGCTAGCGATGCTCAGCGTCGAAGGGCTCGATGCCGGCTATGGCGAGGCGCAAATCCTGTTCGGGGTCGATCTCACCGTGAGCGAAGGCGAGGTGGTGACACTGCTCGGCCGCAACGGCATGGGCAAGACCACGACGGTGCGCGCCATCATGGGGCTCTTGCCGGCGAAGGCAGGCCGCATCGCCTTCGGCGGCCGTGATCTCACCGGCGCCGCACCTTTCCGCATCGCGCAGGCCGGCATCGGCCTCGTGCCGGAGGGGCGGCAGATCTTCCCGACGCTTTCGGTCGAGGAGAATTTGATCGCGACCGCCGCGGACCGCTCCGGCAAGAAGCGCTGGGACCTCGAACGCATCTACGCCTTCTTCCCTCGCCTGCGCGAAAGGCGGGAGAATCGCGGCAACCAGCTCTCCGGCGGCGAGCAGCAGATGCTGGCGATCGGCCGGGCGCTGATGACCAATCCGCGATTGACCATCCTCGACGAGGCGACGGAGGGGCTCGCTCCCCTGATCCGCGAGGAGATCTGGAACTGCCTGACGGCGCTGAAGGCGGAGGGGGAATCGATCCTCGTCATCGACAAGAATGTCGACGCGCTCGTCAGGATCGCCGATCGCCATATTGTACTGGAGAAGGGCCGCGTCGTCTGGCGCGGCACCAGTGCGGAACTGCGCAGCGACGGCGCCGTCAAGGATCGCTTCCTGCACTTCTGAAGGCTAAGGACAATCGAGGTTTCGTTCCTTTGGATATCCCACCCGCGCCGTCATTCCGGCCAAGCGGCCACAGCCGCGCAGAGCCGGGATACATCGAAGGGCGACGGCGCTCGACGATGGATCCGGGATCTGCGCTTCGCTGTGTCCGGGATGACGATGTGCTCTACGATCAGCAAACGCCAACAGAGAGGAAATACTCATGAAACCGCTGACAGCCGGCGTGACCCGCGCCAATGAAGGCCTCGACGGGATTTCCTGGAGCATCCTCGGCCAGACCTATGTTCCCAAGACCCTGTCGGAAGATAGTTTCTCCTGGCATGCGACCCTGCCGCCCGGCACCTTCGTGCCGCCCCATATCCACACGACGCAGGACGAGTTCATCTACATGCTGGAGGGTCGGCTCGACCTCGTCCTTGACGGGCAGGAGAGCTTCGCCACCGCCGGGGACCTGATCCGCCTGCCGCGCAATGTCCCGCACGGCCTGTTCAACAAGAGCGATTCGACGGTGAAGTGCCTGTTCTGGGTCTCGCCGACGGCGCGGCTCTACGATCTGTTCTGGGGCCTCCATTCCCTGGCCGAGCAGAAGCCCGCCGATGTCGTCGCGCTTGCGGCCAGGCACGAGGTCGACTTCCTGCCGCCGCCGCCCGAAGGTGCCTGAGCGGGCGCGGATTGCGCCGGCGTCGCTTGACGGGCGCCGGCTCACACCTCCGCATTAAGGATAATCGATCGTTAAGCGTGAAAACCTGCCCTCGCTTTGTTTAATAGGGTCCACAACCTTGGGTCGTATTGTTCGGGAGCAGTTGTCATGGATATCGAACGTCGCCGCTTGCTGCGCCAGCGCACGCTGCTTGGCGGTGTCGTTGCCTTCAACGGCCGGCGCTCGACCCTGGATTGCACGATCCGCAACTTGTCCGATCACGGCGCGCTGATGATCCTGTCGGACGCGGTCGCGCTGCCGGAGGCGTTCGATATCGAGATCCCGTCGCGGCAGCGCCAGTATCCCGCGCGCCTGAAATGGCGAAACGGCAATCGGATCGGCATCGCTTTCGCCGACACGGCTGATGTCGTGCCGTGATGCGCCAGCTCAAAGCGTGCGAGACCGCCAATGCGCGGCTGAAAACACGCATTCGTCAACTGACCGAGGCGGGCTGATCAGCCCTTCCGCGCTGCGAGCTGCTCGGCCGAGAAACCTGCTTTGCCGGCATAGGACTTCACGATCTGCTCGCGTTTGGCATAGCCGAGCACGCGCTCGACATCGTCGAAGCCGTTCGGCGCCAGCGCTTCCACGGCGTCGATGACGCGCTCGGGACCGCCGACCCGGTTCATCGCGACCACCTCGGCCGTCGCCGGCAGTCGCTGAGACTCATAGGCCGCGAGCGCCTGGCGCGGATGTTCAGCCTTCGCCAGCCAGTCGGCAAGGCAGCGCGCATCGAGGATTGCCTGCGAGGCGCCGTTCGAGCCGACCGGATACATCGGATGGGCGGCGTCGCCGAGCAGCGTGACGCGGCCATGGGTCCAGCGCGGCAGCGGGTCGCGGTCGCACATCGGGTATTCCCAGAAGGTCGAGGTCGCCCGGATCAGCCCGAGGATATCGACATCGGGCACGCTGAAGCGGCGCGCGAAGGGCAGCACGTCCTCGAGGCGGCCGGGCTTCGACCAGGCTTCCTTAGGCGGCGGCCGTTCTGGATCGCCGTTCCGGATGTTGACCACCCAGTTGGTCAGGCGCGTCTGCGGCGTTGCCCCCTTGCCGATCGGATAGAGCACCAGCTTGCCGGCCATGCCGCCGGCGATGATCATACTCTCGCCGTCGAGGAACACCGGCCAGTCGCAGGCGCCGCGCCACATCTGGACTCCTTGCCAGCATGGCGAGCCCTGGTTCGGGAAATAGAAGGCCCGCACGGCCGAATGGATGCCGTCGGCGCCGATCAGGATATCGCCGCGCGCCGTCTCGCCGGCACCGCCGAAGCGAGCATCGTTGAAATGCGCGGTGACGCCGCCTTCGTCCTGCACGAAGCCGAGCAGCCGGCGGCCGGTGCGGATCGCATCCTCGCCGAGACGCTCAGCCGCCGCATCGCGGATGACGCGTTGGAGCCGGCCGCGATGGATCGAGAACTGCGGCACCGGCGCCCCAGCATGCAACCCGCGCGGCTCGCGCCAGACCGCCTGCCCGAAGCGGTTCATGTAGACGAGCTCGCGCGTGCGGATGCCGACCTCGTCGAGCGCCGGCAGCAAGCCGAGCTCGGCGAGTTCGCGGATCGCGTGTGGCAGCGTGTTGATTCCGACGCCGACTTCGCGAATCTCGCTGGCCTGCTCATAAACCGTGGCGGCTATCCCTCTGGCATGAAGCATCAGCGCCAGCGTCAATCCGCCGATGCCGCCACCAACGATGATAACCCGCATATGCCCGTTCCCCAGGGTCTAATATTTTAAGTTTGAAATATCTCCGTTTGCGTTGTCAATCGCCGAATGGCGGCCGCGCCGGAAAGCCCTCGCAGTTGAAATCGGCGGGCAGGTTCCCCACCTGCCTTGCCCGATGTTCAGTCACTGCAGGAGCCGATGACCCCGTCCACCCGCAAGCGCGCGCTGTTGCTGCGCAATCCCAAGGCCAGGCGCGGCCAGGAGTCGATCGATCCGATTCTCCAGCGGCTGGAAGCGGGTGGGCTCGACGTCGCCGTCGAGACCTTCGAGGCCTTGCCGGAGATCGCGCGCGACATCGTCCGCCTGCGCGACAGGGCCGATCTCGTCATCGTCTGCGGCGGCGACGGCTCGGTGTCCTCGGCGGCGCTGGCCGCCATGGAAAGCGGCCTGCCGCTCGGCATCATGCCGATGGGAACGGCGAACGATCTGGCGCGCACGCTGGACATCCCGATGGACCTTCCAGCCGCCGCCGATGTGATCGCGCGCGGCGCGACGCGCCTCGTCGATGTCGGCACGGTCAATGGCCATGCCTTCTTCAACGTTGCGAGTATCGGGCTGAGCAGCGAGCTCGCGCAAAGCCTCGATCCGGCGCTGAAGAAGCGTTTCGGCAGGCTTGGCTACGCGGTGGCGGCCATGAAGGTGCTGACCCGCGCCTCGCATTTCAGTGCGAAGATCACCGAGAAGGGGCGGACCACCGAGGTCGAGACCTACCAGATCGCGGTCGGCAACGGCCGTCATTATGGCGGCGGCAATGTGGTCGAGGAAACGGCTGAGATCGATGACGGGCATCTCGATCTCTACAGCCTGGAGATGAAGAACCTCTGGAAGCTCGCGCTGATGCTGCGCTCGTTTCGCTCCGGCACCCATGGCGCCTGGCAGGAGGTCCGCACCGCGCGCTGCGTCGAATTCGAGATCGAGACGAAGCGGCCGATGCCGGTGAACACCGATGGCGAGATCGTCACGGCGACGCCGGCGCATTTCAAGGTCCACCCGCAGGCGATCTCGATCTTTGCGCCGGTCGGCGGCGCACTGCCCGGAACGAACCGTCCTCCGCTGTATCACCGCTGATCGCGTCGAACCTTTCATGTTTGAGGATTGCATCCTCCGATCCGGCCTGTTAAACGTTTCACAGAAAAACGTTTAACAGGCGATCGCGGGATGGCTGCCAAGCGCATCACGATCAAGGAAGTCGCAGCGCGGGCGGGCGTCTCGATCGCGACGGTCTCGAACGTCTTCAGCGGCCGCAAACCGGTCAACGCCGACCTGCAGGAGCGGGTGAAGGCGGCTGCGCGCGAATTGTCCTACCAGGTCGACCGCGCCGCATCGCAGCTGCGTTCGGGCCAGGCCCGCGTGGTCGGCGTACTCGTTCCCGATCTCGACGACGTCTTCTTCACCTCTCTGGTCTCCCAGCTCGAGGTGATGGCGCAGAAGGATGGCTACGACATCATCGTCTCAAGCTCGCGCGACGATCTGGGGCTGGAGCAGTCGCGGCTGCGCGCCTTGCTGGCCTGGAGGCCATCGGGGCTGATCGCCGTGCCCTGCTCGGATGCTGTGCCCGAGATCCTGCTCGGAGAGATCGGCCGGCTGCCCATGGTCTTCGCCGACCGCGTCGCTCCCGAAGGGTCGGTCGTCGATACGGTGGCGATCGACAATCGCGAAGCGGGCGAGATCGCCGCCCGGCACCTGCTGGCCAAGGGGCATCGCGACATTGTCGTCGCCGCCTCCAGCATCGGCATCTCCCCGATCCGCGAGCGTGTCCGCGGTGCCTGCCAGCTGATCCGGGCGACGCTCGGCCGCGAGCCGACCGTCGTCGAACTCGGTTCCAATGCCGATCGCGGCGCCGGCATCTTCCTGCACTGGCTCGAACGGCACCCGCAGCCGAGCGCCGTCATCGCGCTGACCAACGTCACGACGCTGAGCACCTTGTCGGCCCTGGCGCGACTGCGGATCGACATACCCAATCCCGTCTCCGTCGTCGGCTTCGACGATTATCCCTGGATGAGCGCCCGGAAGACCGGCCTCACCGCGATCCGCCAGCCGATCGCGGAGATCGCCGAGGCCGCCTGGCAGCGCCTGCGGGGACGCATGTCGGGCGACCATGCCGCGCCCGAACACATCGTCCTGCAGACCAGCCTGCAGGCCCGCGACTCCGTCCGCGATCTCGTGCCTGGCAAGGCGGATGGCCGCGATGCCCCTGACCTCGAACCGCTGCTGAACCCGGAGATGCCAGCCGCTTCGCCCAAGGCCGTGCACTGACAGATCACCGGGCCGACAGAGCCCGGATCGAAAGAAGTCCTGGAGGAAAGAGTGCAGCTTCAAAGAACGGCACGGATACTGCCGCTGCTCGCGCCGGTACACCTGCTCATCTTGAGCGTAATCGTGCTGCCGTCGTTCTATGTGATGTGGCTCAGCCTGAACACGTCGAGCTTTGGCCAGGCGCCGAGCTTCGTCGGCTTGCAGAACTATTGGCGGGTTCTCTCCGACCCGGCCTTCCACAGCGCGCTGCTGAACACCGTCATTCTCGTCGTCGTGGCCGTCCATCTGGAGCTTGCCGTCGGGCTCGGCATGGCGCTGCTTTTCGCGAGCGGCCTGCCGTTCCGCCGGTTCCTGCTCGTTGCCGTGCTCGCCCCCTATGCCGTCAGCGAAGTCACGGCCGTGGTGATGTGGCGCTTCCTGTTCGATCCCGATGCCGGTCCGGTCACACTGGCCTTGCGGGCGCTCAGCCTGCCGACGCTCGACTGGTCGTTCGAGCCCTCGCACGCGATGATCCTGATCGGTCTCCTGACCGTGTGGCTGCACCTGCCCTTCACTTTCATCATCGTCTACGCGGCGCGGCTCGCCATCCCCGCCGAACTCTACGAGGCCGCCCGCATCGACGGTGCGACGCGCTGGCAGGCCTTCCGCCGCGTGACGCTGCCGCTGCTTGGCCCTGCCATGGTGATCGCGCTGCTCTTCCGTTACATCTTCGCCTTCCGGCTGTTCTCGGAAGCGTGGCTGCTGACCAAGGGCGGCCCGGCGCGCTCGACCGAGGTGGTCGCGATCTACCTCTATCAGGAAGCCTTCAGCTTCAACGCTTTCGGCCCGGCCGCCGCCACCGCCTGGATCATGGTGCTGGTGTCGCTCCTGCTCGCCGGCGCCTATGTCTTCCTGCTCAGGCGGGGAGGGCTCGCCCATGCGCACTGAGCGCCTTCTCATCGGGGCGGGCAAGGCATTCGCCGTCGTCGCGATCCTGTTCTGGTCGCTGTTCCCGATCCTCTTCATCGCGATGTCGTCGCTGAAGCCGGGGCAGGACATCTTCGCCGTGCCACCGAAATGGCTCTTCATGCCGACGCTGAAGCACTACACCGAGCTCTGGCGCTCCTGGGGCGTGTTCTTCGACGGCCTTCTGAACAGCCTCATGATCACGGTCGGCGCGACGCTGCTCGCCATCGTCGCCAGCGCCTGTGCCGGTTACGTCTATTCACGGAACTCCGGGCGCTGGCTCGGCGCGAGCCTGCTCGGGCTGATCATCGTCAGGCTGATCCCGCCGATCGTGGTGACGCTGCCGCTGTTCCCGATCGTCAACGCGCTCGGCCTCAGCGACACGCATCTCGTCCTGATCCTGCTCTACGCGACCTTCTTCGTCTCGCTCGGCACGGTGCTGATGCGCACCTTCATGGACCAGATCCCGCGCGAGCTCGACGAGGCCGCCTCCATCGATGGCGCCAGCCGCATGACCATCCTGCGCAAGGTCATCGCGCCGCTGGCGATGCCGGGCATGCTCGCCGTCGCGGTCTTCGTGATCGTCTTCTCCTGGAACGAGTTCCTCTTCGCCTTCATCTTCACCGCGACGCGGGCCAAGACAGCGCCGCTGGTGATCTCGGAGATGATCGGCTCCATCGACGGCGTCGATTGGGGGATCCTCTTCGCCGCCTCGACGGTGCAGCTCGTGCCCGTCCTGCTCTTCGTCGTCTTCATGAACCGCTACCTCGTGGCCGGCCTCACCGCCGGCTCAACGAAGGGGTAGCCAACCACGAGAGGGAGGAAGCCATGTCGAAGACATCCGCAACAGAGGTGACCCGCCGCAGCTTCATGGCCGGAGCGGCAGGCGCCGCCGCGCTCGCCGCAGGTCCAGCTTTCGCCGCGGGCAAGACGCTGAACGTGCTCAGCCACAAGGTCCACCAGACCGTGCTGGGCACCGGCGACGGCGACCTGATGGCGGGCTGGCGCAAGGCCAACGACGCCGAGATCGCCTTCACCACCTTCGACTCCAACCCGCTGCAGGACCGGCTCTTCCGCGAGGCCAGCCTGAAGGAAACCGAGTACGGCGTGGGCTATCTCATCGACAACCGGCCGACCTGGCAGATCGCCGCGCTGTTCGAGCCGCTCGAGGCCTATCAGAAGCAGGATGCGATCGAGGATTTCGGCGATATCGCGCCCGGCCTCGTGCAGGGCATGACGGTCGACGGCAAGCTGATCGGCATCCCCGTCCGCCACGCCACGCAGGGGCTGTTCTACAACGAGGCGCTGCTGGAGGAGGCCGGCATCACCGCGCCGCCGACGACGCTGGAAGAGCTGATCGAGCAGGCGAAGAAGACCACCTTCACCTCGAAGGCCGGCACGCCGGTCACCGGCATGGTGCTGGCAAGCGATCTCGCCGTCTTCCCGGTGATGTTCGCCCGCGCCTATGGCGGCGACTTCGTCAGCCCCGACCTCAAGCTGGTGCCGAACCGCGAGGCGCTGGAGAGCGGGCTCGCCGCGCTGCGCGCCATGTTCGAGGCCGGCAGCCTGCCGCGCAGCTACGCGACGACCAAGAACGACGACCAGGTCACCTGGCTGCAGCAAGGCCGTGCCGCCTTCACCGTCCTGCCCTTCGCGCGCGGTGCGCAGCTCAACAACCCCGACCAGAGCAAGTTTCCGGGCAGGATCAAGGCGGTCGAGTTCCCCGGCTCGGCCGCGATCAAGGGCAAGGTGCCGATGGCCTCCGTCGTCGAGGCCTGGGCGATGTCGATCCCGAAGAACGCCAAGGACAAGGCGCTCGCCTGGAGCTTCATCAAGGAGGTGTCGAGCAAGCGCGTGACATTGGGCATGGCCGTTAACGGCAACGGCCCGGTGCGTGTCTCGACCTATGCCGATGAAGGGCTGAAGGCGAAGAACCCGCTCGCTGCCGTCGAGGCGAAGGTGCTGGCGACGGCCCGTGGTGCTTTCCCGCCCTTCCCGGAGGCCGCCCGCGCCCAGGCGACCTTCCTAGAGGAGGTTCAGCTCGCCGTGCTCGGCCGCAAGCCCGTCAAGGACGCCGTCTCCGCCATCATCGAGCGCGTCAAGCCGATGATGCCCGCCTGATCACGCCACAAGGCTGCGGGGCGGGCAGCTCCGCAGCCGACCTGCTGAATTCGTTCCACCTGAAGGACCTCTGCCATGTCGACCGCATCGACCCGCTTCATCGAGGAGCCGGCACGCTCCATTCCCGTCTCGGCCGAGTACGACGTGCTCGTCGTCGGCGGCGGGCCGTCCGGCATCACCGCGGCACTGGCCGCGGTCGAGGATGGCCTGCGCGTCGGGCTCATCGAAAGCCGCAGCTTCGTCGGCGGCAACATGACGATCGGCCTGCCGGTGCTCGGCTTCCTCGGCCAGAAGGGCAACCAGATCATCGACGGCCTGCCGCAGAAATTCATCGAGCGCCTCCGCAAGGAGCGCGACGGGGCGAGCGAGCACCGGCCCTGTCCGCTGCATATGGGCATCACACTGGTCGAGCCGGAGGCGGTGAAGACCGTGGCGCTGGAGATGCTGACGGAAGCAGGCGTCGACGTGCTGTTCTACACGTTCTTTGCCGGCGCACTGGTCGAGAACGATACCATCCGCGGCGTCATCACCGAGAGTAAGAGCGGCCGCACCGCCATCCTCGCCAAGGTCGTGATCGACTGCAGCGGCGATGCCGATGTCGCCTACAGCGCCGGCGTGCCGACCGAGAAGGGCAATGCCGAGGGCGGCATGCAGCCGCCGACGCTGATGTTCTGTCTTGCCGGCGTCGATACCGACGCGCTGCGGATGAGCATAGCCAACGCCCCGCCCGAGGCGCGCACCTACCTGACCGACTTCATTCCGGCGGAGTATTTCGGCCAGAACCGGCAGTTCATCGTCGTCGGCATGCGCGAGCTCATGGCCAAGGCCAAGGCCGAACGCGGGCTGAAGATCGCCAACGAGCGCACCATCATCATCACCGGCCTGAAGAAGGGCGAGGTCTGGATCAACATGACCCGCGTCAAGGGCACTGATGGCACCGATGCCCGCAGCCTGACCAGGGGCGAGATCGAGGGCCGCGCCCAGATCGATGACATCGTCGCCTATCTCGTCGGCTACGTGCCGGGCTTCGAGAAGGCCTATTTCACCAAGACCGCGCCCTTCCTCGGCATCCGCGAGACGCGCCGCATCGTCGGGCAATATGTGATGACGCAGGAGGATGTGCTGGCCTGCAAGCATTTCGACGACGCGATTGCGGTGGCGAGCTATCCGATCGACATCCATCGCCCCTCCGACGATGGCTGCACGCTGATCTGGTGCGGCGACTGCTATGACATCCCCTATCGCTCGCTGGTCCCGCAGAAGATCGGCAACCTGCTGGTCGCCGGCCGCAGCATCTCGGCGACGCATGAGGCGATGGGCGCGATCCGCGTGATGGCGACCTGCATGGCGATGGGCGAGGCGGCCGGGCGTGCCGCCAAGATCTCAGTGCGCGGCAACCGCCCGCCTGCCGAGATCGACATCGACGAACTGCGCCGGCAGCAACTGGAGAGTGGCGTCTATCTGCGCAACCCGGACGGCACGCGAGCCGGACCGCCGAACCGCGCCGCGGCCTGAGATGACCGGGCACTTCATCGGCATCGATGTCGGCACCGGCAGCGCACGCGCCGGCATCTTCGACCGGCGCGGCCGGATGGTCGCGACGGGCAAGCGCGACATCGCGCTCCATCGGGACGGGGCAGATATCGCGGAGCAGTCGAGCGAGGATATCTGGGGCGCCGTCTGCGCAAGCGTGCGCGAGGCCATGGCCACGGCCGGGCTCACGCCCGAAGCGATTGCCGGCATCGGCTTCGATGCGACCTGCTCGCTGGTGGTGCTCGGGCCGGGCGGAGCCTCGCTCGCGGTCGGTCCGCATGGTGATGCCAGCCGCGACATCATCGTCTGGATGGACCATCGCGCACTCGACCAGGCCGAACGCATCAACGCGACGCGCCATCCCGTGCTCGCCTATGTCGGCGGCACGATCTCGCCCGAGATGGAGACGCCGAAGCTGCTCTGGCTCAAGGAGAATCTGCCGGCGACATACGCTACGGCTTGGCAGTTCTTCGATCTCGCCGACTATTTGACCTGGCGCGCGACTGGTTCGCTGGCGCGCTCGACCTGCACCGTGACCTGCAAATGGACGTATCTCGCCCATGAGCGACGCTGGGATGCCGGCTATTTCCGTCAGATAGGGCTCGGCGATCTGGCAGATGACAGCTTTTCCCGTATCGGGACCGAGATCGTTCCGGGCGGCACCTCGCTCGGGAACGGACTCGCCGGGCAGGCGGCTGCCGAACTCGGGCTGAATCCCGGAACCGCTGTTGTTGCCGGGCTGATCGATGCCCATGCCGGCGGCGTCGGTTCGGTCGGCGTTCGCTCGCCCCATGGCACAGCCCTGACCCGCATGGCCTATGTCTTCGGCACCTCGGCCTGCACCATGGCGAGCAGCCGCGAGCCGATCTTCATCCCCGGAATCTGGGGTCCCTATTTTTCCGCTATGGCGCCGGGCCTCTGGCTCAGCGAGGGCGGCCAGTCCGGTGCCGGCGCCGCGATCGAGCAGCTGATCGGTTTCCACCCGGCGGCGCCGGAAGCGCAGCGCCGGGCTATGGCTGAAAACCTCTCGCTGCCGGATTGGCTTGCCGCGCAGGCGGTGCTGCGGGCCGGCGAGGCTTCGGAAGCCGTGCATCTCGCACAGGGGCGCGTCGTGGTGCCGGATTTCCTCGGCAACCGCTCGCCTCATGCCGATCCGCAGGCGCGCGCCGTGATCGCGGGCCTCGGCATGGAACGCGATCTCGACGATCTCGTCGCGCTCTATGTCGCCGGCCTGACCGGCATCGGCTACGGGCTGCGGCAGATCGTCGAGGCCAGCCGCGCCAAGGGCGCCGTGATCGAGGCGATCGTGCTCAGCGGCGGCGCCGGGCGCCATCCGCTCGTCCGGCAGCTTCTCGCCGATTGCGCCGGGTTGCCGGTGCTCGTGCCGGATGGCGTTGATCCCGTCCTGCTCGGCTCTGCCATGCTGGGCGCGACGGCGGCCGGCGCATTCCCCGATCTTGCGCAGGCGATGGTCGAGATGGCGCCGGAGGCCGGAGTCTTCACACCGGCCGGCGATGAGACCGCCCGGCTGCACGACCGCCGCTTCGCGGCATTCGAAACACTGCAGGCCGCCGCGCTCGAGGCACGCGAACTCATGCGCGATAGCCGGGATCAATGCGGATCGGAGACGTCGACGTGACTCAGGAACTGACCGGGAAAGTTGCAGCGATCACCGGAGCCGCCTCGGGGATCGGGCTCGCCTGTGCGAAACGCCTGATCGCCGCCGGCGCCCGCGTCGTCCTCGTCGACCGCGACCGCGAGACTCTCGCAAAGGTCTGCCAACCTCTCGGGCCGGGAGCGATCCCGCTGGTCGTCGACCTGACCGATGCAGCCTCCGTCGCCGGCATGATGCCTGATATCCTCGACAGGGCGGGGCAGCTCGACATCTTTCATGCCAATGCCGGTTCCTATGTCGGTGGGCCGGTCAGCGAGGGCGATCCCGACGCCTGGGACCGCATGCTGAACCTCAACGTCAACGCGGTCTTCCGCAGCATCCATGCCGTGCTGCCGCATATGATCGCGCGCAAGACCGGAGACATCCTCGTCACCAGCTCGGTGGCCGGCGTCGTGCCGGTGGTCTGGGAGCCGGTCTATACGGCCTCGAAGCACGCAGTGCAGGCCTTTGTCCACACGCTCCGCCGGCAGGTGATACCGCACGGGCTGCGCGTCGGGGCGGTCCTGCCCGGCCCTGTCGTGACGGCCCTGATTGCCGACTGGCCGCAGGAGAAGCTCGAGGCCGAGCGCGCTCGTGGCGGCCTGATCGAGGCAGAGGAGGTGGCCGAGGCCGTGCATTTTATGCTGACCCGCCTGCGCAACGTCACGATCCGTGACCTCGTGATTCTGCCCCAGAGCACGGACCTGTGAGAAACGCCCTGCTTCGGCACTGCCGGGGGTGAAGAAACGGCCGGAGCGCCGGAGGAACGAGGGGGCGAACCGGAAATGGCGCGCTTTTCCCGGCGAAACAGCCGCCTGTCTGATTAAGGCGTGGAGAGGATACGGGGTGGCGTTTACCAGCGACACTCTGGGAATTGGGCCGGACGCCATGGCGCCCGGCCGCTCCGCCAAACCCCAAGAACTTCAAAAATGCGGCTTCGGCTGAAGTTTTAGCGTCGTTCTGGTCGAATCGGCCATCTTCGCCAGCAGCCAGTCGGGGTTGCCGAGGTTGAAATAGCCCTTCAGGAGACAGCGCCAGAACACGCGCTGCGCGTTCGACGATGGTCCGTGCTCAGCAAGGATTCTCGCCCATTCGGCGGCTGTGCGGCTTCCGTGGATCGCACTGTTGTTCATCCCCGTCCGCCGAAAGCAGGCCAGCGTCTGGTCGATCCGGCCATAGGGGGCCTTGGTTAGGGCCCGGCAGAACATCTCGTAATCGCCCGAGTCCTTGTAGGTGATGTTGAAACCACCGAGTTCCTCGAAGAAACTCCGCGAGAAATAGGTCCCCATATGCATGATGGGGTTCCAGCCGAGGCTGACCAGCATCGCCGGGGTCATCCAGTTCGGAGGAGCTGCAAGGCGGCCCAGGCTGTGCCCCTTCGAGTCCGTCCATTTGATGCCACCGACGACCCAGCGCCGGCCGCTCTTCCGATAGGCCTGGACCACCGCGGAGGATGCGCCATCGAGCATCACGTCATCGGCTCCAAGGAAGCCCAGCAGCTCGCCCGAAGAGTCGAACGAGCCTTTGTTGATGGCGTCGAATATCCCGCTGTCCTTGCCTTGGAGCACCCGCAGCCCGTAGCTGCGGGCGAGCTCGACAGTGCCGTCGGTGCTGCCGCCGTCGACGATCACATGCTCGATCTCAATGTCTTTCGTCGTGTTTCTGCGCGCCGACTCGATACATTCTTTCAGATACTCGACCGCATTGAGCGTCGGAGTCACGATAGTCACGATCATGGAGCGGCTCCCCGTTTACGCTGACCGGGTCACGAGAGCTGAGGCGAAAGCATCGCTTCCGGCCTCGTTGCGATCATCGGGAGCGTCTCGTCGCCGCCGATGTCGTGCTCGTCCAGGACCGGGATCTGCGAGGCCGCGTTCTGCATTGCCCACATGGCTGCCTGGGTCCGGTTTCGGACACGCACCTTTCGCAAGATCGCCTTCACATGCACCTTCACGGTCGCCTCGGCGATCTGCAGCTTGCGCGCGATGACCTTGTTGGATTCGCCCAGCATGAGCCCTTCCAGGATGCTCACCTCCCGGCCGGAAAGGCCCGAGAACGGAGACCCGTCGGCCCTGCGCTGCACGCCTTGGAGAAGGCGCTGCGGTTCGACCGCCACTTCGGAAAGCTGTGACAGGAGTTCGGGCGGGAAGACGGCACCGTTCGCGATGACGACCTCCAGCGACATGATGAGATCCTGCGCGGATACGGATTCGACGAGATAGCCGACGGCGCCGAGCTGTACGGCGCGCCGCATCAACTCGCGATTGTCGCGGAGGGCGAGGGCCACGATCTTGGCGTTTTTGAACTGCCTTTTGATGTCACCGAGGATCGAACAGGACATGTCGTCGATGACGACGATGAAGAGGTCGGGGGATCTCTGGCCGTTTTCGTACTTCTGAAGATCGAGACTTGCGGATCTCTGGCTCACATGGAACCGCGCGCCGCTCAGCAGTTGTGTAATTCCTTCTCTGAGCAGAGCGTTGTCACTTAGAACGGCGGTCTCGATAAGTTCAGGCATCGTACTCTCCATCCACTCGACACGAAACGAGAGCGAACTACGGAAAAAAGCCTTGATCGTCATTTGCGCACGTAACTGACTCGGTTTCAGAATTAGTCAGATAACCGAGAACATCGCATGTGCTACCCATTTAGAGACCGAAGACCGCCAACCATCGCTTTCATGACCCTAGGTCATCATTAATAATTAGTTCACTCGGACGTGTTCGTCCTGTCAGGAGAATACGATCCTCGTAAGGGTAAACCTTACAAAGAAATTTCAGATTAAATGCGTTGGGAAATCACCCGCGCGGGCCGGCCTTGTTGTGCCTGGCCCCGTCCCGGTCTTCCGGGCCGTTTTGGAACGTCCGCAGCAGATCGCGAGCGAGAACTGCAGCTTCCGTTCGGTTGCGGACGTTGAGAACGCGCATCAACGCCGAAACATGGATTTTGGTCGTTGGCTCCGCGATATGGAGCGCCTGAGCGATCTCGCGGTTCGAAAGTCCGTCCGCCAACAGCATCAGAACGTCCCGCTGGCGCCGCGTCAAGCCGAACGGACCCTGTTGCTGGCTCGATCGGCGCTGCTGAACGTCTCGTGCCGGTTGGCCTTCCGCAGCGGAGCTGAACGGCGTGAGCTCTCGCGGCACCGACAGACGCCCGGCCAGAACGTCCTCGATCGATTGAACGATCTCGTCGTCGCGCTGCAGCTTCGAAATGAAGCCTTGGAAACCTTCGGCGATGAAATGGAGAACCTGGTCGAAGGTGCAGTCCGTCGCGATGATGACGTAGCGCGTAGTTATGGAAGCGCGCTTGAAGTCCCAGATGACACCCGGATCGGTAGAGCCTGTCAGGTTGAGGCTGACGAGCGCAAGATCGATAGGCTGTTCCTCCATCAGGCTGCGCATCAAGCCGGCGCGATCGGCAACCTCCAGAAACTCAGCCTCCGGCAACGCGGCTTGCAGAATGACGCGCAAACCGGTCCGATAAAGCGCGTGTTCGTCGGCAACGAGAATCCTGACCATTGGTGCGTTCAGCCGATCCAGGCGCCCTCTTTCGATCGAGAGGCGCGGCCTTCTTTGGCGCCGCTTTGCTCGGTCCCGGACGGCGGTTCCGTCTGGACCGAAACTCCCAATTCCCCATGCATCGTCGTAGCGGGAACGGGCCGCCAAGTCGCCCCGCCCTTCCGGGCAGGGGGCGCATTGCGCTTGGCGTTTTATTTCCGCCGACGCCAAGCTGGTTACTCCCAGAGCCGGCGCACTAGCTCAGACTGAGGATGGCTCGGTCGATTGCCTCTAGATATCGAGGATCCAGCCATGGGTGGCGCCGTATCTGATGATGTCGAGACGTGAGTGCAGCAGGAGCTTCTTGCAGGCTCTGTATCGATAGGTCTCGACCGATTTGACGCCCAGCCCGATACGGCGGGCGATCTCCTTGTTGGAATGCCCGACGGCTGCAAGACGCAGGACCTGCAACTCGCGATTGGTGAGGCTGCCATTGGGGGTCTCCAATTCGGAGCCGGGCTTCTGCGCAAGCTTGCGAATCCATTCGGAGCGGAACTCCTCGAGCTCGGAATCGATGTAGACGCCACCGCTCTGGACCGTCTTGATAGCCTGCGCGATCTTGTCGCTGGGCGATGACTTGAGGACGTAGCCGCGGATGCCCGTCCTCAGCGCCTTCTGCACGTAGCTCGGTTCCTCAAAGTGGGTCAGCATGACGATCCGCGTATGAGGCGCCTTTTCGAGAATGCGCTCTGCCAATGCGACGCCGTTCATGCCGGGCAACCCCATGTCCAGGACGACGATGTTGGGATTTTGCTCTCGAACGAGCGTAAGCGCCTGCGAGGCGACAGTGGCCTGCCCGACCAGTTCAAGCCCGGGGAGGCTGCGCACCAACGCCGCAAGCCCGGTCAGGATAACCGGGTGATCATCGACCAGAATGATCCGTTCCGTCATGACGGCGCACTCCGCTGCTCGCGGTTCAGCGATGCGAGGGCGGTGACGGTTGTCCCTTGTCCGGGGAGCGATTCGATCTGCAACACACCCCCTATGCTGCGCATCCGCTGCTGCATTCCCAGCAAACCGATGCCGGTGTCATAAAGTTCCCCCCGCTGTTGCAGTTCCGGAGCGTAGCCGGCGCCGTTATCCGTTATCGTCAGCGAAACGGAAGTCGCGCTGCCTCCCAGGACAACGTCGATCCTTCGCGCGCCGCGCGCATGCTTCAGCACGTTCGTAAACGCCTCCTGGGCTACGCGATAAAGCGCGCTTTCAACGGGCGCGGGCAGGAATTTGGGCACCGCTCCCTTCGTGGTGAAGGAGAAGTCCAGCGCCCCGTCCGTCGCACAGGAAACGAGGGTGACTTCGAGCGCCCGGCTCAGGCCGAGCTCTTCGACGATCCGGGGTCTTGCGCCCACGACGGCGCGATGAATGCGGCGGCCGACCTCGGCGACGTGCATGGTGATGCCATCGAGATGCGCTCGCGCTGAACCGTGCGCGGAATCGCGCAGTTTCCTCAACCCTGCGAGAACGGCGACCATCTCGTGTCCGACATGGTCGTGCAGATCTTGTGCGATGCGCTCGCGCTCGTCGGTGCGGATATGTTTGATCTCTTGCTGAAGTTCGCGCTTTTGCGCCTCCACGACGCGCAGTGCCTCGGTGACGAAAAAGTACTGCTCGACCAGACGCAGGCGGTCCTTGCGCAGCTCCCCCAATTGGTCGAGCACCACAGCCAGGCGCCGCTCTCCCGTCTCGTTCCTCATCCGCTGCGCTTGGGCCGATAGTCGGGGGTCGAGCACGGGTGAGAGACGCAACAGGAGGGTGGAAGGACGACCGCGTCGCCGGGTGGTGATGGCGCTGCCGAAGCAGCGATAGTTGACGATCCCCCCCGGCCCGGTGAGGCTGACTTTTTCCATCACCGGTTGGCGAGAGCCCGAGCAGCGAACGAGATATCTTCGCAGCATTTCGGCCGGGTCGGCGCAAATGTCGAACAGCGAGAATGTCGAGGTTGCGAGAGGGAAGATCGAGCGTGCCGCGCGATTGAGTGCACGGATGCGGCCGTCGCTCAAGGCGATCATCGATGGGTCGAAACAGGCGTGGATGTCCAAATCAGTCTGCATCGGCAGTTGCGTCGTCGCGAAGGTATTCCGTGGTGTCCAGCCGCAGCCCTTTTCGGTTGAGATGGATGACCACCCGGCATCCGGCCGCCCCGGTCGCAATCGTCTGTTCGAGGTCGACCGCCGCGGAGCCGACTGTGTTCGCGGCCATGCGACCGAAGATGTTCGACGTCAGCATGCAGAGCGACGGATGGTTGCGAACCGCATCCCCCAGAGGGCAGGCCCCGTTGCCCAGAACGATGCGATCTTCGTTCTCCTCCATGATAAAGAACGCCCCACCGGCGCGATTGGCCAGATCGACCAAAACGAGCGGAAGTTGCTCGGGACTGAGGCGGTGTCTTCCCAGCGTCGTCCTGTATTGCTTCTCGATCTCGGCTCCCAACTCGGTCGCGATACTGCCGATGAAGATCGACGCATCGTCCAGGCCGGCGGTTTTTTCGAGCAGATCCGCCATGCCGGCGACCAGCGCGTCGAAAAGACGATGATTGTCGTAGGCGATATCAAGCGAGCTTATGGTCTTTGATGACGCTTCGGCAGTAGACGTATTCACTCCAGCGCCCCTCCTGCGCAGATTGGTGGGTGGAGACGAGCGTACAGGTGGTGGAATTTGCAATGACGATCCGCCGCCTTCGGGGTTCGAAGGCGCGAGGACGCCGAACTCTGATCGTGCCTGACCCAAGATAGACCCGCCCTTCTGTAGGGCCGCATCTAGATGCTACCATAATATTCGGCCTGTGTCCGGTGTATTTTTACGTCTTTTTTATAGAGAAATAGAGCGAATGGACAATTTTCGATGGAAGGCGCGCCGTTGACGGAAACGTGATATCGAAATGTTGCGCGGCGGCGTAGGATTACTATTGCCGCAGTGTGGTATATTATTGCTCGTGATATGCCATTCAGGAAAATTCGTATGATTATTAAAAATAATAATAAATCTTACGGAAAATTATTAATCGATTTATCTTATGATGGCGGCGCCGAGCAGTATCCAGAGTCGGGTTCCGTGATCTATTCGCAAGGAGATCGTGCGGATTCGATTTATTTTATACATGACGGGGAGATCAGAATCTCAACGGTGTCAGCCCATGGAAAAGAGGCTGTCGTGGCGATCCTCAGGGCCGGCGATTTCTTTGGCGAAGGCTGTTTGGCAGGGCAGGAGGTGAGGATCGCGACTGCTGCCGCGTTGACGGACAGCAGTATCGTTAGGGTTGAAAGAGCCACGATAGTCCGTGTTTTGCAAGAAAATCGCGCCGCTGCAGGCGCCTTTACGTCCCACCTTCTTGCCCGCAACATCAGAATGGAAGCAGATCTGATAGATCAGCTCTTTAACTCAAGCGAAAGGCGGCTCGCCCGCCTCCTGTTGCTTCTTGCCAATTTCGGCAAGGAGGGAGCGCCTCAGCCGATCATTGGCGAGATCAGCCAGGAAACACTGGCGGAAATGATAGGCTCGACGCGCTCGCGTGTCGCTCGCTTCATGAACAAGTTCAAGCGACTGGGGTTCATTTCAGACAACGGTCGCATCGAGGTTCATAATTCGCTCCTGAGCGTGGTCCTGAGGGACAATCTCCATGACCTCGCGATTACGGACGAGGATGACGCGCCCTCACCGCAGGGTTGAGGTCGTGGGTTCGGTCCTGAAAACGGTCTGAGGCGCTGCGGAGGCAATCAGTTTTCGAAGCCGTCGCCAGACGAACGGCAGGAAACTTTGCTCGGAATGGTCGATGGGCGTGGGAAGGATCAGGCCGGGGTCGATCAGCATCTTCCCGCCGGTCATGCCCGCGAGGCGGCGGTTGAGGGTCAGGTGCTCGCAGATGCTCGGTCCGTCCCCGAGATAGCTTCCCAGCCGATAGACAGGCGCGCGATAGAGGCACAAGCCATTGAAGGTCGACGAGCACGCGATCTCGCGATCGACGGTGAGCGCCCGCTGGTGCGGATAGATTCGCGAACAAAAGAAGCGATAATAGCTGAAGATATTGCCCCGACTCTCCGCCAGATCGTCCAGCAGCGTATCGAATGATCTGCATTCGTCCTGAAATGCCAGGAGATCATAATAATGGGGTCGCGACGTCGCTGACACGCCGAAAACGCCCGGCCGATCGAGCTTGGATGCGGCTTTGAGCAGTGCTGCGACGGAAGGCGGCCGGGCGATGACGTTGTCGATGTCGAGAACGCAGACGACATCGGGCTTGAGGTTCGAGGCCTCGCATTCCGTCTTGATCCGCTCGCGGCCGAGAGCCATCCGCTTGAGCCGATCGGGCTCGTCCGCCATGAAAGGCGTCGGCACCAGCACGAGTTGCCCGTCTGCCTCGGCACGTTGAAGCAGTGCCCGCGTCCCGTCACGCGAGCCATTCTCGCCAACGAAGGCGGCTACGCTCAATCCCTCGGAGCGCAACGCTTCCAACAGATCGAGGAAGCGCGGGATCGTCTCGGCACAATTCCTGGCCAAGGCCAGGAAAACGAAATCGCACCTCATTGTGGCGTCCCGCTCTCAGGCATCCGGGCTCCTGATGGCGATCAGCGATTTGGAGAGGAAAAGGACGTTTTCCGTCAGAATCCGCGCATCCGGGAAGAGCTCGGTGATCTGAGCCCGGTCGAGCATCGAGGTGCCTTCCACGATCCGCATGGCGTGGTCGAGGGAGGTCGCCTTGGCGTAGAAGCCGCGAGCCTTCGTCGAGACCAGGCGCCGCTGCAGCGGCTGGGGCAGCCAGTGCATCAACGGCGCGTTGCTGTGCGGGTCGAGAGGGAACCAGAAGTTCGGTGTCTGGACGTAGTAGCACGGTGCAAGCCGCCTGATCTCGGCGGCGACGCGCTTCATGTCCTCCCAGCGGCCTACATGCTCGATCAACGAATTGGAGTGGACGAAGTCGAAGCTGAGATCGTCGAATTGCGCGACGTCGCGGGCATCCCCCTGGACGAAGCGAAATCGCCGGTCGGCGGGATCTTCGCGCGCTTCGATGTTCAGGATGCAGATCTCGACGCCCGAGGCCGGGATATCGTACTGCCAGTATTCCGCATCTCCTCCGAGATCGAGAATCCGGCACGACCCCCGCTCCCTGATCAACCCCTCGATGATGGGCAGGACATGGGTCTTGAACCGCTCCTCCCGGAAGTGCGAGCGACGGAACGATCGCGGTATCATGTTCATGGGGTTCGGACCTCGCGATGTCGGTTCTCGGCGCCGAATTCTACCCGCGTACGCGTGTTCGGGCCGCGTCTCCAAGGACTAGATGCTTCAAGCGTCCGGACTACGCCGTCAGGGGTAGGTTCGCGAGGCCCGAGGTTATTTCGGGCGAACGAGCTGGCCGTTCGCCTCCTGGCCGAGATTGCGGAATCTCTCATAGGAGATCGCGCCGTGCCCCCAGATGAAGGCGGGCGATGCAGCCGCCAGGCGCAGCACATAGGTGTTCCGGTCGAAACGGTTGCCGCCGGTTTCGATGATCCCGAAATTCGGATTCAATCTTGCGACGTCGCTGGCGCCGCCGGAGATACCAGCCCGCCCGTTGTAGATGACTTCGTTGTCATGGACGCTGTTGCCGGCGGTCCTGTAGAACGTCTTTCCGGCGCCCGCCGCGCGAGCAGGCCGATCGATCCGCTCGCGGCCCTGATCGACCAGCACGATGCCGGCGCTGCCTTCCGCCACGGTGACGGTGTTGCCGTAGACCTCGACGCCTTGTGAGGCGGCGATCTGGATGCCGGCTCCCCAGATCCAGGCGCTGCCCTGCTGGCCGCCCAGTCCCGTGCCGTTGAGGCCGACGATATTGTTGCGGATGATCGCGTCGAAGCTGATCTCGTAGAAGATGCCGGCATCGGCGTTGCGCTCGACCCGGTTGTCCTCGATCAGGATGTTACGGCAGTCGACATCGCACCAAAGGCCCGAGCCGAAATTGTCGTAGACATGGTTGCGGCGCAGCGTCAGGCGCTCCACCGCCCCCGCCTTGACGCCGCCGGCTTCCCAGGCGGCGTCGAAACCGAAGATGTTGTTCTCGTAGATCTCGTTGTCCTCGATCACGACATCGACGCCGTTGGGCGAGATTCCGAGCTGACCGTTATGGTGGACCTTGTTGCCGCGAACCACGCTTCTGTCGCCCGTCGCGATTCCCGATCCGCTGTTGAAGCGAGCCTCGTTGCCTTCGATCAGCCAGTCGGTTGCCCGCCGATCCTCGTCGCCGTAGATCGCGCCCTGCTGGGCCGGCGTCGCATATTTCTCCACGATTAGCCCTTTGACGGTGACGTTGCGCGCCCCGTCATTGCGGAAGGCGTAGGGCTGGCGCGTGCGTTCGAGCCTGCGGCCGCGGGGATCGTCTGCGAGATAGAAGCGGCTCATCAGAGCATCCTGGAACACTGCGCCGGGTCGCAGATCGGCGAGAGCGGAGACAGGCTCCAGCGGCTGATCATCGAGAAAGAAGCGCTCCGCATCGTTGCAGCGCGGGCGAGACTTCAGGCAGGTGCCGAACGGGCGGATGTCCAGTTTCACCGCTGATCCCATCCAGAAGCGCCCTTCCTGCCGCATATCGGTGATCAGCTCGGCCCCGCTCAGGGTCGCGCCGGGCTCGCCGATGAAGGTCTGCCCATCCTTCGGGGCGATGAGCTGTGCCCGGTGTGTCCCTGCGCCGATGCAGAATGTCGCTCCCGTCGGCGCCTTGGCGACGAGCGCCTGAATGGACGAGCCGACCGGAACCGGGATCGCCGCAGCTGGACATGTCGTGCTTTCGGCGGCTTCGGACGGGCGGCCGCCGCTCAGGCAAGCCGCCGCAAGCAGCGTGGCAGCGCCTGCGATGCGCGCGCCGTTGCGAAGCGCCGGACGGGGAGAGGCGGGGGCGTCTATCACATGCATGCCCCGATAGATCATCAGCGAGCCGAGGCCGATGCCGAAGATGGTCCAGAAGGGGATGCCGAGCATCGGCCCTTCGAGGGCGACGTCGAAGGAGGCATCGATGATGATCGCGGCCAGATAGCAGACGAGGAAGATGAAGTAGCGCGACCAGTCCCGGTCTCCGCGCAGCCAGGCGGCGCGCGCGATGCGCAGCAGCGCCACGATCCAGCTGGTGAAGGTCAGCACCCAAAGCGCCAGCCCCGGCACCCCGCCTCTGGCGAGATAGGTCATGTGGACGCTGTGGGGGCTGCGCAGTGTCGGGCCGCCACGCTCGAGGCCGACGACGAAGCCGTCCGCTTCCGCCAGATTCACGCCGAAGCCCTTGCCCGTCCAGAAATAGGACCCGTGGAGGGTATAGTTGCGGATGGCTTCCCACCAGCGCAGCCGCCATTGCTTGGTGCCGTCGAGATTGTTGGCGTCGCTTGGCATTGCGATGCTGGCGACGTTGTCGATCACCGCGCGGGCGCTGATCGGCCTTTCGCCCCTGGGCAGATCGATCTCGAGATCGGCCGCATACGCCGCGCACATGACGACGGCGATGAGACCGCCGATCGTGGCGAAGCGGCGCAACTGTCCCGTGAACACCATCGCGAAGACCAGTGGAATCATCAGGGCAAGCATTCCGCCGCGGCTTTGGCTGGCGATGAGCAGAGCCGCCGCGATGGAGACCACGAGCCAGGCACGCCTGACTTTGCAGAGCCCCAGGAGGACGAGCACGAGTGCGCCGCAGAGATGGGCGGCCAGCTCTCCCGACCGGACGGAGATGATTTCGACATCCTGCCCGGGAAGCTTTGGAATCGAGGTGCCGGCGAACCGCGCGACCAGATAGGCCACGATGGCGATTGGGATGATGATGCGCGCGTGAATCCTGAAATAGCCGACGATCTGGGCAAGTCTCGCCGGGCGTTCGACCAGCAATGCCGCCACGATGAAGGCAAAGCCGGCATAAAGCGCGACAGCTCCGTCACGCAACGCATCGACCTTGTAGGTGCCGATCCCCTGAAGAGTTCGCAGCAGAACCCAACCCATGAGCAGGGCGGCGCTGATAGCGGGGATTGTGGCGAGAAGCGAGGTTGCGCAGCCGGAAGCCAGGAATGCCAGGATGCCGAGAACAAACAGTATCTCGCCCATGAAGAGCGGCGGCACGCCGAGATAGGCGAAGCTCTTTCCAAAAAGGACATATCCGGCGAAGCCGAGGGCGAGGATCGGGAAATAGCGATCGGTCGCTCGCCGATCGGAAACACCGGCCGCCTGTATTGATGACGCCTCGGCCACGATCCGCTCCCGTCATGCGTCCGCGATCGCGGCCGCCACCAGGCCAGACTAGCGCGCGGGCGATTCGAAGCAGGATGGGCTTTGGGGGTAGCCACACCCTCGGCCTCGGCACCCGTCCACCTTGCGGGTAGTCCCTATGCGCAGCGCAACGGCCGCGGCGGTGACGGTAGACTTCCATCGTCAGGAACGATCGGGTTGCCGCTTGCAACCCGCGGCGGAGGCAAGATGAAACGTGATGAAGGAGCCCGCTCGGCAAGGGACCGGTATCCCTGCCGATGCCGGACAGTATGACGATGGTTCCTGATCTGGAGATGTCCGGCGGGCGGCCCCGAAGCGGTTTCAGGGCGCGCCTGCACCCGGCCATCGGCCCCGCGCTGTCCTTCGGCGACCAGGCGTTTTGCAGCGTCTGCAATTTTCTGACGACCGTCCTGCTGGCACGCGCGCTCGGTCTGGAAGCCTTCGGGCTCTACACGATGGTCTGGCTCGCGCTGTATCTCGCCATGAGCCTGCAACTCGGCCTGATCGTCAGCCCGATGATGAGCATCGGGTCGAAGGAGGATGGGGCGGAAGCGGCAGCCTATTATACCGTGGTCTTCGTCCATCAGGCCGCCTACGTCACCGTGGCGGCGATCGCGATATTCGCCATCCTGAAGTTCGCCACAGTCGCGACATCGCTCGATGGCGTGGCTCTGCCGGGCGCTGCCACCGGTGCTGCCTACCTGACGCAGGATTTTCTGCGCCGCTACCTGTTCGCGCGTCGCCGCCCGACAGCGGTCCTGTTGATCGACATCGTCAATCAGGCGCTCAAGCTCGGCGCGGTCGCCGTTCTCTGGCATATCGGTCTGATCAGCGTCGCCAATGCACTCTGGGCCGTCGCGATGGCGACCGCTGCCTCGGCGGTCTGTGGCCTGTTCCTATCGGGGCCATTTCTCTGGAAGCGAGACATCTTCTCCGACGTCACGCGCCGGCAGTGGCATTCGGCGCGCTGGCTCGTTCTCACCGGCTCCGTGCAATGGGCGCTCGCCTATAGCGGTCTGCTGGTGACCGCAGGCCTCTTCGGCCCCAAGATCCTCGGCGCTTTACGAGCGGCCCAGAGCCTCCTCGCCATCGTAAGTGTCGTGCGCGAAGCGCTTGAGAACGTCGTTCCGCCGCTCGCCGGCGAGGCCTACGCGACGGCGGGATTGCCAGGTCTCCGGCAGACGCTGGGGCGTGCCATCGGATTCGCCTTGCTGATCGGCACCTCGGCGACGCTCGGCCTCATGCTGTTCGGTCCATGGCTGCTCCATCAGCTCTATGGCGGCGAGATCCTCGAATTCGGCTGGGTTATCGCTTGGTATTCGCTCATCTTCCCGATGACGCTGGTGAATGTGGTTCTGGGCTGCGCGTTCCGGGCACTCGAACGTACGCAACCGCTTTTCCTGGCCACCCTCGCGGCAGCCTGCTTCAACTTGCTCGCGGTCTATCCGGCGGCGCTGATCTTCGGCGTGGCGGGGCTGATCACGGTCGGGCTCGTGTCGGAGCTGGTCATCCTGATCGTCCTGTCGATCCTTGTCGCGCGAACGGCTGGCCTCTTCACCAGTCGCCGGCCGCGAGAGCCTGGCCGCGCCGTGGATGGCGAGACGGCAACGGTCCCTTCCCTATGATCCCGCTGTCTCCGTGGCAGGTGCATCTCTGGTGCTGCCGCACCGACCTCGGCGAGATGGAGGCGGCAGAACGGCGCCTGGTCCTGTCCGGCCAGGAGTGCGCCCGCGCCGATCGCTTCCGTGTTGCGGATGCAGGCATCGCCTTTGTTGCCGCGCGAAGCTGGCTTCGACGTGTGCTGGCCGCCTATACGCTTGTCCCGCCATCGTGCCTGCGCTTCGAAGAGACATCGTTCGGCAAGCCGTTTCTCGCCGACGCGGGCAACCGCGCGCCCATCGCGTTCAATCTCAGCCATTCCGGTGAGCTGGCTATCGTCGCGGTGACGGCCGGACCGGCCGTTGGTGTCGATATCGAGCGCATCCGCCCCGTGCCGCCCGACGTCGCCGCGGGATGCCTGACGCCCGGCGAAGCCGCGGCGCTGGCGGCGCTGGCGCCCGAGCTTCGGGAAGAAGCCTTCATTCGTTGCTGGACGCGCAAGGAAGCCTATCTGAAGGCGATCGGCGCGGGGCTGAATACGCCGCCATCGAGCTTCGCGGTGTCACTTGATCCATCCGAGGCAAGGCTTCTGCATGTCGAAACGGACCTCGGGGAGGCCATGCACTGGCAACTCGCCGACCTGCGGCCGGCGCCGGGCTATTGCGGCGCGTTGGCTGCGCGCCGGCATGGCTGGTCCGCGATCTGGATGGCCCGCCCGGAGCCCGCGCCAGTGGACGGGGGCACCCACGCTATGATGGGACTGGCTGCACTGCATCCATGATGCGTAGCGCCATCGACTGCGAGCCTTCTTCCGAGAAAGCGCCTTCGTGGCCCTCCCCGCGAATGGCGAAGCAGGGGCTGTTGGCCGCGATATGGCTCGCCCAGCCGAGCGTGGGATCGGGCGGCCAGCCTTCTGGGATCGCCTCGCTGCGGAAGAGCAGAACGCGGCCCCGATAATCCGGCAGGACATAGTGCTGGACCAATGTCTCCAGCTCGTCGGTCGTCCGCCAGAAGTCGGCCTCATCGGCCACTTCCTCGGCCGCCCTCCAGAAGAACAGGCGTTTTGCCTGCCGGACGGCGGCGGTCGATTGCAGCCAGAACGACATGCGCGTCGCGAAGTTGCGCGGACCGCCACGCCAGAGCCGACGGGCGAAGCGGCCGGCGCGCCTCAGCCTGAAGCGCGCACGCGCGATATAGGGTTGGCGAAGGAAGTAGCCCGGCGCCCAGCAGTCGATCAGCACGAGCAGATCGACTTCGTGCCCCGCGGCTACGAGCTGCCTCGCCACCTCGAATGCGATCACGCCCGACCGGCAGAAGCCGGCAAGCCGGTATCGGCCGTCGGCCTTGGTCGCGATGATCGCGTTGCAATAGGCGGCTGCCAGCTGCTCGATCGAGGCCGGCGCGGCTCCGTCGAGGGTCGGCTCCGTGAGCTGCAAGGCGACGAAGGGCTGATCGGCCCCGAGCTCGCGAGAAAGCGGGCGGTAGAGGCGCAGATTGTGGGCGGTATGGTTCAGCGCGAACAATGTCGGCTGCGTGCCGGCTTTCTGCAGCCATGTCCGGCGCAGCGCCGAAATGTCGATGGCTGGTGTTGGGAGCGGAACTGCTGCCACGGGCGCCGGCGACGACGCCAGCCGGGCAGCTGGCAACGCAGATGACAAAGGCGCGGCGGGGTCGGCAAGCGCCGCCTCGGCAATGCTCTCGTACTGGGCCACGAGCGCCTTCGCCGTCGCTTCGTCATAGAGGTCGCGGTGATATTCGCAGGTCAGGCGCCAACCCTCCTCCCGCTTCACCAGGATGAAATTGAGATCGTAGAGCGCGCCCGGCAGGGGGGAGGGAATCCCGGACACCTGAAAGCTGTCATTGGCGAGCTCGCCGATGAAGGCGCGCTGGACGATGAAGTTGATCGAAACCGGCGGCCTGCTGGCATCCCCGCTGCCCGGCAGCAAGGGGACGAC
The DNA here is from genome assembly GCF_026020075.1 of Bosea sp. NBC_00550. Taxonomy (NCBI): domain Bacteria; kingdom Pseudomonadati; phylum Pseudomonadota; class Alphaproteobacteria; order Hyphomicrobiales; family Alloboseaceae; genus Allobosea; species Allobosea sp. NBC_00550. The sequence goes on from NZ_CP102772.1 coordinate 4,380,539, forward strand.
CTTGTCGAACGGCCATTCGTGGTGATCGACCGCATCCTCGAAGGTGTCGCGCGCCGCCCGGCAGAGGTCGATGAAGGATAGACCGTCCGTGACCTGTGTTCGCAACACCAGCGTGTTGACGAAGGGCCCGACGATCGATTCCAGTTCGACATCGTCGCGAGCCGCCATTTGCGTGCCAAGCCCGATGTCGGAGCTTCCCGTGCGCTCATGCAATAGCGCCAGGAGCACGGCATAGGCGGCCGAGAAGAAAGTGGTGCCTTCGCTGCGCGCCAGCTCGGTGAGCTTCGTCGTCAACGGACGCGGCAGCAGCCGCGAGAGCGAGGCGCCATTCGCGCTGCGAACGGCGGAGCGCGGACGATCCGGCGGCACCACGACGTCGGGCAGGTCGGCGAGCTGCTTTCGCCAATAGGCTTCTTCCCGTGCGAATTCACCGCCGGCGAGGCCCTCCCGGCTTGCTTCGGCGAAGTCGCAATACTGGAGCGCGAGATCGCGGAGGGCTGGTTTGCGTCCCCGGCCAAGCGCTTGGTATGCGGCCACGAAGTCCTTGGCGATGATGCCCATCGACCAGCCGTCGCTGACGATATGGTGTGTGACGACGAGGATCACGGCCTCAGCCCGGCTCTGCCGCAACAGTGTCGCCCGCAACAGGGGGGCCTCGTCCAGGGTGAAGCTGGTTCGTGCCTCGATCTGTGCGATGCGGTCGGTCTCCCTGGCCCGGTCAGTCTCCGTCAGCCCCGAAAGGTCGATCTCCGGCAGCTTGAACGGGACATGCTCCGCAATGGCCTGAACAGGGCGGCCATCCTCCACCCTTATCGAGGTTCGAAGACTCTCGTGCCTGTCCAGGATGGCCTGAAACGCGTCCTGCGCGAGGGCTGCCTCCAGATGTCCGCGGATACGCCATTTGACGACGATGTTGAGCGCCGGCGTACCCGGATCGAGCCGGTCCAGCCGCCAGTATCGCTCCTGCGCCGAAGAACACCTGGCCGTCATCACGATGCGGTCGGGAATGTGAATCTGGACTTCTGGCTCGCGGGTGAAATGGTTTGGCATGGCCTCGCTCACCCCTGCTCACGCTGCGATACGGGATTTGGCACATCTGCCTGCGCCGTCTCCCGCGGGCGGCGCCAGGCCCGCTTCCAGAGGGTTGGAGTGGCGGCTACCGGCTCGCTGACGTCATCGACGGGCAGCGCGGCAGCGACGCTGGCAATCGTGCGGTTGCGGAAGAAATCGCGGGCGGAAACCTTCAGCCCTTCGCGGCGTGCGCGCCCCGTGATCTGGAAGATGCTGAGGGAGTCGGCCCCCAGATCGAAGAGATCGTCATCCACGCCGATATCGTCGCGCCGCAGCACTTCGCTCCAGATGCGGATTAGCGTTTCCTCGACCGAGGTGCGCGGTGCGGTCCTGTCCGCCCTCGGCACCACGATCCCGGCTTCCGGAGCCGGCAGCGCGGCACGATCGAGCTTTCCGCTCGGTGTCAGCGGCAGGGCTGGCAGGGCGACCCAGGATGTCGGCACCATATAGTCCGGCAATTCCTGCGCCATGATGGTTCGCAGCTCGGCCGGGGCCCGTTTTTCGGCGGTGGTGATGTAATAGCAGACCAGCCGTGGCTCGTTCGGAACGTCCTCGCGGAGGATCACGGCCGAGACGATGCCGGTCTTGCGAGCGAGGACCGCCTCGATCTCGCCGGGCTCGATGCGGAAACCGCGCAGCTTCACCTGATGATCCAGGCGCCCGAGATGCTGGATGCGGCCGTCGGGAAGATATTTGGCGCGGTCGCCGGTGCGATAGGCCCGCGCGCTTGTGGCGGCATCAATGGGGTTGGGGATGAAGCTCCGGGCCGTGAGCTTCGGATTGCCGGCATAGCCGCGCGCGAGCCCGGCGCCCCCGATCAGCAATTCACCGGGGATGCCGACGCCGACCGGTTCGTCATTCGCGTCGACGATATAGAACTGCGTGTTGGCGATCGGCAGGCCGATCGTGACGACTTCGTCCGCCGGCTCGATGCGGACGACCGAGGACCAGATCGTCGTTTCGGTCGGTCCGTACATGTTCCAGAGTTCGCCGCCGCCTTCGAGCAGCTTGCGGGCGAGGTCGAGCGGCAGGGCCTCACCGCCGCACAGCATGCGCAAGCCCGGCCACGAGCGGAAACCGGCTTCCAGCAATAGCCGCCATGTCATCGGCGTCGCCTGCAGCACGGTTGCCTGGCTCTGTACCAACCGTGCCAGCAGCTCCGTCCCGTCCCGCGCCTCGTCGGCAGTGGCGATGGCGACGCGACCGCCACGGATCAGCGGCAGCAGCAGTTCCAGCGCCGCGATGTCGAAGGTGACGGTGGTGACGGCAAGGATGGTGTCGCCTTCGCCGAAGCCCGGTTCCCGTGCCATCGCGAAAAGCAGGTTCGACAGCGCGCCATGCGTGATCTCGACGCCTTTCGGTGCACCGGTCGAGCCGGAGGTGTAGATCACGTAGGCGAGATGATCGGATGCGGTCGGCGCCGTCCGGATGCCCATGAGCTTGGGATCGGTCTGGTGAACGTCGATGATCGCGACGCCTTCGTCAGGCTCGACGACGGCAGATTCTCCCGGGTTTGCCGTCAGGAGAGCCACGGCCTCCGAGTCCCGCAGGATCCTCTGGATCCGGGCTTTGGGCATGCCCGGATCGAGCGGCACATAGGGGAAGCCGGCCTTCAGCGCGCCGAGCATCGCGGCGACGAGCGCGGGCGAGCGTTCGATCAGCAAACCGACGCGGCTTTCGGGCGTGTCGATCCGGGCCGTAAGCTCGGCGGCGATGCGGTCGGACCAGGCGTTGAGCGCGGCATAGGACAGCTGCTCGTCGCCGCACGACACCGCAATCGCATCGGGACGCTGCCGGGCCTGCAGCTCGAAGGCCCCGATCGTGCCCTCTTCGATCTTGAAGGCGATCTGCGTGTCGTTGAGTTCGGAGACCAGGCGCTGGCGCTCGCCACCCTCGATCAGAGGCATCGCCGCGATAGCCATATCGGGATTGGCGACGATGGCGGCCAGCAATGTGCGGTAGTGCCCGAGCCAGCGATCGATCGTCGCCGCATCGAAGAGATCGGCACCGTAGCAGCAGTCGATCCGCAGGCCGTCATTGGACTCGACGACGTTGAAATAGACATCGAAGGTCGAGAAGGATTTCGGGTTCGGCTGCGCACTGGTTCGCACGCCGGGGCCGAAGTCGAGACTATCGGCCAGGCGCTCGAGATTGAACTGGACCTCGACGAGCGGCAAGCGGCCGTGAACGGGCGGCACGCGGAGTCGCTTGAGCAGGGCACCCAGCGTGCAGCTCTGATGGTCGTAGGCGTCCAGAATGACGCGGCCGACCTTGTCGAGATGGGCGGAGAAGGGCTCAGCCGGGTCGATCCCGCTGCGGATCGGCAGGAAGTTGACGCAGTGCCCGACCGGAGCGGCGCCCTCCAGCAGCGACTGTCCTGCGGCGGGGACGCCGACGACGAGGTCGCGCTGGTCGGAGAGCCTCAGCATCAGAACCTGGAAGGCGGCAAGGAGCGTGGCGAAGAGGGTCCTGCGACGCTGGGCGCCCGCCGCCTTCACATTGCGGTAGAGCTCGGCGTCGATGAAGGCCGTGCGCGTGCCGCCACTGAAGCTGCGCATCGCCTGCCGGGGATGGTCGGTCGGCAGTTCGAGCGGGGCCGGGATGTTCTCGAACACCTTGGCCCAGTAAATTGCTGATTCCTCCGCGCGCGCATCCTTCCGGATCAATTTCGCATAGTCTGCGAAGGGCATGGCGGGCTGCAGCGCGGCGAAATCCGAGCGATAGACCGCAGCGATCTCGTCCAGCAGGAGGTTGGTCGACCAGCCATCGCAGACGATATGATGCGCCGACAGGACCAGGACGTGCTTCCGCTCGCCCAGCCTGACGATCTCGGCTTCCGCCGCGGGGCCTTCCACGAGATCGTAGGGCCGGCCCGCCCGTGCCTCGATCCGGGCGCGCAAGGCGCTCTCGGGGTCGCTTTCGTTGGCGAGATCGACGATCGCGACGGGCAGCGCATCCGAGGGTGCGATCCGCATCGTCTCGCCATCGGCGGAGAAGCGCGCATGCAGGATCGCATGCCGGGCCGCGACCTGCCTTACGGCCAATGCGAGGCGGTCCACATCGATATCGCCCTCGAGCGTCAGGCTGACGGATTCGTTGAAGGCGGCGCTGGCCTCCGGCCCCGTCTGGTCCGACAGCCAGATTTCCGCCTGAGCCTCGGTCAGAGGAAGCTCGACTGCGATCGGGATACGCGCGATCTCCGCAGGCAGGCTTGCTTTCGGCAGGTGCATTTCGGCCCCGCCGCCGGGCAGCATCCCGTCCTGCCGCATCAGCCGGAGGCTGTCGCGGAACGCCTGGACGATCGCGGCGACCTCGGCATCCCCGTGCTGCGTGGTCAGGAAGCAGGGATAATGCTCCTGGATGAAGATGCCGCGCGCCCGCAGATGGTAGTGCAGTAGGCTGCCGAGCCGGTGGTCGCGGCCCGGCTCGAAATACATCACGCTGCCATAGCTTTCGATCGGCACATCCCAGCCCGCCTCGGCGAAGGCGCGCTTCAGCTCCTCGACAAGGTGCTGCATGCGGCTCGTCAGCCCCTCGGCCAGCGCCGCGCCCTGTTCCTTGACGTGCCTCAGCACCGCGACCGTCGCCGCCAGCACGAGCGGATGCCTGACGAAGGTTCCCGCGAAGAAGGTGACGCCGACTTCCGGCACGCTGTCGTCGCCGAAGCGCCAGGCTCCGCCGTCGAGCGCATCCATGAAGCGGGGCGTGCCGGCCAGCAGGCCGACGGGCAGGCCACCGCCCACGACCTTGCCGTAAGTGGCGAGATCCGGCCGGATGCCGAGCAGCGCCTGGACGCCGGCCGGATGCACGCGGAAGCCGGTCACCACCTCGTCGAAGACCAAAGCCGTTCCCGACTGTTCGGTGATAGCGCGCAGTTCCTTGAGGAAGGCGGCCGGGAGGTATCCGGGCTTGCGGCTCTGGACGGGCTCGACCAGGACGGCAGCCAGCTCATGCGCGTGCTCGCGCAGCCAGGCCAGGCTCTCATCCGTGCCGTAATCCAGCACGGTCATGCGGCCAACGGCTTCCGCCGGGATGCCAGGCGCGGCTGGCAGGGAGCGGCGCTGCTCGCCGGCACCGACGCCCCGCACCAGCACCTCGTCGAACTGGCCGTGATAGGCGCCGGAGAAGGCGACGACGCGGTCGCGGCCGGTGACGGTGCGGGCGACCCGCATCGCCGCCATCACGGCTTCCGAGCCGGTATTGCAGAAGGCGACGCGCGCATGGTTGGTCAGCTCGCAGAAGAGCCGGGCGGCCTCATGCGCCAGTGGCGATTGCGGGCCGATGGCGAAGCCTTCTGCGAGCTGTGCCTGGACGGCCTCGACGACGAAATCGGGAGCATGCCCGAAAGCCGTCTGGCCGTAACCGTTGACGAGGTCGATGTAACTGTTGCCGTCGATATCCCAGATATGGGCGCCCTTCGCCCGCGCCGAGACGATCGGATAGACCATCTCCTTCCAGTCCGCCGCGAAGCCGGAGACGGTGCGTGGATCGGCCAGGACCGCACGGTGCTCGTCCGCGAGCCGCTTCGAGCCCGCCGTCCTGCCGACATAGAGCGCGGTCAACCGGTCGATATGGGCGCGCTGCGCTTCGCTGAGCGTTTCTCCGCCGGCGCGGATCAGCGCCTTGAATCGCGAGGGGGATGCAGCAGCGGGCGCTTCCCTGGCAGCGGCGGGAGGAGCAGCCTGCGGTGGCTGGACCTGTGGGGCCGGCTGTGCCGGCTGGCTCGGCGGGGCCGATGTCTCGATGGCGGGCGCTGTCGGCTGGCCGGTCATGGCCTGCAGCTGGCGTTCCATCAGGCGCGACATCGTGTCGAGCTGCTCGCGCATCAGTGCGTCGAGCCCCGCGCCGCTCGGCCGTTCCGAAGCGATGGCGGGGGTGAGTGGGGCAGCGACGGGTTGCGTCACGACCGGCGCGACAGCCACTTGCGCCGCGGGCGCTGGCGTGACCGGAGCAGGCTTCGCGACCTCCGGGCGGATTTCAGCGATATGGCGCGTCACGTCGTCGACGCTCGGCAGATCGTCGAGAAGCTGCCGGAAACGGATCTGCACGCCGAACGTCGTCTGCAGGCTCTGGGCGGCCTGGGTCAGCAGCAGGGAATCGAAGCCGAGTTCGAGGAAGCTCGCGCCGGTCTCCTCCGCGCCGAAGGCACGTCCCGACAGGTTCTCGAAGACCGCGGCGACCCGGGTGCCGAGTTCCGAGCGGCCCAGGGGAATGTCGGCATCGGCTTGGCGGTACATGGCCGGATCCTGATCGGGTTGGCTTGAGAGCGGGATTGAAACAGCGGCGGCCGGCAGCGCGGCCGGCACGACCGAAGCGTCTCCTGTCGAGGCAGCCGGGGGCTCGACCCAATGTCGGCTGCGCTCGAAGGGATAGGTCGGCAGGGAAACCCGCCTTCGGCCGCCCTCGGTGTGATAGGCGGTCCAATCCGGCGCGGCGCCGACACTCCAGAGGCGCCCGACGGCTGCGGCCAGCATCTCCTCGGCATCGCCCTGCGGCGACGGCAGGCAGGATACGGCGACACGCCCGGCACCTGCCCCTTGCAGTGCGAAGGTCGACAGCGCGGATCCGGGGCCGACCTCGAGCATCGTGGGCGACAGGTTGCGCACCAGCGTGGCAATGCCGTCGGCGAAGCGCACGGGCTCGCGGGCATGCCTCGCCCAGTAGATCGGGTCGGTCGCCTGCTCCGTGGTGACCCAATCGCCGGTGACGCCGGAGACATAGGGCAATTCGGGCGGGTTGAGGCGGATCGCCGCGACAGCCTCGGTGAAAGGTTCGATCAGCGGGTCGAGCATGCCGGAATGGAAGGCGTGCGACGTCTGCAGCCGGCGATGCGTCACGTCACGCTGCGAGAATTCCGCTTCCAGCGCTTCGATCGCCTCGAACGGGCCGGCGAGCACAGCCATGCCCGGCGCATTGACGGCGGCGACCGAGACGCCCTCCCGCGCCAGCGCCGCGACCTCGGCATCCGGCAGGCGCACGGCCAGCATCGCACCGCCCGGCAGATCCTGCATCATGCGCCCACGTGTGGCGACGAGCGACAGCGCATCCTCAAGCGAGAAGACGCCGGCGATGCAGGCGGCCGCGAACTCGCCGACGCTGTGGCCGATCATGGCGGCGGGACCCAGGCCCCAGCTCATCAGCAGCTGGGACAGGGCATACTCGACCGTGAAGATCGCGGGCTGAGCCATGACGGTCGCCGCGAGGCGCTCCGCATGGGCGCCGCCATTGCTGGGATAGAGCAGGCTGCGCAGATCGAGATCGAGCCGAGGCTTCAGGATCTCGCAGCAGAGATCGACCGTTTGCCGGAAGATCGGCTCCCCCGCATAGAGCTCGCGCCCCATCTGCGGATATTGTGCGCCCTGTCCCGGGAACATGAAGACCAGATCGCCCGTGCCGGACACCGCGGCGGCACGCGCCGTATTCTGCTTGCGCAGCGCTTCCGCGGCCCCGCCATGGCTGCTTGCCGCCACCGCGATGCGATGGGCGAAGTGCCGCCGCCCGCTCTGCAAGGTGAAGGCGATGTCGGCGAGGTTCTGCTCGGGATGCGCCTCGATATGATCAGCCAGCCGATCCCGTGCCGTTGCGAGCGCAGCCGTGCTCCGGGCCGAGACGGTCAAGATCTGGTTGCGGCGGGCGGAAGCACGCTCCTCGATCTCCGGGGCTTGCTCCAGCACGAGATGGACATTGGTGCCGCCGAAACCGAAGGCGCTGACGCCGGCGCGCCGTGTTCCTTCACTGACGGGCCATTCCTGCCGGCGGTCGGCGATGAAGAAGGGGCTGTTCGGCAGATCGAGTGCGGGATTGGGCTCGCTGACATGGAGACTTGCCGGCACCGTTCCGGAGGAGATCGAGAGTGCCGCCTTGATCAGCCCGGTCACGCCGGCAGCCGCGTCGAGATGGCCGACATTGGATTTGACGGAGCCGAGCGCGCAGAAGCCGCGATCCTCGGTCGTCAGGCGGAAGGCGGCAGTGAGCCCTGCGACCTCGATGGGATCGCCCATCGGTGTGCCCGTACCGTGGCATTCGACATAGCCGATGGAGCGCGCGTCGATATCGGCCGCCGCATGGGCCATGGCGATCGCCGCCGCCTGGCCGTCGACGCTCGGCGCCGTGAAGCCGACCTTGGCCGAGCCGTCATTGTTGACGCCGACGCCGCGGATGACGGCGTAGATGTGGTCGGCGTCAGCGACTGCATCCTCCAGCCGCTTCAGCAGCACCATGCCGGCGCCGCTGCCGAAGACGGTGCCGTTGGCGCCGCTGTCGAAGGCACGGCAATGGCCGTCCGTCGACATGATGCCGCCGTCCTGAGCGAGGTAGCCGCGCCGCTGCGGGAAGGTGATCGAAGCGCCGCCCGCCAGCGCCATGTCGCAGCCATGGCTCAGGAGATTCTGCACCGCCTGCGCGACCGCCAGCAGCGAGGTGGAGCAGGCGGATTGCACGGCGACGCAGGGGCCGGTGAGGCCGAGCTTGTAGCCGATGCGGGTTGCCGTGAAATCGGAGGCCGAGCCGACCAGCATCGGTAGATTGCCGACCTGGAAGCCGGAAGTGTACTCGGCAATGGCCGTGCGGTCCTGAAACAGATTGTGCAGCAGATAGGTGCTGGAGGTCGCCCCGGCGAAGACGCCGATGCACTGGCCCGGAGATGCGGGATCGTGGCCGGCGTCTTCCAGCGCCTCCCAGGCGCATTCCAGGAGCAGGCGCTGCTGCGGATCGGTGACGGCCGCCTCGCGCGGCAGCATGCCGAAGAAGGGAGCGTCGAACAGTTCGGGGCCTTCGAGAACGGACCGGACCGGGACATAGTTCGGCAGCGCCCGTGTCGCGGCATCGAAGCTGTCTTCCAGCTCCGCCGGATCGAAGCGGGTGATGGATTCGACGCCATCCAGCAGGTTCTGCCAGAAGGCCGGAACATCCGCCGCTCCGGGGAAGCGTCCGGCCATGCCGATGATCGCGACGGCGTTGCTGGGAAGGCGGTCACTCATCGCGGCTACCTACGGGTGTGGCTTGCGAAGAGGGGGGCACTCCCCGTGAGCGCATCCCGCGCTCGCGGGCGGCGGCGAGGCTCCCGAGCACGCCGGAGGCCGCGGGCGTCAGATGCCCGCCCAGCGCGCGCAGATTCGGCCGGCGATAGAGATCGATCAGCCCGAGCCCCGCCAGATCGCGAACGAGGCGGCGATGAATCTCGACCAGCAGCAGCGAGTTGCCGCCGAGGTCGAAGAAATTGTCGTCGATGCCGAGATGATCGATCTGGAGGACGTCCGCGACGACCTCGGCAAGCCGGCGTTCGAGCGCGTTGCGTGGCGCGCAGTAGGGGGCGACGCTGTCGGGTCGTGAACGGTTGGGCGGCGGCAATGCCGCGCGGTCGAGCTTGCCGTTCACCGTCAGCGGCAGATGCGGCACGAAGACGAAGGTCCCCGGCACCATGTGATCCGGCAGGGCCTGGGCGAGATGGGCTTTCAGGGCGGATGGCGAGGGGCGTTCGCCACCATTCGCGACGAGGTAGCCGACGAGGCGATCATGCCCGTCATCGGAACGGAGCAGGGCGGCAGCCTGCCCGATCGCAGGATGCGACAGCAGAGCGGCCTCGATCTCGCCGAGCTCGACGCGGAAGCCCCTGATCTTGACCTGCTGGTCGGCACGGCCGAGATGCTCGTACTCGCCGTCCTCGTTCAGCCGGGCGAGATCGCCGGATCGGTACAGCCTTTCGCCTGGCTTGTGCGGATGCGGCACGAAGCGGCTGGCGGTCAGGTCGGGCCGGTTGAGATAGCCGCGGGCCAGTCCCGCTCCCGCAACGAAGATCTCGCCGACCTCGCCGGCTGGAACCGGCTGCATCGTCTCGCCGTCGAGCAGCAGGATGTCGAGATCGGGAATCGGGTGGCCGATCGGGCTCGCTCGCAGCTCGGTATCCGCGGGCGACATCGGGCGATAGGTGACGTGAACGGTGGTCTCGGTGATCCCGTACATGTTGACGAGATGCGCATGCTCGCCCCGGCGCCTGTACCAGCCGGCCAGCCGCCGCGGATCAAGCGCTTCGCCGCCGAAAATGACGAGCCGCAGCGCCAGCCGGTCCCGACCCGAAACGTCGTGGTCGGCACGATCGAGCGCGGCGAAGGCGGAGGGCGTCTGGTTGAGGACCGTGACTCCGTCATCCGCCAGCAGGCGCAGGAAGGCGACGGGATCGCGTGCCGTAGCTTCCGGCACGATCACGAGCCGCCCGCCATGGAGCAAAGCCCCCCAGATCTCCCAGACCGAGAAGTCGAAGGACACCGAATGGAACAGCGTCCAGACATCGGTCGGTCGGAAACCGAACCAGTGCTGCGTCGCGCTGAAGAGCCGCGTGACGGCGCCGTGTTCGATGGCGACCCCCTTGGGGCGCCCGGTCGAGCCGGAGGTGTAGATCACATAGGCGAGGTCGCTGGCCTCAGCCTTGCGCGCGGGCAGTGCCCGATCCGTCGCCTCGGCATCGCCCTGATCGTGCGGATCGAGCCGCCGCCGGCCCGATGGCAGCCAATCGGCGCAATTCGATGCCGCAACGACGAGCATGGCGTTCGCATCCTCGACCATGAAGGCCAGGCGCTCGCCAGGGTAGGCCGGATCGAGCGGCAAATAGGCGGCGCCGCTCTTGAGGATGGCGAGCATCGCGACGATCAGATCGAGCGAGCGCGGCAGGCAGAGACCCACGATCGCGCCCGGTCCCGCCCCCATGGCGGCCAGCCGGTGGGCGAGCCGATCGGCGCGGCTGTCGAGCTCGGCATAGGTCAGGCTGGTCGACCCGAGGGACAGAGCGACATGACGCGGCTGTGCGGCGACCCTCGCGGCGAACAGGGTGACGAGGGTTGCGTCCCCGAGAGGGCTTGTGACGCCGGCGCTGCTGGCGGGCGATGGCGAGTCCTGTGGGGCGACAGGCCGGCTAGCCGTATCGTTGCGCTCGGCTCCGACGGGCGTTGGCAGGCCGCCACGTCCAGAGGGGCGGCGGGAGGATTTCCTGACGAACATCTTGCTCATGCAGGAAGGCTATGCGTACAGCCCGCGCGACAAAATGGGAGCAGGTGGAGTAACGCCATCTCCCCAAGGATACGGGGCTCAGGCGCGAACGGTTAGCGCGCGACACCCGTAGAATCGGCAGGAATTCCGCAAGCGGGTATTGGGATCGCGCGCGCTTGCTCATTAGGCGGATGCGCACGCTAGGGTTGACGGGCTCGGAGATCGAAGCTTCCGGCGGTTTGGCGCATGCGGCGTCGTCCCGGCCATGTCCGGCGCGGCTGATTGTCCATGATTTGGGCTGTTGCCCACCAAGGGGCGATTCCGACGCAGCTCGGAAGGATGCCCTATTGGCGCACCCACGCCTCGCCGACGACGCTGACGGATCTTGTGCCGTGGCGGCTGGGGACCACGAAATTCCGATCCGGAATGTCCCAGCGCGCCTGCAATGCGTAGCCGAGTGAGCTTCGGGCTTCCGCGAGCTCATCCTCTCCGAAAACGCGATACGGCATCCGTCCTCGACCAAAGGATTCGAGGGTGAAGAAGCCCCCGGATCGGGAGAGTGCGAGCTTGTTGAGGATGATCGTTCGGGGCGCCCGCGCGCACTGCGCCACGATCTGCTTCAGGGAGAGCTCGACATATTGCAGCGAGCCGGAGCAGAGCAGCAGGTCGCACGGCGCCGTTTCGTCGATCGTCTCGTGAAAACTGAGAGCGGATGCCCAGCCGGGCCTTTGACCGACCCCTTCGCGGCACACCGCCGGCACATCGACCACCTGCCACCGAAAGCCTTCCGGATAGGTCAGGTAGTTCGCATAGGCATAGTATTTGACGCCTACATGCCCGCCGAAATCCGTCATCGTCGCAAGTGCGCCGTCCTTGATCAGCCGCTCCATGAAGAACATCACGGGCCAGTCGAATGCCTGGACCTCCTTGAACTTCTCGAGATTGATCTGGACGATCTCGTCATCGTCGTACTCCGCGCGCGGCCGCCCGGTCAGGAACGCGACTGCGGCGGCCCTCGTCTCGAAGCATCCCCAATGCCGGCCGTAGCCGATGCGAAACAGATCGTTCAGCAGGTCCGACCGCCGCGCCTGTTTCAGTACCGGGATGGACCAGATGCTCCCCACGGCCGTTCCTCCGCTTCACTGCTAAAGTCGTCCGATCAGGCTCGCGGCCGGCTCTGCAAAAAGAATCGCCAGGGCAAGCAGAAGCAGAGCCAGGGTCGCCCGCAGGCGGGTCGGCGGCGGTGCGAGGGTATGCGTTTGTCCGGGCGAATGGGTTGTCGGCTGCTCCTCCCGGCTTGCGGTCGGAGCGAGCCGTAGCGGCGCCTGCTTGGCAGAGGCGCCGAAGGCTGCGGTCATCAATTCGATGCCGCCTTTGTCGCCAGCGAGCCAATGCTTGGCGAAGGTCGGGTGGCGGACCGCAGGCAGAGTCGAGGAAGAAGTGCGGCTGCCGCGTTCTTGCTGGGCGGGTCTCGCGGACGTGATCAAAAGTGCCTCCGTTTCACTATGCCGAGCCGTATGTTTCTGCCGCCGGACGGCGGGAAAGATGCGATCTGCCCTTCGTTTCGCTGGATATGCCGGCCCCGTTGGGCAAGGCATTCAAACCCCTCTGCGGCTATCGTCCATGCGAATGGCGTCGTCTTCGCCGAGATAGCTGCCATTCTGGATGCCGATGAGTTCGAGCGGCTCTGCACCGACATTCTCCAGCTGATGCGCGGTTTCGAGCGGGATGAAGATGTGCTCGTTCGCGCCGAAATGGCTGACCGTGTCTTCGATGGTCACGGTGGCCGTGCCTCGGACGACAACCCAGTGTTCGGAGCGGAAGCGGTGCTTCTGCAAGAGCAACCGCCCCTGGGGAGCGACGATGAAGCGCTTGACCTGGAAGCCCTCGCCGGCATCGACGATCTGGTAGGAGCCCCATGCGCAATAGACGCTGGCATGCGTCTCGGCCTGGCTGCAGCCCTTGCGGCGCAGCAACTCGACCACCTGCTTGACCTCGGCCGCACGACCGCGATCGGCGACGAGCACGGCATCGCGGCTGGCGATCACGATGAGATCCTCGACGCCGAGCACGGAAGTCATCGGACCATCCGTCGAGACGAAGCAGTTATGGACGTCGAACAGCTCGACATTGCCACGACGGGCGTTGCCGGAGCCGTCGTGATCGCTGAGGGCCCACAATGCATCCCAGTTGCCGACATCCGACCAGCCGCATGATGTCGCGACGACTGCCGCTCTCTCGGTGCGTTCCATGACGGCAAAATCGATGGAGCGCTTCCCGGCTTTGACGAAATCGGCCAGGGCCAGGGCGAGGGCGCCATTCTCCTCCGTCCCGTTCGCAACGGCGTTCTCGACCGCTCTCACGGTTTCCGGCTCGAAGGATCGGTATTCCTCGATGAGGGTGCTGGCGCCGAACAGGAAGTTGCCGGAATTCCAGAGCCAGCCATTCAGCAGGTATTCGGCGGCACGGCGCCCATCGGGCTTTTCGGCGAAGCGTTCGACATGCCGGGCTTCCCCTTCGAGCATCACCCCCGGCTCGATCCAGCCATATTCCGTGCAGGCATGGCTCGCCACGACCCCGAATGTGACGAGGCGCCGTGCTCGTGCAGCGGGAATGCCGTTGGCAACGGCGCGCCGAAACGCCGCCGGGTTTTCGACGACATGGTCCGAGGCGACGACGAGCACGGGCGTGTCGGGTCCCTCCCTGGCCGCGATCATGCAGCCGGCGAGGATGGCCGGGCCGGAGTCCCGCCGCTCGGGTTCGAGCACGATATCGGCCGACGCGTTGATTTCGGCGAGTTGCCTCTCCGCCAGAACGCGGTGGTCGCGATTGGTCAGGATGATCGGCCGATCGAACAGCTTGTTCCGGAGCCGCAGAACCGTGTCCTGAAATGTCGAGCGCTCGCCGAGCAGCATGGCGAATTGCTTCGGCAGGGAATTCCGGGAGGTCGGCCACAGCGTTGTCCCGGCGCCACCACACATGATGATCGGGCGTATCTTGGAATGCATGGGAAGGTCCTCTCGCGGCGTACGCCGCGTGGTGGTCATTCCTGACTGACGAGACCCGTGAGCGGGCGCATGCTTGCCTTGGCTTCGCCGGAGGCACGGTCTTCGGGCGAGCCCGCCTTGGGCGTGATCTGCACGATGTCGCCGGGTTGCAGCGAGGTTCCGAACGTCGCGGCAATCGTCACCGGTACCAGGCCGCCCTGTCTGGTGATCCGGATGTCCCAATCGCCGGTGGTTCCGCTCCCGCCATTCGCGGCCAGCCTGCGCCGGCGGCTTTCGGCGATCTCCCGCGCGACCGGCACGCTGCGCCCCACTTCCAGGATCTTCAGGCGCGTCTCCTGAAGCTCGAGCACGACGCGGCGCATGAAGGCCGTATCGATGTCTTCCAGCCGCAGCGTCACTTCGCCCAATGCGGTGTCGTTCTTGGCAAGTTCGGCTTTGATGCGGGCGAGCTCGCTGCGCGTGCGGGCGTATTCCCGCTCGCGCTCGACCTGGACGTTGCGCAACCCGTGGCCGGTCGCGGCGAGCTTGTCGTATTCGGTTGATTGTTCGCGAGTGAGTTCGATCTGCCTTCGCGCCAGTTCGGCCTGCTCCGTCAGGGCGGTCTTCTCGGATTGGAGACGAGCCACCTGTTGCCGCAGCAGCTCGCGCCCGCCTTCATGTGCACGTCGTTGGAAGTCCAGGATTTCCTGCTCTCCCGCAGTGATCTGGGCGCTGCCTGTTTCGGCGCCCGGCGAAGGCGGAGCGAGCTGCTTTGTGCCGTCGCGTTCCGCTTCGAGCCGCAGACGCCTTGCCGTCAGGCTCTGGAGCGACGTCTCGAGCAGCCGCTCGCGCTCATCGGCGAGCAGGAGCTCCGATTTGAGGACGGAGATCGATTCGTCTCCCACCCGGTAGCCCCCGGCGAGCGCCACGGCTCCGAGGACGTTGAGCCCGTGCCGGAATGGGTAGCTGCCGGGCGAGCGGACCTCGCCCATGATGTAGACCGGCTTCAGCTCGGCCACTCGCAGACTGACGACGGCATCGCGGAGATAGCCGTCCATGAGGGCAGTGCGGATCCGCATCTCCGCATCCGGCACCGACAACCCCGCGATCCTGATACGTCCGGCCAAGGGCATGTTCACGGCGCCCGCCCCGTCGAGCACGAAATCCCCGGAGAGGTCCGACTGGCCGAAGACCGAGACCGTGACCTTGTCGCCGATGGAAAGCGTTTCGACCGCTTCCCGTTCCGCCGCCATGGCCGCGATCGGCAGCAGCAGCGCCACGAGAAGCGGCAACAGGCGGCGCCGGAAGTGGCATTGCCACGACCATTCGGCACGGGCCGGTTTTTCGGAAGCGGGACGCAGTTCCCGGTGACCAGATGAAGGGGACAAGGCAGTTCCACACGGTCCTGCCCGGACGGACCTCGGGATTGAGCGCCGGGCAGGAGGCAGGATGTCAGCACTATGTCCGCTTTCCGCGTCGCCATTCAGGTCAAGGCGGGTCTCGGCAGGATTAATCCGAATGTGCACTGCAGCATCCGCGATTGCGGCAGAGCGTCATGTCGGCCTGCCGGGGAAGTAGCCCTTCCTCGCCCGCGCCAGGAAGAAGGCCCCCCAAAGCGCCCTTTGAGAACGGCGGCCTTGCGGCAAAGCTGCAGGCCTCTTCTTGCGCATGATTGCGACCCGTTGGAGTTTCCACATGCAGAAACGCATTCTCGTCACAGGTGGCGCCGGCTTCCTGGGTTGCCATCTCTGCGAGCGACTGGTCGCTCAAGGCCACCAGGTGCTGTCGGTCGACAACTACTATACGGGGCGCCGCGAAAACCTGAGCGGGCTTCTCGGTCAGCCGCTGTTCGAGGCGGTGAGGCACGACGTCACCTTCCCGCTCTATCTGGAGGTCGACGAGATCTACAATCTCGCCTGCCCGGCCTCGCCTGTGCACTACCAGCGCGACCCGGTGCAGACGACGAAGACGAGCGTACTCGGCGCGATCAACATGCTCGGCATGGCCAAGCGGCTGGGCATCCCGATCCTGCAGGCCTCGACCAGCGAGATCTACGGCGATCCCGACGTCCACCCGCAGGTCGAGGATTATCGCGGGCTCGTCAGCATCAGCGGGCCCCGCGCCTGCTACGACGAGGGCAAGCGCTGCGCGGAAACGCTGTTCTACGACTACAACCGGCGCCATGGCGTGGCCATTCGCGTCGCCCGCATCTTCAACACCTATGGCCCCCGCATGAATGCGGAAGACGGCCGTGTCGTCTCCAACTTCATCGTCCAGGCGCTGAAGAACGAGCCCATCACACTTTATGGAGACGGGCAGCAGACGCGGGCCTTCTGTTTCGTCGACGATCTGGTCGATGGCCTGATGCGCCTGATGAACGTGACGAAGCCGCTGGATAGCGCCGTCAATCTCGGCAATCCCGTCGAGACCACCATGGCGGAGATCGCGAACCTGATCGTCTCGATGACGGGCTCGCGTTCCGAGATCGTGTTCAGGCCCCTGCCGCAGGACGATCCGAGGCAGCGCTGCCCCGACATCAGCAAGGCGCAGGAGCTGCTGCACTGGACACCCAAGGTTCCGCTGCAGGAGGGCCTGCGGCGCACGATCGCCTATTTCGAGGACTGGCTGTCGCGGTCGCGCGATCCGGTGCGGCGGATGGAAATCGCGAGGGCCGGCTGATGACGTCGGAGCCCTCCCTTCCTCACGCGCGCATCATGGGCGTCAACGTCAGCGCCATCAACATGGCGGATGCCCTGCGCACGGTAGAGGACTGGATCGGCCGGAAGGCGCAGCATTTCATCTGCATCACCGGTGTCCACGGCGTGATCGAGAGCCAGTCCGACCCAGCGCTCATGGCGATCCATGAGCGTGCAGGCCTGGTCACCCCGGATGGGATGCCGCTGGTCTGGATGGCCCGCAAGCTCGGATATCGCGATACCGAGAGAGTCTACGGCCCCGATCTCATGCTGGCGCTCTCGGCACTCTCTGCCGAGAAGGGCTATCGCCAGTATTATTTCGGTGGCGCTCCAGGCCTCGCGGACCGTCTTCGCGACTGTCTCACCAAGCGTTTTCCAGGCCTCGCCGTGGCGGGCACCCTCTCGCCGCCGTTTCGAGCCGTCGCACCCGACGAAGACGATGAGATGGTGCGCATGATCAACGAAGCCAAGCCGGACATCGTCTGGGTCGGGCTCAGTACGCCGAAGCAGGAATACTGGATGGCCGGACATGTCGGGCGCATCGATGCGCCCGTCATGATCGGCGTCGGCGCTGCTTTCGATTTCCTGGCCGGCACGAAGCGCCAGGCGCCGCACTGGATGCAGCGAAACGGGCTCGAATGGCTGTTCCGGCTGATGTCGGAGCCGCGGCGCCTCTGGCGTCGTTACGGCAAGATCGTGCCCCAGTTCATGATCGGCGCCAGCTTGCAACTGCTCCGTGAGAAGAATGCTCCGGCAGCTAC
The DNA here is from genome assembly GCF_026020075.1 of Bosea sp. NBC_00550. Lineage (NCBI taxonomy): Bacteria > Pseudomonadati > Pseudomonadota > Alphaproteobacteria > Hyphomicrobiales > Alloboseaceae > Allobosea > Allobosea sp. NBC_00550. The sequence continues at coordinate 4,398,035 of NZ_CP102772.1, forward strand.
TCCTAAAAGCTAGCCGATCTCAATAGAGGTATAATTCAGTTTTACCACTGCTAATGGAAACTGAAAATCGCTAACACCGAAACTCAATTCTTAGTGGAGCGATGTAATGTCTAGCAAATCCGTGTTGGTTACCGGCGCCGGCGGCTTTATCGGCTTTCATCTCGTGAATTATCTGAAGAATAAGGGCTACAAGGTCAGAGGCGTCGATATCAAGGAGCCCGACTACGAGGGCAGCTCGGCGGATGAGTTCAAGCTCCTGGACCTCCGCGAGATGGAGAATTGCCGGGAAGCCGTCTACGGCATGGACGAGGTCTACAACCTAGCTGCGGATATGGGCGGCATCGGCTACATTTCCGGGGCGCATGCCTCCATCACCTACAACAATACGATGATCAGCGCCCAGATGCTCAAGGCGGCGCATGATGCCAAGGTCGAGCGTTTCCTGTTCTCCTCCTCGGCCTGCGTTTATCCGCAGCACCTGCAGGATGTGCCTTCCGTCGTGCCTTTGAAGGAGGCGGATGCCTTCCCGGCCGATCCGGAGCCCGGATATGGGCTGGAGAAGCTCTATACCGAGAAGCTGTGCGAGTACTTCACCGAGGATTACGGCTTCCAGACCCGGCTTGTCCGCTTCCACAATGTCTACGGACCGCTCGGTACCTATGACGGCGGCAAGGAGAAGGCGCCGGCAGCGATCTGCCGCAAGGTCGCGCATGCGGCCTCCGGCGACACGATCGAGGTCTGGGGCGACGGCAAGCAGACCCGCTCCTTCATGTATGTCGACGATTGCGTCGAGGGCATCTTCCGCATCATGCGATCGGATTACTCCGGGCCGCTCAATCTCGGCACCGATGAGCTGGTCGATGTCAGCGGGCTCGTCGACATCGTCGCCGAGATCGCCGGCAAGACGATCAACAAGCGCTTCAACACCAACCGCCCGCAGGGCGTGCGCGGTCGCAACAGCGACAACACCCTTCTGCGTGAAGTGCTCGGCTGGGAACCGCCGATGCATCTGCGGCAAGGGTTGGTTCCGACCTATCGCTGGATCGAGGCCGAGGTGAAGGCCGGGGGCATCGAGCGTCACATCATGCCCCAGGTGGAGCCCATGATCGCTGCGCAATAGATCGGCGGCGCGTCCTGCGGGACGCACGCTGTCGATCCAACTCATTGTTGCAGCGCCAAACTCTCCCGAAAAGCGGCATCCGCTTTTCGGTCTGGTGCTCCGGCGGTTCGGTTCTCCTTACCGCGCGATATCACGGGAGGCTGCCATGCCGGATATCATCACCACCGCGGTCTCGCCTGCCATCGCCATGCCGAGGCCGGACTATCGGGTGGGCTCCGGCGTGGCTCCCGCGACGCGCCGGCTGCTTGTCGCCGCCGGGTTGCTGATCGGTGATCTTGCCACCCTGACGATCGTCATCGGCATTCTGCAGTTTGGCGCCCGCATCGGCGGGTTCGGTGCGGACACCGCCATGCCCGGGCTGATGGTCGTCTGGGTCCTGGCCCTGTGCGGGGCACAAGCCGGCTTCGGCCTCTACGGCTCGGAACGTGCCGAGCCCGTCGACCGGCTGCGCCGGCGTACGCTCGGCAATGCCATCGCCGCGATGGTCGTGATCGCCTGGGTGTTGATCGGAGAACGGCCTGCGCCGCTGATCGGCATCGTGGCCGCCGGATCGCTGCTGGCCATCGCGCTCGGTTATTATGTCGAGATGCTGGTCCGTGGCGCACTGCTCAGGAGCGGGCTTTGGGCCGCCCCGACGGTACTGTATGGAACCAGGGCGGCCTGCGCGGCGCTTGCCCGCCATCTGGCGCTGCGGCCGGAGCTCGGGTTGAGACCGGTCGCGATTCTCACGGATGACGACGGGGAGTCGCTTGCCGAAGCCGGCCAGGCGGCCGGTCTTCCCGTCATCACCTGCGGACAGGCGAACATCATTTCGGAGCGGATCGAGGTCGCGCTATGCGCTTCGGGCGATCTGCCTGCCGAGAAGGCGGACTGGCTGGAACGCCTGCCGTTGCGCCAGATCTTCGTCGTCCACGACGCCTCGGCGCTTGAAATCCTGACCCCCCGGATGCGTGTCATGGGCGGGCTGCTCGGCTTCGAGCGGCGCAGCGCGATTCACATCCCCCGCAACCTGCGCCTGAAGCGGCTCGTCGATCTCGTGCTGGGCATACCGCTCGCCATTCTGGCCACTCCCGCGATCATCGTGCTCGCATTGGCCGTGAAGGCTGTCGATCCCGGGCCCGCCTTCTACGCCCAGCCGCGGATCGGCCGAAACGGGCGCATCTTCAAGGTCTACAAGCTCCGCAGCATGTTCTCCGATGCCGAGGCTCGGCTGGCGGCCCATCTCGATGCCGATCTCACGGCGCGGCACGAGTGGGAGCGGTTCTTCAAGCTGACGCACGACCCGCGGATCCTGCCTCGCATCGGGCAGTTCATCCGCCGCTCCAGCCTCGACGAGTTGCCGCAGCTCTGGAACGTGCTGCGCGGCGAGATGAGCATCGTCGGACCGCGACCCTTCCCGGCCTACCACAATCAATGCTTCGACACGGCGTTCCAGGCGCTTCGGACCAGCGTCCCGCCGGGTCTGACGGGATTGTGGCAGGTGACCGATCGCAGTGACGGCGATCTCGCGATCCAGAAGCGCCAGGACAGCTTCTACATCCATAACTGGTCGTTCTGGCTGGATTTGTACGTGCTGCTGCAGACCGTTCCGGCAGTGCTCATGGCGCGCGGGGCGAAGTAGCGCGGCGCAAAGGCCCAATCGGGCTGGCTCCGCGGAAGCGGGCAGCCTCAGTCGTCATCCAGAGACACGAAGCAGGCGGGACAAGCGACCATGGATTTCTTCAGCGAGATGAGGGCTCCTCGCCAGTCTCAGGCGCTCTCCCGATATTACGATGCCGCGACCTTCGACTTTCTCTCGATGCTCTGGCGGCGGCGTGGGCTGATCCTCGGGGTCACCTGCGGAGCCGTGCTGGTCGCCGCGCTCGCTCTGGTGGTCATGCCGCGTCGCTATGCCACCGATCTGGTCCTGCAGTTCGACTTCACGCGCGATGATACGGCGGGAGGGGGAGGCAAATCGAGCAGTGTCGCGCTCGAGGCTTCGACGCTCGTGGAGAGCGAGGCGCGGATCATCCGCTCTCTGGCGACCGCGCGGGCCGTGGTATCGCGGCTGGGCCTCGACAAGGTATCCGAAAAGCCGGCCTCCTCCTTGTCCAGTCTCGTTGCGGGCGGCGTCGACCTGGTCTTCCCGCCCTGGGTCCGTGAGACCGCCCGCGAGTTCGTGGGCCTGGGCGGGTCGACGAGCCCGCCGGCGTTGCGTGATGTCGTCGCGCAGGGGCTGCTGTCGTCGCTGACGGTCGGCAACGACTCGAAGGCGTATCTGGTGACGCTCACATATCGCGATACCGATCCGGATCGCGCTGCGCTCATCGTCAATGCCTTCGGCACCGAATATCTGCGGCGGAAGATGGAAGCGAGCACGAGCGCCTCGCAGCGCTCCAGCCAGTGGTACGGGGTGCAGGCGCAGGAAGCGCGCATCAACCTGGCGAGGATAGAGAAGGAAATCGAGGAGTTCCGCGTCCGGACCGGCTTCGTCGAGCTCGGGCAGGACGGCGCCGACATGCAGCAGCAGCAGCTTCGCGACGTGCTGACCCAGATCAACGCCGCGTCGGCGACACGTCTGGCGGAAGAGATGCGCCTGCGCCGGGCGCAGGAATCCATCGCCGCCGGCAATGTTCCGCAGGCGACGGATCTCGGCGGATCTCCGGTGGTTCAGGCTCTCCTGGACGAGGAGGGCAAGGCGCGCAGGGCTCTCGACGAGATGATCAGCATGGCCGGCGATCGCCACCCCGCAGTCACGCGGCTGCGGCTGACGCTCACTTCTGTGCAGGACCGCCTGAAGAAGCAGCTCGCCCAGTCCGTGGCCAATATCGAAACCGACGTCCAGGCAGCCCGTGCCACGGAAACGGCGCTTTCGGCACGCGTCGCGACACTCCAGACGAAGTCGATCGAGGCGCGAGGCCTCGAGGGCCAGTTGCGGACCTTGCAGGCGGAGGCGACGGCCGCGCGCGACCGCGTCAAGCAGTTGTCCGATGCGCAGCAGCAGGCCAGTGCCGTGAGCGAGCTGAGGCCGGTCATCGCGCAGATCCTGGCTCCCGCCGAAGTACCTTCCCTGCCGAACACCCCCGGCCCGGGATTGGTGCTGAGCCTCGGCCTGCTCACCGGGCTCGCGGCCGGGGCCACGCTGTCCTTCATGCTGGAGAAGCGCGATCGCGGTTTCCGCAGCGAAAGCGAGTTCGCGCTCGAGAATCACAGCAGCTGCGTCGGGCTCCTTCCCAAGCTCGAGCACTACCCGAATGGTCTGGAGAGCCTCGTCTTCGCCGAAGCCGTCAGATCGACGGTGGCGGAGCTGTTTCCTCCCACGAATCCACCGAAGGTGGTGCTGATCACCTCTTCGGCACCGGGCGAGGGCAAGTCCTTCGTGGCGTCGGCGATGGCTCGCGTGCTGACGGTGATGGGGCAGCGGGTTCTGGTGGTCGACGGTTCTCCGCGCCGACTCCTGCTGGGCGAGAACTTCCCGCATGAGGCGCTACTCGACCAATGCCTTCCTCAAGTCGGCGATTCAGACTCCGCGGCGACCTCCATTGCCACGGTGCGGCGCGCATCCGGCCTGAGGGACGGGCAGAACGTCTATTCGAATCCGGCCTTCGAGGCGATGCTGCGCGAGGCGCGCGCACGATATGACGTCATCCTGTTCGAGGTCGCGCCCGTGCTGCTTTCGGCCGACTGCGCCTTGCTGCGTGAGCACGCCGACACCGTGCTGCATGTCGTCAAATGGAACGATACGCTGAGGACGACCGTCTCCGCCACGCTCGACCATCTCACGCGGCTCGGGCTCGACGTGGGAGGCATCGTGCTCAACGGCGTCGATCTCGAGGAACAGGGGCGTTACAACGCGACGGACCGCGGGCAGGCCTACCGAAACTACAAATCCTTCTATCAGGCTTCGGCATGATCGGCCGCCCCGCCTCGCTTTTCATGGCCGATGCCGATCGTCAGACGCTTCCGGCAGGCACGGGCTTCAGCTGCCGGGATTGCGGCTCCCCCGCCGTTCTGCTGCCGCGCGAACTCTCCGCCCAGGCGCTCGTGATCTGCGATCGCTGCCAGAGTCCGGTCGCGACTCTGGCCGCCTTCCGGGAGTATGTCGATCGCCTGGCAGCAGGCGCCCAATGTTGCGACCATCACCTGACGATCTGCCAGACGGATGCCGGAAGGCCTGTTTCATCCACAGGAGGGTCAGTTTTTAACGAAGAAATAATCGATTGATATATTGTATCAAATTCGGGCAGATAGTACAATCGGACTAATACTGTCTGATATAAATTCGGGTCTTTGGGTAGAACGCGATTGCAGGTCAGGGGTATCTAGGGGCTCGACCACACCGAGTGTGTTCTTGCCCTAACAGGAGACCCCTTTATGGCTAATTTCTACGTATCTACAACCGGTAACGACAACAATTCCGGTCTCGATCAATCCTCAGCTTTTGCGACTGTGGAGCGTGCCCAGGAAGCCATGCGGCAGAGCGGGGGCGCCGATACGACCTACCTCGCAGGTGGTACCTACCATCTCGACAGCCCCATTCATCTGACATCGGCCGATTCCGGCTCATCCTTTGTGGCGTCGCCCGGACAGAACGCCATCGTCAGCGGCGGCACGCCGATCACCGGCTGGACCCAGGGCGCGAACGGCGTCTGGTCGGCCCATGTCGACGACGCCCAGGTCCTGCAACTGACCGTCAACGGCGTGCAGCAGGTCGAAAGCCGCTTTCCCAACGTCGATCCTTCCGATCCGATCCGGGGCGGCTGGCTCTGGGGGCAGGATCTGCCCGGCGGGGCCGATCCTAGCAAGTCGCTCGCCTTCAATCCGTCGGACTTTCCGTCGGGTCACGCCCCGCAGGTCGGGCAGACGGTGACGGTGTTCTCGGAGAATGGCTACGCCAACGATCACCTGACCATCGCGTCGGTCAACGGCAACGTCATGACCTTCACATCCGAAGCCAATTACGACCTCGGCCCCGCAAGCCGCTTCTTCGTCTCGGAGCCGGTGCCGGATGGCGTGGGCGAATGGTCGTTCAACAGCCAGACCGGGACCATCCTGTTCAAGGCGCCCGCCGGTTTCACGGGCGACGGTGCGGTCGCATCCTCCGATCACAGCCTGTTCGTCGTCGATGGCGCGAAGGATGTGGGTATCAAGGGCCTGACGCTGACCGACACGGCAGCGGTGTCGGGCGATCCCAATACGGCAGCGATCGAAGCGCATAACGCGACCGGGTTGACGGTCGACGGGAACCATTTCGTCAATGTCGGCCTCGGTGTCGCGCTGCATGGCAGCAGCAATGGCAATGTGGTCTCGGGCAACAGCTTCGACCACATCTGGTCGAGCGCTGTCGCCCTGACGTCAGGGACCAGCGGCAACAAGATCTCGAACAATGTCATCGACCACTCGAACGAAGCCTTCGTTCAGTACGGCTCGATCGACATGCAGGAATCGGCGCGCAACCAGATCGACCACAACACGATCACCAATGTGCCGCGCTTCGCCATTTCCGAGAACAACCACGATCCCGACATCGCGTCTGGCGGCAATGTCATCGAGTACAACGACATCCGCCATGCCGGCCAGCAGACGCCAGATGTCGGCGCCATCTACCTGTTCTCTCATGAGGATCCCGGCGCACTTGGCGACACCATCCGCTACAACAACATCGTCGATACCGGCGGCCTCAACACGCAGGACGCCGGGTTCGCGGAAAACTGGAGCTCCGGAATCTATCTCGACAACCTCGCGAGCAACGCGCAGATCTACGGCAACTTCATCGAGGGAACATCCTTCAGCGGCATTCTGATCCATGGTGGATCGAACAATTCGATCCACGACAACACGCTGCTGGACAACGGAAAATACGGCATCGCGACCATCGGTGTCGACGGCTACGCCATCACCGGCAACGAGACCTACGAGAACTTCATCCAGGTCTCGAAGGATGGCAGCAACACGATCGATACCGATCAGACCAATGCGGGCCTGATCCACAACAACGTCTATTACAACCCCGATGGCAGCGACTTGACTGTCGCGGATCTCTCGCTGTCGAGTTTCCAGCAGCGCGGCGGCGACGTGGGCAGCGTCGTGACCACGCAAGCCGGCTTCGCGAATGCCGCGGACGGCGAATACAGCTTCACGTCCGGATCGATGGCGCAGTCGCATGGCATCGAGTCGGCCCCGTTCGGCTCAATCGGAGCAACGGGCGTGAGCTCGGCGCCGGATACGGGCACACCGGCGACGCCGCCCCCTGTTACGGCGGAGCCCGCTCCGCCCGTCACGGCGGAACCCGCGCCTCCGGTTACAGCAGAGCCTGCACCGCCGAATACGGCAGAGCCCAAGCCGCCTGCCGTCGAGCCTACCCCGCCGGTAGCAGAGCTGCCGCCGCCGGTCACGGCGCAGCCTGCCCCGCCGGTCGTCGCAGAGCCCACGACGCCAGGCGGTTGGGCCGGCCATGGTGGCGGTCGCAACTGGTTCCAGGATTTGCAGACGCAACAGGACAGTAACGACCACGGCCATTCCTACCACTGGCACTGGTAGGCCTCGCGCCTTAGCCATGGCGGCTCAGCTTCGATATCGGGGCAGGGCCGCCATCCCTTGAGAACGACCGGCGGCGATCCTTCGCCGCCCTTCCGGATCGGCATTCGTCGGTCCGGCTCCTCCTGAAATTCCCATCGCTGCAAGGAAACCGACGAAGATGCTTTCGCAAACGGTCCGCAGTCTGACGCCCGCATTCGCTTCGCTTTTCGGGCTTTCCTTCGTCCTCAATCTCTTCGTCTTCGTTTCCCCCCTCTATACGATGCAGATCTATGACCGGGTGCTGACGAGCCGGAACGGCACGACGCTCGTCATGCTCTCGCTGATCGTCCTTGCCTTGTTTGCGGCCTATGCCGCGCTCGAGCATTTCCGCAGCCGCGCGCTCGTCCAGCTCGGCCTGTGCGTGGACCGGGCGCTGTCCGAGCCGGCATTCGAGGCCGCGTTTCGCGGTGCGTTGGAGGCCAAGGGCTCGCAGCACATCTTGCCCATCCGCGATGTCGAAACCCTGCGCGCGACATTGTCCGGCAGTCTCGTGCCGGCACTGATGGATGCGCCCTGGATTCCGATCTATCTCGGCCTCTGCTTCATCCTTCATCCGGCGATCGGCCTCGTTGCCACCGTCGGCGCCGCCGCGATCCTCGGCGTCGCCCTGCTGAACGAGCGCGTCACGAAGAATTCCCTGGTTCGTGCGGCGGAACTGGGCCACGGCGCCAGCGAGCGCCTCGCCGCCTCCCTCCGGAATGCCGAAGTCATCCAGGCGATGGGTATGGCACAGGCCATCCGCGGCGAATGGCGGCATCGGCAGCGCAGGGCCCTCGCTTATCATACGATCGCCGCCGATTGGGGCGGGACGCTGCTCGCAGCGACGAAGCTGCTGCGGCTCGTCCTCCAATGCGCCGTGCTTGGCGTCGGCGCCTATCTCGCCATCCACCAGAACATCGCGGCGGGCGCGATCTTCGCCGCCTCCCTGATCATGGGGCGGGCCCTGGCGCCGATCGAGGGCGCCGTCGGCCAGTGGAAGAGTTTCGTGTCCGCGCGAAGCGCGTTCCACCGGCTCGGAACGGCCTTGAAGCCCGCCTCTGCCGGCAGCGAGGTCATGACGCTCCCCCACCCGGCGGGCCCCTTGCGCGTCGAGGGCCTGAGCGTGCGCGCTCCAAACGGACAAGCGCTGCTTCTGCAAAATGTCTCGTTCGAGGTGGAGCCGGGCGAGGTCGCGGCAGTCGTCGGGCTGACCGGCTCCGGGAAATCCTCCCTGGCCCGCGCGCTTGTCGGTGTCTGGAACCCCGACCAGGGCGTCGTGCGTCTCGACGGCAACGACATCCGGCATTTTTCCGACGAGCAGCGCGGCCGGATCTTCGGCTACCTGCCTCAGGATGTCGAACTGTTCGCCGGAAGCGTGCGCGACAACATCACCCGCTTCGATCCCGCCGCCACCGACGATGCCGCCGTCGCCGCCGCCTCGGCCGCCTCGGCGCATGACCTCATCCAGAACTTTCCGGCCGGCTACACGACGCAGATCGGCGACGATGGAGCGATCCTGTCCGGGGGACAGCGGCAGCGGATCGGCCTGGCGCGAGCGCTCTACGGCCAGCCCGCACTGGTCGTGCTCGACGAGCCCAACGCCAATCTTGACACGGATGGCGATGCCGCGCTCGCCCGCGCCCTATCGGGCCTGCGCGCCGCGGGCGCCATCGTCGTGGTGATCACGCATCGCCCGCAGCTTCTGTCCCAGGTCGACAAGATCATCCTCATGCAGAAGGGCCAGGCCGTCAGGGTCGGCCTGCGCGACGAGATCCTGCCCGTGCTGCTGCAGCCGGGCGTCGGGCCGCGCGTTCGGCCGCCTCAGGGTGGAGCGGTACGACGATTGGAGCCGCATTCCGTGGCGAGGTGGGCGCGTCGATGAAACTGTCGATGAATATCGCGAAGAAGCTGTCGCTCCACGCCACGCGATGGCGCCGGCGCCTCGAGCCCGCCCTTGTCGGGGCACGGCGCATGATCCTGCTGGCGCGAACGCCTGCCGAAGCAGGCGGCGATTGGCGGACCCCTGTTCAGAAGGGCTACATCGTCGTCGCCGTTGCATTGGGGGCCGGAGGAGCCTGGGCGGCGACCGCCCGCCTCGACAGCGCCGTCGTGGCCCATGGCAGCGTCGTCGTGGAGAGCGACCGGAAAGCGGTCCAGCATCTCGAGGGAGGCATCGTCGAGGCTGTCGCGGTGCGTGACGGTTCCGAGGTTCGCGCCGGCGAGGTGCTGTTGCGGCTCGACGCCACGCATGCCGCCGCGCAGCGCAGCGTGGCGCGGCTCGGCGTCCTCCAGGCTTTGGGCGAGGAAGCGCGGCTTACCGCACAGATCGACCAGCTCGACCGCATCGCCTTCTCGAATGAACTGACCGAGGCCGGCGAGAGCAAGGAGGCGCGCCGGATCGTGCTCGACCAGGAACGCCTCTTCAAGGAGCGCGTCTCGGCCCAGAAGATGGAGGTCTCCATTCTGGGAGAGCGTCTGACGCAATCCCGGAAGCAATATGAATCGACCGAGGCGCAGCGCAATTCTGCGACGACCCAGGCGGCCAGCATCAACGACGAACTCACCAAGCTGCGGCCTCTCGCCGATCAGGGCTACATCGCGGCGACGCGCATCAACCCGCTGCGCCGGTCGCTGACCGAACTCGAGGGCCGCATCGGCTCGCTGAATGCGGATCTCGCGCGCCTGTCCGTGGCCAATGACGAAATCCGGCTCCAGATGAGCCAGATCGGCTTCAAGGCCGCGGAAGAGGCATCGACGAAGGTCGCGGACTGCCGGGTCAGGCTCGCCGATGCCCGCGAGAAGCTGCGCATCGCCGAGGATGTGCTGGCGCGTGCGGAAGTCCGCGCCCCGCGCGCCGGCCGGGTCGTGGCGTCGAAGGTCCATACGGTCGGAGCGGTGGTGAAGCCGGGCGAGACCATGATGGAAATCGTGCCCCAGGACGACGATCTCGTCGTCACCGCCAAGATCTCGCCGATGGACGTGAACAGCCTCCGCCCCGGCATGGCGGCCGAGGTGCGCCTGCCCTCGTTCAAGGGACGGGCGACGCCCTTCACCGTCGGCGAGGTCAAGTCCGTAGCGGCCGATGCGCTGCGCGACGATGTCTCCCAGCAGATGGTCTATGAGCTGCGCGTCAGTGTTTCGGCCTCGGGCTTCCCCCCGAAGATCCGTTCGAAACTCAAGCCCGGCATGCCGGCCGAGGTCTTCGTGCCGACAGGCGAGCGCACCGCCCTTGCCTATCTGATGCAGCCCCTGATGGATTCCGTGCGTTCGGGCCTCAGGGAGGAGTGAGGCCGGCGGCGGCTTGAACGGGCATCGGCCCGAAAGCTGCCCGGAAGCGGCTGAAAGATCGCAGAGGCCCGACTCTGCCGGCTGCTCGTGCCGGCGGATCGGGCCTTTTGCCGTGGCCCGGCTGTTTCCCGCTGCGTCAAGCCCTACCGCAAGGAGTAGGTCAATGGAGTGAGCTATTCGCCGAGATATGACGCATGCTAGCTTGGCAGCTCAGCCTGGTCGGACGCGCGAATAACAGTCATTCCCAGAAATACCTGCCGTTGATCAGCGACTTCGAGGAGCGTGAATCCATGTCGCAGAAGATCATCCCCGTTGTGATGTGCGGAGGAGTCGGAATCGGCCTATGGCCGATCGCGCGCGACACGATGCCGAAGCAGTTCATCCCGCTCTTCGGCCAGGAATCGACTTTCCAACGGGCGGTTCAGCTTCTCTCCGATAAGGCGGTCTTCGACAAGCCGATCGTCGTGACCAGCTCGGAATACCGGTTCACCGTCGCGGATCAGTTGCAGGCGATCGGCGTGCAGGCCGAGATCGTGCTCGAGCCCGTCAGACGTGACTCCGCTCCCGCCGTGGCGATCGCGGTCGAGCTCGGCCTTGCGCGCGACGGCGCAGCCATTGTCGGCGTCTTCGCGGCAGATCATGTCGTGCAGGATGGCGCGCTTTTCGTCGAGACTTGCGCCAGGGCTGCCAAGGTGGCCGCACAGGGGCGCATCGTGACGATCGGGATACCGCCGACCTATCCGGCGTCGCAGTACGGCTATATCCGGCCCGGAGCGGAAATCACCGATGACGCCCGCCAGGTCGAGGCTTTCGTCGAGAAGCCCGATGCCGTGCAGGCTGCCCGCTGTCTCGCGGACGGCTATCTCTGGAATTCCGGCAACCTCATCTTCGATGCGGCCACGATGCGGGCCGAGCTCGAGATTTTCGCGCCGGGTGTCATCCGCGCGGCGCGTGAGGCCGTCGCGAAGAGCACGAGCGATCTCGGCTTCCGGGTGCTCGACACCGGCGCCTTCGCCAGGGCGCTGAAGATCTCGATCGACTATGCCGTCATGGAGCGGACGACGAAGGCAGCGGTGATCGCCGGTCATTTCGGCTGGTCGGATGTCGCCGGCTGGGCTGCGATCTGGGACCTTTCCGATAAGGGAAAATGCGGCAATGTCGTCGAAGGCAGGGGCTATGTCGTGGATGGCGCGAACAACCTCGTTCGCTCCGAGGAGGCCCTCGTCGCCGTGGTCGGCCTCGACGATGTCGCCGTCATCGCCACGCGCGACGCCATATTGGTGATGCCGAAGGCGAAGGCCGACAAGGTCAAGGACGTCGTGGCCATGATCGCGTCCAACGGCGAGGCGGAGGCCGGTGCCCATCGCGAAGTTCACCGGCCCTGGGGCAAATATCTCTCGATCGATCTGGGTTCGCGCCATCAGGTCAAGCGCATCACGGTCAAGTCCGGTGGCGTTCTCTCGCTCCAGAAGCATTTCCACCGGGCCGAGCACTGGGTCGTGGTGCGCGGCACGGCCGAGGTGACGCGCGACGAGGAAACCCTCGTCGTGCACGAGAACGAGTCGATCTACCTGCCGATCGGCTGCACCCACCGCATGGCCAATCCAGGCAAGATCCCGCTCGAGATCATCGAGGTGCAGGTCGGCTCCTATCTGGGCGAAGACGACATCGTCCGCATCGAGGACATCTACAAGCGGGTTTGAATTGATGAGCTGCTGCCGCAGGCGACGGAGCTGATGCGCGAGCGCTCATACGCTGCGCTGCGTTTGGCGGCTTTCGCCTCCGCCTGATAACGCCGCAGAAGGGCGCTCGCCGTCATCGTGAAGGTCACGGGGCTAGAGACAGCGCGGCCGTGTCGCTCTCCGCCTCCGGCGCTCGGGCCCGTGCGAAACCCCTGCCTTCTCAAGGAATCGCCTGGTTGCCGCAGGGTTGCCTGCACGCCTGACCTTGCTTGCCAACCGCCCCCGTCCTGCGAATCTCAGCCATGCGCCCCCCTGCCAGCTGCGACAGCAGGGGTCTCCGATGATCGCCAAGATGAGGGGCTAAGGCAGAAACTCGCGAGAACCCGCGAGATTCCAAAAATGGCGCGCCCGACACGATTCGAACGTGTGACCTTTGCCTTCGGAGGGCAACGCTCTATCCAGCTGAGCTACGGGCGCTAACCGTGAAGGCTGGATAGCCGATCCCCGCCGCTTCGGCAATGCGGGATTTTGCGAAGGAGCACATGCCCGAAGAGGCAAAGGTCACACGTTCGAATCGTGTCGGGCGCGCCGCGAGTGTGGCTGATGAGCGCCGGCAACCAAACCCGTGCATAACGCCGGGACTGGGGCCAGCCACAGAATTGGCAATCACGCCGCTCGGCAGAACCGAAGCGCAACCAATTTTTTGCAACGATCCGGGAAGGCAGCGCCGCTAATGGCCCTTTCCGGACTCTGACCATGTCCGCTTTCAGGCATTCTGGTTCGAGCTCAGTTCAACAGCCAGAAGGGGGCATGTCGAGCTCTACGGACGTCGGCTTGGCAATACGCGGGCTGTCGCCGTGTCTGAATTTTGCCTGGCCCAAAAGCGCTTAGTGGCCTGCAGTCGGCCATGCCATTCCGTTCATCAGGTTAGCATCCCGTAGCGCTATACGGGCAATCGACAGCCGACCTCAGCGCGACGGGAGATCGCGCGTGAGCATCACCGCTGCGGCATCGCGGGAACCTCGCAGCGTTGTTGGCATGAAGTTCCCCCCCTTTGAGCATGAGTTTGGTCATGATGCGCAGGATTTGCTCGTCCGATTGGGCAACGCCCGCGGCGTCAAAGTCCTTGCGGATTTTGCTGAACAGGTCACTGCGCTCGGGATCGACCGTGCCCCTGGCAAAGTCGTCCGAACAGGCATCGGCGTCCCGGCCCGAGCTTGCCAATTTCTCAGCGGCCCACCTGCGAGGAGCTTGTTGCGGAGGATCGTCCTCTGCGCATCGTTTGAACTGGTCCTTCGAAATTCTCCGATTGCCGGCCGGTGAATGCGCCTTCCGCTGTAGCTCCGTGGCCCGATGGATTGCATCGCTGGAACCGATGTAGCTTCAGGATGGTGTCAACAAAGCCGATTGGAAAGCGGCCTCTCACGCTTTTGGCTCAGGAACCAACCCGGCAGCGTTGACGGTTAGCGAGTTCAGCGCCGTGTAGCGTTCGATGGCACCGCGTGCGTTGAAGAGCAACCGGTCTGGGCCAAGCAACGTGTCCAGGCCTGCATGGCGAATGACCTCGAGCGCACCAGGGTTCAGGCCCACGAACCAGACTGTGACAGCCTGTTCTGCCATCCGTCTCTCGCCTTCCAGCAGCATCTGGAGGGCCGAATACTCGATGTCCGGAACGCGGCTGAGGTCGAGCGCGAGGACCCGCGGCTTATGCTGACCAACGAGAGCGGCGATCTGATCAACCACATCCTGTGCATTGATGAAGAAGAGCCGCCCTTCCGGCCGCACGATCAACAATCCCTCGAAGGTTTCGTCATCGGGGTTTTCAGGTCCAAGAGGGCGGAGCACGTCGGCTCCACGCTTGCGGCCGATCACCGTAACCCGGGGGTGGAAAGTCTGGCTGGCCAGTCCGATCAGCGACAGGATGACCGCGATGACAATACCCTGAAGGGTTCCAAAGATCAGGACGCCAAGGGTTGCGACAATCGCCCAGCGGAACTCCATCGTGCGCACTCGGCGAATGGCGTTGAACTCCGCCGGCTGGATAAGGGGAATTGAGTAGACGATGACGATGGCTGCCAGCGTGGCGTTCGGCAGGAGGCCGAGCAAAGGCGCGAACAGGAGCATGGTTGCAAGAGCTGCCGCCGCAGTCACCAGCGAGGCCGCCTGTGTTCGCCCGCCCGCTGCGCGAACAACGCCCGTTTGCGACGTGCCGCCGCCGCCCGGCATCGCGCCAAGCAAGGAGCCGACGAGATTGGCTGCGCCTGTCGCCACCAACTCTCGATTGGCATTGATCGGAGGATCGCGAGGGCGAACAAAAGCCCGGCCAGCCGCAATGGTTTCGGTGAAACTCATCAGGGCAATCCCGAACGCTCCCGGCAGCAGTTGCAGTGCGAGCGCAAGATTGGGAAGCGTCAACGACGGAAGGCCCTGCGGTATATGCCCCACGGTAGAGACGCCCTGAGCGCCCAGGTGAAAGATCCACGAGGCTGCGATCGCGCCGGCCACTGCGATGAGGGGGGCGGGCGAATGCGGCTTGAGAAGCTCCATCCCGATCAGGACGATCACAGTCGCCGCCGCTACCGCGACAGTCAGCAGTGACGCCTCCGGAAGCGCGCGCACGACGCTCAGAATGTCGGCAAAGAAGGACTGTTTTGTGATGTGCACTCCGAAGAGCTTGGGCGCCTGGTCCAGCAGGATTACGAGGCCGATGCCGGCCTTGAAACCTGTGAGTACCGGCGCGGAGATGAAATTGGCGACGAAGCCTAGGCGCAGGAGCCTGGCGAGAAGCAACAAGGCGCCAACCAGGGCCGTCAGCGTCGCCGTCGCGGCGAGCAGCTTGGTCGGGTCGCCGTCCGGGACCACTGCACCGAGTTGGGCGCCAGTGAGGATAGCAAGCGTGGTGGTGGAACTGACGCTGAGTACGCGGGAGGAGCCGAGCAATCCGTAGACGGCCATCGGCACGAGGGAGGTGTAGAGACCAACCTGTACGGGCAGGCCCGCCACGGTGGCGTAGGCCATGGCCTTGGGCAGCACGACGGCGGCCGCGGTAAGCCCCGCGACGACGTCGAAGCGGAGCCCGCCAGCATTCGAGTCGTTCCCGTGCATCGAAGCAGCCTGCATTGACACCGCCATCGCATAAGCTCGAAAGCTTGAAATACGCAAAGGGAGCCGAGCATCCTGACTAAAACCGCCGCCAACGTCTACTGCAGTACTTCAACCTAGCTTTTACGCGCACTTCAGGAGACCTGCTCCGTCGTATGAAATCGGCTCCAACGAGGTAGCCGGCCTTCCACCGCATCAGAGTTGCGAGTCGATCGGCAGGAGCTTCAACAGGTCCGCGCCGAGACGCCGGCGGAAGCGGGTCTCGGGCTCGTCGCGATAATGGACGCTTTGCCCATCCCGCGCCGTCTCCCAGACGATGCCGCCATTCGGGGCAAGAAGAACGCGGTAGCTGTTGGCGGGCACGACGCCCGTGGCCATGTAGGCGACCAGCCTTTCCGCCAGCTCCGGGCTCTCGATATAGAGCCCGGCTTCGGTGTTGATCACGGCGGAGCGCGGATCGAGGTTGAAGCTGCCGATGAACACAGCCTCGCGGTCGAAGGCCATGGCCTTGGCGTGCAAGGCTGCGGGTGACCGGCCGGAACGGAGCGACCAGCCCGGCCGGTAGGCGTCGGTATCCGGGCGCAGCTCGTAGAGCTCCATGCCGTTCTCCAGCAGCCGCCTGCGGGTCTTGGCGTAGCCTGAATGCGCCGGCAGCATGTCGTTCGAAGCCAGCGAATTGGTCAACACGCGCACCCGGACATTGCGCTGGTGCAGCGCCTTGACGGTTGCCTGCGCCCTGGCGGGCAGAACGAAATACGGCGTCTCGACCAGCAGTTCTTGCTTCAGCTCGGCGACCCGCCCGCGGATGAACGCAACCACATGGTCGCTCTCGATGCCCGGCGCGATGGTTTCCGGATCGTCGGCGATGACCCGGCCCTGTGCCCAGACGAGATTATCGCGAAGCTCCGCGCTCTGGGCCGCCAGTTCGTCGAGGTCCTGGTCGATCGGATAAGGGTATTTGGCCGCGTCGATCTCCCCGCGCAGGCGAATGAGGATGGCATCGAGATCGGCAGCGCCATAACTGCGCTCGACGAGCGCCGCGATCGGCACGGCCGACGGGCTGTTCCAGAACCGGTCGAAGACATCGGACAGATTGCGGACGACGGGCCCGACCGCCAAAACGTCCAGATCGCGATAATTGGCGATCGTGTTCACGCCATAATAGATGTCACCGATATTGCGGCCGCCCACGATCGCCGCAGCATTGTCGGCAACCATCAGCTTGTTGTGCATGCGGCGGTTCAACCGGCCGAAATCGACGATGTAATCAAGCGCTGACCAGCGCCGATTTGCCACCGGATTGAACAGGCGGATCTCGACATTGGGGTGAGCGTCGAGCGCGGCCTTGACGGCATCGCTGGCCTTGTAGAAAGCGTCGTCGACGAGAAGACGGACCCTGACTCCGCGATCGGCCGCCTTCATCACGCTATCGACGATGATCCGACCGGTGATATCGCCGTCCCAGGAATAATACTGCATGTCGAGACTGCGCTCGGCCATGTCGGCAAGCGCGAGACGGGCGATGAAGGCCTCGCGCCCGTGGATCAGGAGGCTGAAGCCGGAGAGGCCGGGATGCTCGGCGGCGGCCGCGCCGAAGGATTGTCCCAGCCTGGTCGAAGCGGGATCCCCGAACGCCGTCGATGCGCTGCGCTGATCGTCGGACCAAGGGCGGGCGGCACGGCCGTTGAGAACCCGTCCCAGCCAATTCACGATCCTGCGTGGGATTGCGCGCGCGCCCGGTGACCGAGGCCGGACCGCCCCCGCAAAACGGCCGGTTCCCAATGGATCGGAGCGTATCGGGCTGGGCTTTTCGCGGCGCATGGTGCTCTCCACCATCCCTCGCTGGCAGACAAGCGCGGCCTAGGCAATCCGTCAAGCACAAGCCGCGGGCAAGTGGGTTCGGGCCGGAAAATCGGGGCCGATGCCGCGGAGGATGCCCAGGCCGGCGCGGCGGTCGTCGCGCCCGGCCCGCCCCCCGCAGCAGGGGACGGCGCGCGCCACGATCCGACAATTCGGTGACATCATGGCCTCAAAGCCTGTTCTCGAACGCGCAAAAAGGCGTACGTTACGCAAAGATTGCGCCGGCTATTTCCTGTGTGGGGGCCTCATGTCTGCAAGATCGGAGAGGCTCGCGTCGCCGAAGAGGTCGCAGCTGGAGGTCGTTCACGGCGCCAGCGCCGACGCGATCCCTACCAATCAGCCGCCACCCAACGAATTCACGCAAGAGATGTCGTTGGCGGAGCGGATGAAGGCCGGGAAGGCGCTCCGTGATCGCGTTTCGCGCCCACAGCACAGGACATGGGCGCCTAATGGAAGCCGCCCCGACCCGCTCGCCCTCCTGCAGGCTGCCGATGCCGATCGCATTCCCGAACTCGTTCCCATCCGCTATGGGCGCATGCTGCAGTCGCCCTTCGCGTTCTACCGGGGGTCGGCCGGCATCATGGCGGCCGATCTCAGCACCACGCCGAACACCGGAATGCAGGTGCAGGCCTGCGGCGACTGCCACCTGATGAATTTCGGGGGCTTTGCCACGCCCGAACGCAACATCCTCTTCGACATCAATGATTTCGACGAGACTCTTCCGGCCCCCTGGGAGTGGGACATCAAGCGGCTTGCGACCTCGTTCGTCCTCGCAGCCCGGTCGATCGGATTGCCGGCCAGGACGGCGCGTGACACCGCCATCGCCTGCGTGCGCAGCTACCGCAGGCACCTTGCCACTTACGCGGAAATGCATCCGCTCGACGTCTGGTACGCGCGCGTCACCGGTGACGATCTCGTCTCCCTGGCGCCAGCGCGAGAACGTGGCCGGATCCAGAAGCGGATCGCGAAAGCGGCCCAGCAGGACGGCTCTGAAACTGATTTTCCCAAGATCACGGACATGGTGGGCGGCCGCATCCGCATTCGCGACATGCCGCCCCTGATCTACCATCCCGAGGGATCGCGTGGTCCGGATTTCGAGGAGCAGTTGAAGCGGATCTTCCGCGATTACCGGGAGACCCTGTCAGAGGACCGTCGCGTCCTGCTCGACCGCTATCATCTGGTGGACGCAGCCATCAAGGTCGTTGGCGTCGGCAGCGTCGGGCGCCGCTGCTGGGTTGTCCTGATGATGTCGTCCTGCAACGACCCCTTGTTCCTGCAGTTCAAGGAGGCGGTGACCTCGGTGCTGGAGCCCTATGCCGGCACAAGCGCCTATTCCCAGCACGGCCAGCGTGTCGTCGTCGGGCAGCGCCTGATGCAGCCTGCGTCGGATCTGTTCCTTGGCTGGGTCACCGCCGAGCTTTCGGGCAAGCAGTTCTATGTGCGCCAGTTGCGTGATGCCAAGATCAAGCCGCTTGTCGTGACCTTCGACGCGGAGCTGCTCCTGAGCTACGCCCTCGCCTGCGGCTGGGTGCTGGCGCGCGCCCATGCTGTCGCCGGCAACGCTGCCGGCATCAGCGGCTATCTCGGATCGAACGACCAGTTCGACGAGGCCCTGGGGGATTTCTCCGTGAGCTATGCCGACCAGGCCGAGCGCGATCATGCCGCCCTCAAGGCCGCCGTGCGCCAGGGCAAGGTCAAGGCCTATCTGGACGCCTAGCCCGCCAGCGCGACGATCTCCTCGGGCTTGTGCTTCTTCTGCGCCATAGCGACATCCTGCCAAGCCTCAAAAGCCTGTTTCACGGAGGGTCGTTTTTCAGGGGCAGGCCAAGCTGCGGCATGGGGATTGGCGGGGTGAACCTTATTTCTTGTCGATAGAATCGATCTCCGTCGCGCGGAGTGCCTCGACGCTGACTGCCGCGACAAGCCCGGTCAGAACGATGCCGGAGAATCCAATGAAGATGGCGAGCACGCGCGAGCTGAAATGTTTGGGCGCAAAATCTCCGTAACCGATCGTAAGTCCGGTGACGAACGTGAAGTAGAGCGCTTCGCCCATCCTCCAATCCTCGATGCGTCCGATCACCAAGCCAATCGCGGCCATGACAACCACGACTCCGGACAGAATTGGCCCGACCACACGGAATTGTTGCGCGAAGGCGAAGAAAAAGGCGCGCCGTTTCTCTTTGGGTTCCATCGGATCAGACCCCGTAAAATTGGGCAAACAGACCGGTCGAGAAAGACTACCGCCACTCGGTGAATCGGAGGGCGTCCATGAGCGAGGCGCCGCAAGCCTGAACTGTCTAGTGATTGTATTCGCTGGTCAAGGATGCCGTTTCGCATAGACTAAGACAACCGCACGATGATGGGGGGCCGTCGGCGCTCTGACGAGCGTGTTGGAGAGCGTTTGACTTTTCGTCAGCCGCTAGGCGAGTCGGACGCGCATCATCCGGCGCAAGAGTTGCGTCTGTCGTGAGAAAGCCGCGGCAGGCCCAATGCCCTGTTTACAGGGCTTACATTCATTGTACTGTGTATTGCGTCGCAGAAGAGCCAAGATGGTCGGCCAATCTGACGGGCAGGAATCTAGAGCTTTTGCCCCGCTGAGCCGACCGGAGATCCAGCCCATTCTCCTCGCAACTCCAACCTGATCCAGAATGGTTGGGCTGACGACCGTACATCGCGCCGGCTCTTGCAGGGAACTCAATACGGGGGGCAGGTCGATGGACGAGAAGGCTCCAAACCGTGGTCGCTCATCGACCATGATCGATAATGCCATTCGGGTCGGTCTGGTTGCCCTGCTGGTCTATGCCTGCGCACGGATCGTGCTTCCCTTCGCATTCCTTTTGATCTGGTCGGCGATCCTCGCAGTGATCCTCTATCCGCTCCATCTGCGCTTGATGCCGCGGCTGGGAAATCGTGGATCGGCGCTTTTGATCGGGCTTATTGGCGTCGTCTTGATGCTGGGCCCGATGGTGATTGCGGTGACGTCGCTTGCGACGACGCTCTATTCGCTGATCTCGACCTTGCAGAGCCAGGACATTTCCATTCCACAGCCACCACTATGGCTCGATGGCACCCCCTTGATCGGCAAGAAACTAACGGAGATCTGGGCACTCGTCGCCTCCAACTTGCCCGCGGCGCTGGCAAAGTACGGTCACCTGCTCAGCGGGCCCTTGGCGTGGCTGGCTACGTTTGCTGGTGGCCTTGCCGTTGGCGAACTCTCATTCGTACTGTCCTTCGCGATTGCCGGGGTGCTCATTCTCTACGGGAAGGAGGCCGCAACGTTCGCTCATCGTCTGTTGACACGCGTCACAGGGAGCAACGAGCGCGCGGAGCAACTGGTCACGCTGACCGCAGCCACGATCCGCGGCGTGGGGCTCGGCGTGGTTGGCGTGGCTCTGATCCAGTCATCGCTGTTAGGCCTGGGCTTCTTCGCCATCGGAATTCAGGCAGCCGGCCCCTTGACGCTTATTGCGCTCATCTTGGGTATCATGCAGGTGCCGCTGATTTTGCTGACGCTGCCTGTGGTCGGCTATGTCTTCATTCACGAGGCAACGCAGCCAGCGGTCATCTTTCTGATCTGGAATATCGGCGTCGGTCTCGGCGATAATATTCTCAGACCATTGATGCTCGGCAGAGGGCTGAATGTGCCGATGCCGGTCATTCTGATGGGTGTCATCGGCGGCATGATCGTCGACGGGCTCCTCGGGCTATTTGTCGGGCCCGTGCTTCTGGCCGTCAGCTACGTGTTGCTGCTGGAATGGCTGCAGCAACACCCGGTGTGAATCGCGTCGTTCCGGGTCCTTGTGTCGTCTTACCTCGATCGTGGGCAGCACTGCACATGCGCCTGACGGGCTCCGTGAAAGGCCGCGCATCACGGCGCCGTGAGATACCGGACTATCTCACGGTCGCGATGGTGATGCTCCTCGTCGTAGCGGTGCTGACGGTTGGCACCATCTTCTTCCGCCTCCATACATTGCCGGAGCGAATGGCGCTGATCTGGATGTGCTGCACACCTCATGTACTCAGGTACAATGTTCGCGCCGCTGCGATAGTGACAGGGTTGATAGTTGCGAGCGCTTGTTTTCCTCAAAATCCTGGGGACACCCAAAATGACAAAGATGAAACTTGCCGTATTCGCTATGGCCACGGCCGGCATCGCCTTCACTGGCCTTGCCGCGACAACGAAAACCGCAAATGCCGTCGTTTATTGCACCTATATCGGTTACCCCAGTGGGTGCATCGCGCGGCCCGGCGTGCGTCTGGTCGCTCGGCCCGGCGGGGTTGGCGCTGTCACCGCGCCTCGTCCGGGAAATCGCAATGGCGGTGTCAACAGGGTCGGCGTTCGCCGCTGACGCCTGGCGGCGACCGAGCCGCGTTGCAGCGCTCTGAGATCAGGCCGCTGGCAGCCTGGGCGCATGCTCGTAACGTGGTGGGCCCGAGCGGGTAGCCCTTTCGCATGGCTGCGTTGCCGCCGGCCGCTGATGCCAGAAGCAATTCCGCCGGCGCGACCTGACAGCATCGGACTGAATATCGTATTCAGTCCGATGCTGCAGCGCTTTGTTTTTGAATCAGCTTTCCCAAAAATCGCACTCCACTTTTCGGACCGGCGCTCTGGTCGCGAGCATCCGCGTCTTCGGCTCGCTGCCGGCCTCAATGAAGCCGGCAGCGAGTGCGTTCGCGAAAGTTGCCGCCGTTCTGGAGCGTTCCGCGACGGAAGCGGCCGCCCAGTGGCTTTTCCGGCTGAATGTGGCTTATCGAGTACGGCTTTGCCGCTAGTGCGTTCGAAGCATGGTTTCGCCCCGGCGCTTTCGCTCTCGCCTTTCGGGGGGCTCGCCAACGCGCCATGTCCGAACAAGTGAGTTGAACGGTCAGGACGCTCAGTGCCGATGCGACAGTTCGGTCGCTCACTCAGTTTCGGCGCTCTTCACGCCTCGTCGTGCGGCCAGTACGCCGATCAGTGCGTCGAACGTCCCGTCCAGTGCGCCGATCCCCGCGTCGTTCCATGCCGCTGGTTTGAGCTTGGGATTGCGATGCCGTCAAAACCGCAGCAGCCCCCGCGAAGGCCAAGGTGACCGCCGACCACAAGAAGAAAAGGCCGCGTCGACGTGTCGTCCCTGCCGAGTTCAAGAATTCGCTCATGGCCGGTCTCCTCGGGTTCAATGAACCGCTTTCCCGCCCCCTCGCCCCTCCAGACCGACGTGCTTGAAGCCCTCACCTGCGATGGCAAACCACGGCGAGAAGCTATCCGCGTCACTCATGGATCGCTGACTATTGGCCTTTAAGGCGCATTACACAAGGCGGATTGGTCGCGTTCAAAACACGCCGACGGCGCTCACTTTCTGGTCCAGGGCCCAAGGGGCTTGCGCACGAGGTCAAATCAGAGCCGGTTCTGATCAGCCCGCCCGCTGCTCCATATAGCGCGTAGTCGAACCATTCGATGAAGTTTCCGATCGCCGCCGTCATACGGCGCGCCGGACACGGCGTCCTGCACCCTCTCCGCGTCGCATCTGTCGGATTCGCGAGCGGTACTCCGACGGCAGCGATGACCTATGCGCTGCTCTTCATGGTCGCGCGAGGCAGTGATGAGCACGTTGATCTCCGTGACGTAGAGCTTCCGGGACTGGGCCTTTTCAGACTCTCGGAACGCCAGCTCTTGGGCAGTCTGGTTTGCTAGTCGAGCGCGGCCGCCCTCTCCTGCAGCGAGGGATCGCGGCTCACACCCTTCACATCCTTCGCGCACGGCCGCCAAGGGCGTATTCTAGCTTCGCTCCCGGCGCTGCCGGATCTGCGAGGCCATGTCGCGCGTTATGGCGATGCGGAGCCCCGCAGCCGGAGTTGGGGCCGGCTCTCAGGAGAGAACGCGATGCCCGGACATGCTCTTTTGACCGCGCAGACGGTCGAGGAATGCATCATCGACCAAGGCTGGGAGCGCTACACCCCCGAGGACCACGCCATTTGGCGCGTGCTGTTCGAGCGTCAGCAGCGGACCCTGAGGGGCCATGTGTGCCAGGAATATCTCGACGGCCTCGCCGCGCTGGGCATCGGCCCCGAAGGCGTGCCGAATTTCGCGCGCATGAACGAGCGGCTTCGGCGGCTGACCGGCTGGGAGGTGGTGGCGGTGCCGGGGCTCATCCCGTCGCGCCCCTTCTTCCAGATGCTTGCCAACCGCCAGTTTCCGGCCGGCACCTTCATCCGCAGCCGCGAGCAGCTCGACTATCTGGAGGAGCCCGACGTCTTCCACGATGTCTTCGGCCACGTGCCGCTGCTGACCAATCCCGCCTATGCCGACTACATGAACGAATATGGCCGCATCGGGCTCGTCGCCGTCGAGACCAAGGGGGTGAAGTTCCTCGCCCGCCTCAACTGGTACACCATCGAATTCGGGCTGATCCGCAAGCCCGAGGGGATCCGCATCTACGGCGCCGGCATCGTCTCGTCCTTCGGCGAGGCAAAATACGTGGTGGACGACCCCTCCGCCCACCACGTGGCCTTCAATCTGGAGCGCGTGCTGCGCACCGGCTATTACATCGACGATTTCCAGGCGACCTATTTCGTCATCGACCGCTTCGAGGACCTGTTCGACCTGCTCAGCGGCACCGATTTCACCAAGCGTTTCGAGGAACTGCGCGCTCTGCCGGCCCACACGCCCTTCGACATCCTGCCGCAGGACGTGGTCATCCGGAAAGGCACCGGCCATTTCTGGCGCGATTTCCCGGTAGCGAAAGCGAAGCTGAAGTGAGGCTTAATCCAACGTCAGCGAGCTTCTCAAGCGTGGCAGTGCCGGCCTTGAAGGGCTTCTTGGGGGCGGGACAAGAACTGTTCTCCCACGCACGCCGAGGCCAACGAAGTGCGCACGCTTGTGAGGGATCCGTAGAAGGACTGACGGACCCGTTGCAACCTTTCGGCCGATCTCTGGCCATTTGCCTGCAGGTTCTTCAAACATCCGAGGAAGCTCGCTTGCGGCCGTGTCGCTGCGGCGCTGCGGAGGTCCTCGTTCCAGCGGCAAGCCAGAGGCCGCTCCTGGCGCGTTGCGTTGGGATACGGGGACGGCGCGCACTTTCGCGTCTCTTCATTGCGGGCGTGCTTCGCTAGCGGCGCGCTCAGGCTTGCGCAACCGGCGAGTAACTTCGCAGCGGATGGGAGCCATTCTGATGAGCGAGCGGCTTGGTAGAACGGCTCACGTGTCGGGCGCGCCGCGAGTGTGGCTGCGCCCGATATGCCTATCTGCCTCACATCGCCTGCGGGTCTCATCGCGCCAGCGCGTGCAGTCGTGCCGAAGGTCTCTCGAAGCTGAGCCGGCCGTGCTTGAAGCCCATGACGGGCTCTGCGATTTCGGCGAGTGCGTCAGCCGGCGTGGGGGCGTCGAGGACAATGAGGTCGGCGGGGTTGCCAGGGGCGATGCCGTAGTCGTCGAGTCGCATGAGCCTGGCCGGAAGGGACGTGACGAGATCGAGGCAGCGCTCGAAGAGCGGCGGCTCGCATTGGACGACGTTGGCGTAGAGATTGGCCATGCGCAGCAGGGAGGCGTCGCCGAACGGCGTGAAAGGGTTCAAGACATTGTTTGTTGCGACCGAGCAGATCACGCCCTGGTCGACGAGCAAGTGGGCCGGCGTCACGCCACGCGGCTTCGCGTGCGTCAGCTCTCGCGCCGTCAAATAAAGATCCGTCGCGGGCAGCACCGTCAGCGCGATGCCCGCTTCGGCGAGCCGGCACCCGATCGACGCAAGCGCTTCCGGTGTCACCATCGACAGCTTGGTGACATGCCCGATCGCGACCCGGCCGCCCCAGCCATGTCGCTCGGTCTGGCGGCAGACCTCCTCAAGATGCATCCAGCTGGGGTCCAGGTCGAAATCCAGGTGGAAGTCGAGATCCACATCGAATTCCTGCGCGAGTTCGAAGAGCCGATCGATCTGCGCCGCCGGATCGGTGTCGGTATAGGGGCAGCCGCCCAGCAGGTCGGCGCCGTTCCGCAGGGCCTCGATCAGCAGCTCTTCGGCTCCGGGATCATTGGTGAGCCCTTCCTGGGGAAAGACACAAATCGAGAGATCGAGCGCCCAGGCGTAATCGGCCTTCAACGCTTTGACGGCGGTGAAGCTGCGTAGGCCCGCTCGCGGATCGACCTCGACATGGGTGCGCATGCGGGTCGTGCCTTTCGCGATCGCTTTCTCGATCACGCGCGCGCCACGCTTGTAGACATCCGCCTCCGTGAACGCGCGCTTCATCGCGGCGACCGCCGCGATCGCATCCCCGAGCCCACCGTGAACATGCCCGCAGCGATCGAGCAGGCAGGCCTTGTCGAGATGGACATGGCTGTCGACGAAGCCTGCGATGACGGTGCGGCCGGCGACGTCGATCGCGGGTGCGTCACAGACGAGGCGTGGCGCGATCGTGGCGATTCGTCCGGCGCTGACACCGATGTCGAGCGGCTCGTCGCGCCCAGGAATGACAGCTTGGCGAAAGACGAGATCAAGGGCGTTGTGCGTGGGCATTCGGATGCTTGGGAACCGGCATTCAATTGTGCAAAAAACTTGCATGCACTTTGTGTGCCGGAGTAGCGCGCCGCCGGGCTCGCTGAGCACGGGCCGCCGCAAGATGCCGGCAGACCTGGAATTCACCGGCATGCGTTCGGCCGCAGGTGTCACACGGTGCGGCTTGTCCGAAACAACTGTCGGGAGGGCACTGTCACACCAGCGCCCATATGTCCGCGGCTATTCGGCTGCGTTCAGCGGCCGCTTGCGCGAGATGGCCTGGACAGCTGGCGGTTCGGCATAGGGCGCCAGGATATCCACGATGTTGCGGCCGCGCGGCTTGGCCTGGGCGACAAGAGCCCGCTCCGCGACGGAATCGAGATGGTGGTGCATCAGGCTCATCACCTGCTCCGTATCGCCCTTTTCCAGCGCATCGATGAGCAGGCGGTGCTCGTTGATTGCGCATTCGGAGGAATGCGGCCGGCTGAACAGCGATAGCGTCAGGCAGCACCGATAGGCGATCTCGCTGACATAGCGGATCAGGATCGGGCTCTCGGTCATGGTTGCCAGCAGGATGTGGAATTCCGTGGCGAGGCGGATCGATACCGCGTCAGCGCCGCCGCGCACCGCATCCTCGGCGTCGACATGGGCGCGCAAGGCCGCGAGCTGGGCCTTGCCAAGCCTGCCCGCGAGCTGACGAACGACCAGGCGTTCGAGCTCGATCCGGATATCGAATGTGTCGCGCGCTTCCTGCCAGCTCGGCGTCGCGACGACGGCGATGCGGTTGCGGCGCAATTCCACGAGACCTTCGGCGGCGAGCTGGCCGAGCGCGTGGCGTGCGATCGTGCGGCTCACCCCGAAGCTTTCGCCGAGCGCATCTTCCGGCAGCTTGGCGCCCGGCTCCAGCGCCTGCTCGATGATCGCGCGGCGCAGCGCTCGGCAGATCGTCCCAACCTTGTCCGACGATGCCTTCCCGGCCGTGTCGCGCGCCATGCTTCGGTATCCGCGGTTGAATCAGCCCGTCTTTAACGCCTCGCTTCGACGCTCCGCAATCCCGGGCCGAGCCTGATCGAAGATCAGGATACAAGATGGCATCACGATTGCATGCACTTTCCTGCATGAGCCCGGCCAAGATCAAACTTTCCGTCGTTGCGGCGCCGCTCGCGTTCACAGGGCAGGCTGCCGGCCCACGGCCTCCTGCGATCGAGCTGTCGCAGGCCAGCATCACCTTCGGACACGGGACGAATGCCGTCCCGGCATTGGCGCAGACGAGCCTGCGCGTTCAGGACGGCGAGTTCCTCGCTCTGGTCGGTCCGTCGGGTTGCGGCAAGTCGACCATTCTCAGGCTGGTCAGCGGGCTGGTGAAGCCCACATCCGGCGTTGTGGTCGTCGGCGGCCGGGAGGTCGCCGCCAACGCGCTGCGGATCGGCATGGCCTTCCAGAACCCGACCATGCTGCCCTGGCTGACGATCGAGCGGAACATCATGCTGCCGCTGAAGATCGTCCAGCCGTTTCGGGCCCGCTATGCGAAAGAGAAGCGCGGCGCCTTTCGCGACAAGGCGCATGCCCTGCTCGCGCAGGTCGGCCTCAGCGGATTTGCCGGCAAATATCCCTGGCAGCTCTCGGGCGGCATGCTTCAGCGCGCCAATCTGTGCCGGGCTCTGATCCACGAGCCGCGCATGCTCCTGCTCGACGAGCCGTTCGGGGCGCTCGACCAGTTCACGCGCGAAGAGCTCTGGGCGATCCTGCAGGAGCTCTGGCTGGCCCATCGCCCCACCGTGCTGCTCGTGACGCACGACCTGCGCGAGGCCGGCTTCCTGGCGAGCCGCATCTGCGTGATGAGCGCCCGCCCCGGCCGCATCATCGACGACAGTGCGGTTGCCTTCGCCAGGCCGCGCTCGATCGCGATGACCTTCGAGCCGGATTTCGTCGCCCTGAACCAGCGCCTGCGCGATCTCATCGTCGATGCCCGCTCGGCGCCTGCTCCCGAGGAGGGCACCTGACATGGCCGATCGTCGCATCAGGCAAAGGCTTGGATCGGCCGCACTGATCGTTCTGTTTTTCGTCTGCTGGGAGCTGTTCTGCCTGATCTCGGGCATGTCGGACCTGATCCTGCCGCGGCCGAGCCAGGTGGTCGCGACGTTGGTGCAGCGCTTCCCGATCCTGTGGCCGCATATCCTGCAGACATTGGCGACGACGATGGCGGGCTTCGTGCTCGGTGTCGCGCTCGGCGTCCTGCTCGGCGCGGTGATCGGCGTCTCGCGCACGGCCTATGACACGGTCTATCCGCTGCTGATCGGCTTCTCCTCGATCCCGAAGGTCGCGGTCGTGCCGATCCTGGTGCTCTGGTTCGGTTCGGGCACGGTGCCCGCCGTGCTGACCTCGCTCTCGATCTGCTTCTTCCCGATCGTGGTCAACATCGCCACCGGCCTCGCCACGACCGAACCGGAAATGGAGGATGTGCTGAAGGCGCTCGGCGCCAGCAAGCTCGACATCCTCTGGAATGTCGGCCTGCCGCGGACGATGCCGTTCTTCTTCGCCTCGCTGAAGGTCGCGATCACCTATGCCTTCGTCGGCACGGTGTTGGCCGAGACGGTCGCCTCCAATCGCGGCATCGGCAATGTGATGATGTCGGCCTCGTCGAACTTCAACACGCCGCTGGTCTTCGCCGGGCTGTTCATCCTCGCCGGCCTCGGTGTCGCGCTCTACGTCGCCTTCTCGCTGATCGAGATGCGCGTCACGGGCTGGGCCAACCGCAAGGGCGACCTCGCCGCCGCCTGAGATCCACCGCCACCGTCCAAAAAAAGGGGAGACCACGATGTTCAAGACATTGACCGCGACAGTCCTTGCAAGCCTCGTCTGCGCCGGCTCGGCGCTGGCGCAGGAGACCACGATCAAGTTCACGCTCGGCTGGAAGACCCAGGGCTCCGACGCCGCCTTCTTCGTCGCCCGCGACAAGGGATACTACAAGGCAGAGGGGCTGAACGTCGTGATCGATCAGGGCGAAGGCTCGGGCGCGACGGTGACCCGGATCATGGGCGGCGCCTACGAGGCCGGCTTCGGAGACGTCAACGCCATCATCCAGAACGCGGCGGCCAAGCCCGGCGAGGCGCCGGTGATGGTCTACATGATGTGGAACCGGCCGCCCTTCGCCATCGTGACGAAGAAGGCCACCGGCGTGGGCAAGCCGGCCGATCTCGTCGGCAAGACGCTGGGCGGCGCGCAGGGCACGCCGACGACGCGCTTGCTCCAGGTGTTTGCCCGCAAGAACGATGTCGGGATGGACAAGATCAAGCTCTCCAACATGGCGCCGAACCTGCAGGAGCCGCTGCTGATCAAGGGCGATATCGACGGCGCGCTGGTCTTCAACATCACCAGCTATTTCAACCTCGTGCTGAACCGCCAGGACCCCGACAAGGACTTCAACTGGCTGATGTTCGGCGATTACGGCCTCGATCTCTATTCGAACGGGCTGATGGTCTCGCAGAAGCTGGTCAAGGAGAACCCGAAGGCCGTGGCCGGGCTGGTGCGCGCCACCAACAAGGCGATGATCGAGATCGCCAAGGACCAGGCCATCGGCATGAAAGGCGTGATGAACTTCGACAATCTCGTCGACGAGAAGGTCGAGAAGCGCCGGCTGCAATACTCCTTCAGCGAGCTCATCGTCTCGCCCGAGATGAAGGAGATCGGCATCGGCGACACCAAGGATGACCGCATGGCGCGCGCCATCGGCATCATCGTCGAGGGTTACCAGCTCGGCCGCACGCCCAAGCCGGAGGAAATCTTCTCGCGGGCCTTCCTGCCGGCCAAGGCGGAACGCGAGCTGGTCTACACCGCCAACTGAGACGAGAGGGCGCAATGACGGAGACGGCCTTCGCGACGACCCTGTTCACGGGCGAGAGCAGCGTCGCGGATGCCGTGCTTCGGCACGCGGATGGCGTCATCGATGCGATCCTGAGCGGGCAGGTTGCGCCGGCGGGCGGGCGCCGGCTGATCATCCCGGCACTGGTCAACGCGCATGACCATGCCCGGCCGAGCATGACCTCGTTCGGCGCTGCCAATTTGCCGCTCGAAAGCTGGATCCTGCGCGCCACCTTCGGCACGCCGCCCGACCCTTACCTCGCAGCCGCCGTCTCGCTCGCCAGAACCGCGCGCGCTGGCTGCGGCGCTATGATGGTTCACTACACCCGCCCCAGCGGCGCGATGCCCATCGTCGAGGAGGCGAAAGCGATTGCCCGCGCCGCCGGCGATGTCGGCATCCGCCTGGCCTTCGCCCTGGCGGTGCGCGACCAGAACCCGCTCGTCTACGGCGACAGCGCGGCCCTGCTCGATGCGTTGCCAGCCGAGGCGCGGCAGCCGGTCGAGGAGCTCTTCATCCGGCCGGCCTTGCCGCCGGCGGCCTATCTCGACCTGATCGAGGAGGTCAGTGCCGCCATCGCCGGGCCGATGATCGACGTGCAGTTCGGGCCGGCCGGCGTGCAGTGGTGCTCGCCGGCCCTGCTCGAGGCCATCGCCGAACGTTCGGCCGCGACCGGCCGGCGCGTGCACATGCATCTGCTGGAGACGGTCTACCAGCGTGAATGGGCCGACCGGGCCTTTCCCAACGGCATCCTGCACTACCTTAGGGATATCGGTCTGCTGTCGGAGCGGCTGACGCTGGCCCATTGCGTCCATGCCAGGTCCGATGAACTGGATCTGATCGCCGAGGCCGGCGCCACCATCGTCTCCAATTTCAGCTCGAACCTGCATCTGCATTCCGGGCTAGGGCCGATCGCCGAAGCCCATGCAAGAGGCTGCGCCATCGCCGTCGGCGTCGACGGCTGCGCGCTCGACGAGGACGACGACGTGCTGCGCGAGATGCGGCTGGTGCAGCTTGCACATGACGGCGTGGGCTTCCGGCGCAACTGGAGCCGGCCCGAGTTCCTGGCGCTGGCGGTGCGAAATGGGCGCAAGGCTGTCGGCGCTCCCGGCCCCGGCGCGCTGGTCGCGGGCGCGGCGGCCGATTTCACGGCGATCGACCTCGACCATCTCGACCGCGATGCGATCATGCCGGTCGATCCGCTTGACCTGCTGTTTGCGCGCGGCAGCACGGCTTGCGTGCGCGACGTCGTCGTGGCCGGCCGGACGATCGTCAGGGACGGGTGCCCAACCGGTATCGAACTGGAGCGGATGGAAGCCGAATTGCGCGCTCTGTTTCGCAGGAACCTGCCGCGCTACCGGGGATTGCAAGCCGCCTGGCCGGCCCTCGCCGCCGCCGCCACCTCATGGTTCGAGCCCGGTTGCTGCGGATAGGCGGTGGGCGCTTGAGCCCCTAGACAAGCCTCTTCCCGGCGTCCGAACCGCGCCTGGCCTGCCGGGCGCGCAGCGACAGGATCGCGATCAGTGCCAACTCGATCACCACGAAGGAGACGCCGGTGGTGATGGTCCCCAGCGCATAGATTTTGGCGTCGTCACCGTCGAGGTCAGCGCCTGCAATTCGAGCGGCAGCATGTTCTTCTCGTCAACCGTCTGCGATGTCAGGGCAATCTCGTCCCATGACAGCGTGAAGCCGAACAGGCCAACGCCGATCAGCGACGGCAGGATGACCGGCACGATGACATGCCAGAATGTCCGCCGCGGCGTTGCTCCGAGATCGCGCGCGGCCTCCTCGAGCCGATCGGCCGGCCATGGGACGCAAGCCAAAAAAGCCCCGCATCGGCTGTCCGATGCGGGGCTTCCTGTTCGTGTCGTCTTCAGGCGACGAGGGCGAGCTCGGCGTTGGCGTTGCGGATCGCTTCCTCGCGCGATTCCGGGCCGTAGCCCAGCTTCTCGGCGCGGATGAAGGTGACTTCGGTGATGCCGGCGAAGCCGAGCATCGTGCGCAGATGCGGCTCCTGCGAGTCCATCGCCTGGGCCGGGCCGCTGCTGTAGAGGCCGCCGCGGCTCTCGACGATGATGGCGCGCTTGCCCTTGAGCAGGCCCTCCGGGCCGGCTTCGCTGTAGCGGAAGGTGACGCCGGCGCGCAGCACGTAGTCGAACCAGCTCTTCAGGGTGGAGGGAATGCCGAAATTATACATCGGCGCGCCGATGACGATGGTGTCGGCGGCCTTCAGCTCATCGACCAGCGCGTTGGAGAGGGCGAGCGCCTCGCGCTGCGCCGGAGTCTCGGTGACGCCGGCACGCACCGCAGCCGTCGTTTCGGCGTTGAGATGCGGGATGGGATTGGCGTCGAGGTCGCGCTCGATGACGCGAAGGCCCGGATTCTGGCTGTGCAGGCGCTCGACCGTGCTTCGGACGAGCTGCTTAGAGACCGAGTCGGGGCCGGAGGCGCTGCTGTTGAGGACGAGGACGGTGGCCATGATGATGCTTCCTGTGTCGGAATGATCTCGATGGCCTGCAAGGTAGTGGTTCACGAACCGCACTAGAACCGCCATAATAGGGACCAGACTGTTGCTGCAGGAGGAACGCCGATGGCGGAGCTCGACGATATCCGAAGCTTCATTGCCGTGGTTGATGCCGGCGGTTTCGGCCGGGCGGCGCAGACCCTCGGTGTGGCGAAGTCGATCGTCAGCCGCCGCGTCAGCCGGCTGGAGGAAGAGCTCGGCACGCGCCTGCTCAGCCGCACGACGCGCGGCGTGAGCGCGACCGAGGCCGGGCTCGAATTCAAAGCGCGCAGCGAGCGCATCCTGGCCGAGCTGAACGAGGCGCGCGAGGCCGTGGCGCAGCAGGCGGGCGGGGTCGCGGGCCGTTTGCGGCTCGCAATGCCGCTCACCTTCGGCAACAGGCATGTCGCGCCGCTGCTGGGCGATCTGGCGCAGACCTATCCGCGGCTGGAGATCGACGTGCAGGCGAGCGACCGCTATGTCGACCTGATCGGCGAGCGTTTCGATGCCGCGATCCGCATCGGCTCCCTCAAGGATTCCAGCCTGATCGCGCGCCGCATCGCACCGGTCCACGCCACCGTCGTCGGCAGCCCGGCCTATCTGGAGCGGCGGGGGCGCCCGGCGACGCCGGCCGATCTGCACGACCATGACTGCCTGCTCTATAGCGGCACGGCCGATCAGGACTGGGTCTTCCGCGCCGGCAAGCGCTGGGTCTCGGAGCGGCCGGCGGGGCGCATGCATTCCGACAGCGGCGACACGCTGCTCGCCTGGGCGATCGCGGGCCTTGGGCTCGCCGTCCTGCCGACCTTCATCGCCTCGGATGGCATCCGCTCCGGCGCGGTCGAGCCGATCCTGCTGGACTATCCGATGCCGACGCGCGCGTTGTATGTCGTGCGCCCGCCGGGAGCCTATGTGCCCGGCAAGGTCAGGGTGCTGATCGACCTGCTTGTCGAGCGCTTCGGCGGCACGCCCTACTGGGACCCCTGTCAGATGGAGGCCCATCATCGCGGCATCAGGCTGGACGAACCCCTGAGCAGCCAGCTCACGCCCGCCGCGGAGCCGGAATATCAAGTGGCGTGATCTCGCGCATCACGCGAATTCGCGTGGTTTCCTTGGCGGGTTTCGGCACTCTTCCCGCGGTCTCATCTGGAGGAAGCGATGCTGCTCGTCGGAATGCTCGATAGCCCTTATGTCCGCCGCGCCGCGATCACGGGCACCTTGCTGGAAGTCCCCTTCGAGCACCGCTCGGTCTCGGTGTTCCGGCACATGGACGCTTTCCGGGAGATCAACCCGCTGATCAAGGCGCCGACATTGGTCGCCGACGACGGCATCGTCATCAGCGAATCCCTGCTCATCATCCAGCATTTCGAGGATGTGGCCGGCCGCTCGTTGCGTCCGATCGAGGGCGTGGCCCGCCGGCGCGACCTGTCGCTCACCGGTATCGGCATCGTCGCCGCCGACAAGGCGGTCTCGGTCGAATACGAGCGCAAGCGGCCGGAAGCGCAGCGCTATGCGCCCTGGCAGGAGCGGATCGTCGCCCAGCTGCATACGGCGCTCGATCTGCTCGATGCGGCTGCGAAGGAGGGCGAACTCTCTGCGGGGCCGGAATTGCTGCCGAGCGACATCGCCGCCGCCATCGCCTGGGGTTTCTGCCGTTTCGTGATCCCGGAATTCGTGCCGGAGGAGCGTTGGCAGGCTCTGGCTGAGCAGGCGCGAGCCTGCGAGGCGCTCGACGTCTTCAAGGCCTGGCCGATCAACCGGGAATAGCTCAGTTCTGGACGAAATTCGTCGGGAGCGGGCGGACCGCCGGGCCGGTGAAGGCGCCGGGCTTGGCGTCTACCGGATCGGCATGGCTGAAGCCGAGCGCGGCGGCCGGGCTTGGGCCGGCGATCGGCGCGGCCGATGGGCCCGCAGCCTTGGAGCGTGCCGTCGCGACATTGACAGGCCTGCCCGGCGAAACGGTCGTGCGCGCCACCGTGGCGAACAGCGAATTCAGGCCCGAGCGATCCATCGGCTCCGGCTCTTCCGGCTCGGCGGCGACGGGAACCGAGCGCTGGCTGGCCGCGACGAAGCTGACGCCGCCTTCGCGCGGGCGGACCGGCGGCAGAGCGGCCATCACGAGCCGGCCCTCCGCAGCAGGAGCCGCTGCGGTCTCGGGAACATCGGTCCCGCGCAGCGAGGCGATCGCGGCGTCGGCGAGCGCGGTCGGCCGGATCGGCGGCAGCGGCGCATTGGTCGGGCTGCCGGCGAGAGCGACGGTGGCCGCAGCCATCTCGTCCGGCCGGCGCGGCGGCAGCGAGGCGAGGATGAGGCGCTGGTCCCCTGCAGGGCCGGATGGCGACGCAAAGGCGAGCGCGCCGCCGGTCGAGGGCAGGGCGGCGATCTGGGTCGTCTCATCCACGGGCGAGGATAGGCCGCGCGGCCGCGCCAGAGGCAGCGGCGCGTCGATCAGCTGTGGCCTGTTCTCCTGGAGGGGGCGCTGTTGCGGTTGAGCGGGCGGGGTCGGCAAGGCAGCCGGTTCCGGGGCGGGGGCCGCTGCCGGCGCTGGTGCTGCGGCCTGCGCCGCCAGGCGCTCGGACCGCTCGCGCGCGAGCGCCCTCGTCGACGGCTCGGGCGCGGCGGCGACGGCGAAGCGGCCGCCATCGCCGGAGTTGCTGTCGCTGTAGCCCGGATTGGCATAGGCCATGACGGCCGGCTGCTGGCGCGGCGCGCTGCGGCGGCCGCGGGTCGGCCGGGCATCGACCTCCTCCTCGTCGCCGCCGAAGAGCGAGGCCCACAGGCTCTTGCCGCCGGAGGCGATGACCGCGCCCTCGTCGAAATCGGCGGTGGCATAGCCGGCGACCGCGCCGCCGCCGGAGAGGATCTCCGCTTTGGCGATCTCGTAGCCGGCGAGCGGATGCCCATCGGCCGGCAGGTGGACGGTCTTCTCGTCCGGGAACAGCCGCACGAGCTGGTCGCGCGTCATGCGCGGCCAGGAGCGGACTGAGCCGACGTCGAGATGGACGAATGGCGTATGGGCGTTGGGATAGAAGCCGACGCCACCGCGCTGGAGCCGCATGCCGATCTCGCGGATGCGCGCGGTCGGGGCGTCCGGCAGGTAGAAGTCCATCGCCTTGCCGAGCATGTGCTGGCTGTGCTTGGCGACGGCGCGCGAGCGGCGTCGCAGCATCGCATTGGTGCCGGGCGAGCGATAGGCCGAGACGACGTGGAAGGGCTGGTCCGAGCCGAGCTGGCGCTGCACCTCCCAGACCACGTCGAACAGCCGCGGATCCATCCTGATCGGATCGTCGTTGCGCCAGTCGCGCAGGGCCCAGTTCAGCTTTTCCAGCGCCGCGGAGTCGTAGCGGCCGTCACGCTTGAAGGTGACGGTCGTCTCCTCCTTGGTGTGCATGTGCCGGATCGTGATCGTGCGGGTATCGCCGTTGGCGACGGCGTCCTGCGTGCCGCGAATCGCCATGATCGAGGCGGCGAAGGCCATGCCGATGGTCAGGACGTGCCGCAGGGCTGGCCTGGAGCCGGACGGCAACCATCCTGCAAGCTTGGCGTTGATCCTGCCCAATCTGTCTGACCCGTCTCGGTGCCCCCGCCGAAGCGGCGCGATGAACGTGAACGAACAGTTGCGGAGAAGCGTTAACGACTCGTTAGCGAGCCGGCAATTGCCGCGCCAGAAATTTCTGGGACAAGGTGGCTAAGGTCGGATCGTGGCAAAAAGGTGCCCGCCTTGTGGCGGGCACATTTCAGCCGCGTTGTTCGAGGGCCTGCCGCACCATGCGGTGGAAGCCGTAGACATCGTCGAAGCGGGTGATCTGGCCGTCGGCGCCGACGACGATCGTGTTGTAGACGAGGTGGATCGCCAGCGGCTGCGGCAGGTTGATACGGCGCTCGCCCGAGCCGATCAGGCGCTTCAGCCGCTCATGCGTCCATTCCGGGCCGAGCACCTGGTCGGCCAGCGCGAAGGGGTTCTCGACACGCACACAGCCATGGCTGAGCGCCCGCCTCTCGCCGGCGAAGAGCCGGCGGTTCGGCGTATCGTGCAGATAGACCGCATGCTCGTTCGGGAACATGAACTTGATCCAGCCGAGCGCGTTGCGCTCGCCGGGCGGCTGGCGCACCGAGATGCCGCCGCCCTTGGTGCGGGTGACGACATAGCCGCGCCTGGCCGCATAATCCGGATCGGCGGCGAGGCCGGGCAGGAATTCCTTCTTGAGGATCGAGGGCGGCACGTACCAGGACGGGTTGACGATGACGTGGTCCATCTTGTGCGAGAAGATGGGCGTCGCCGATTCCGGCTTGCCGATGATGGTGCGGGCCTCGTGGACGACCTTGCCGGAGCGGATGACCCGCACCCGCATCTCCGGCACGTTGACCATGATGTGGTCGGTGCCGAGATCGGGCGGCAGCCAGCGCCAGCGCTCCATCTGCGCGACCATGTCCTCCTCGCCGCGCACGGTGGCCGGCTTGCCCAGCGCCGCCAGCGTGCGCTCGCTCAGAACGCCGTTGGCGGGCAGCCCGGCCTTCTTCTGGAAGTCGGCCAGCGCGAGCGAGGTCGAGCGGTCGAAGACCGGCTCCTCGCTCGGGCCGAGGCCGAGGCGGGCGCGCACCAGCGGGACGCGCTCGTCGCGCATGCCGAGCTTGAGCGGCGGGCCGGCGGGGATGCGCACCAGCGGCGTGTCGTCGAGATGCTCGCGCATCTCGGCCAGCTTGGCCTTGAGGCGCTGGTAGCCTGCATGCGGCGGGTTGTAGGCGGCAAGCACCGCGCCGGCATCGGTGGCCCCGGCGAGCTCGGAGAGCACCTCGGTCGCCGACGGCAGGTAAAGGGTCGGCGTGATCAGCTTCGAGAGACGGCGGGGATCGATGCGGCCGCCGCGCGCGTCGCGGGCATAGAGCACGGCCAGTGCCGAGAGGCGGATATCGGCTTCGGCGAGCTTGGCCTTGTCGCTGGCCTCGAAGGCGGGGAGGGGGTAGTCGCCCGGGCGCAATCCGTCTTCGGCGGCGCGGCCGAGCTGCGCGACGATGCGCTTGCCCGCCTCGTTCCAGCCCTTGCCGTCGATCCAGAACGGCTTGTTCTCGTTCGCCTGATACGCGGCGATGATCTCGTTGCGCTCGCGTTCGGCGAGGCGCTGCAGCGCGACCGCGTCCGGAAGGCGCTCGGCCACGGCCGTCGCGAATTCCAGGCCGGGCGGAACAGTGACCACGACCTTGGGCATCTCGGGCGGCGGCACCAGCGGCTCGACGCTCTGCAGCGGTCCGGTCTGCGGCGCAGGCGCCGGCTCTACGGATTTGGAGGCCGGCACCAGCGCCGGGTCGGCCGCGGGCATTTCGATGGCGGGAATGTCGAGCGTGACCGGCTCCTGCTCGGCCTCCACCGGTGCGGTGGCGTCGAGCTTGGCCGGGTCGCGCAGGCGGCCGCCGGCCGAGACCGTGCCGGTGACGATCTCCGCTTCGGAGGCATCGCCGGAATGGGCGGCCGTGGCCTGCGGAGAGGCCGGCCGCTCGGCGTCGAGCAGCTTAAGCTCCGGCTGTTCCGGCAGCGGGATTCCGAGCGTGGCGTCGGTCTGGACCGGGGTTTCGGCGCGGAGCGGGACGGATCCCAGAATAATGGCCAAGGCTGTTGCCGTGGTCAGTTTCGCCCAGTGGCGACGACGCATGGTCGCTTTCCCGATAGCTGCCGAATCCCGCCATTCCTGCGTGACTCGGTTGGTTGAGACAAGATGCGGCGGCGCAACACGCCGCCGCATTCGGTTTGTCGCGGCTCAGGCCGCGTCGGTTTCGTCGGGGCCAGTCTCGTTGTCGATCAGCCCGTATTCCTTCAGCTTCCGGTAGAGCGTGGAGCGGCCGATGCCGAGCTTGCGCGAGACCTCGGACATGTGCCCGCGGTAATGCGCCAGCGCGAAGGTGATGATCTCGCGCTCGAGATCGTCGAGTTTGCGCATGTCGGAGCCCGCGACGAGCTCCAGCGCGTTGGGATCGCGCACCGGCATCTGGATGATTCGGGGCGGAAGCTCGTCCTGCGCCTCGCCGCGCGCGATCGGGGCGGGGGCGGGCGGGATGCGGACGTCGTAACCCTCCATCTGCGCGGCGATCTGCGGGAACTCGGTGACATCGAGCTCGTCGCCATCGGCCAGGACGACGGCGCGGAACACGGCGTTCTCGAGCTGGCGGACATTGCCGGGCCAGTCGTAGCTGCTGATCAGGGCCGCGGCCTCCCGGGTGAGGCCGCTGAGCTTGCGGCCCTCCTCGGCGGCGAAGCGGGCGAGGAAGCCCCGCGCCAGATCGGCGATGTCCTCGCGGCGCTGGCGCAGCGGCGGCAGGGTGATCGGGAAGACGTTGAGACGATAGTAGAGATCCTCGCGGAACTCGCCGCGCTTCACCTGCTCCAGCAGGCTCTTGTTGGTGGCGGAGATCAGGCGGATATCGACGCGCACCGACTTCTTGCCGCCGACCGGGTCGACCTCGCCCTCCTGGATGGCGCGCAGCAGCTTGACCTGCGCGTCGAGCGGCAATTCGCCGACCTCGTCGAGGAAGAGCGTGCCGCCATTGGCTTCGACGAACTTGCCGAGATGGCGTTCGGTCGCGCCGGTGAAGGCGCCCTTCTCATGGCCGAACAGGATCGACTCGACGAGATTATGCGGGATCGCGCCGCAATTGACCGTGACGAAGGGCTTGCCCCTGCGGTCGCTGGAGCCCTGGATGGCGCGGGCGAGCACTTCCTTGCCGACGCCGGATTCGCCTTCGATCAGGATCGGGATGTTGGATTTCGCCGCGCGCTCGGCCAGCCTGACGACGCGGGCCATGTCCGGGCTCTTGGTCGCGAGATCGCGGAAGCCGAGCGTGTTCGATGCGCGGTGCTTGATATGGCG
Source organism: Bosea sp. NBC_00550 (assembly GCF_026020075.1). Classification (NCBI taxonomy): domain Bacteria; kingdom Pseudomonadati; phylum Pseudomonadota; class Alphaproteobacteria; order Hyphomicrobiales; family Alloboseaceae; genus Allobosea; species Allobosea sp. NBC_00550. The sequence goes on from NZ_CP102772.1 coordinate 4,437,311, forward strand.
CAGCTCGTGCTCGAGCGCGCCGAGCTTGAGCGCGTTCTTGAGCGAGACCTGCAGGCGCTCGGCCCCGACGGGCTTGACGACAAAATCGGAGGCGCCGGCGCGCATCGCCGACACCACGGTCTCGATCGAGCCGTTCGCCGTCTGCACGATCACCGGGGTTTCGATCCCGCGCTCGCGCAGATCGGCCAGCACGCCCATGCCGTCGAGGCCGGGCATCTGCAGGTCGAGCACGATCGCATCGATGCGCTCGCCGTCGGGGCCGCCGATCAGGGCAACGGCCGCCTTGCCGTCCTCGACCACGGTCACGCCGTAGCCGAAGCGCTTCAGCATCGCGTCGAGGAGGCGGCGTTGGACGGGATCGTCGTCAACGACGAGGACGGTGGCGGTCATGACACCTCGAAAGCCGATGCAATATGTAAGAAATGCTTTGTGCCGACGGAATCGTCTGTTCCGTTCTGGGGCATCGTCGGCCAGAAGGGTTAAGCCGGGTTTAAGGCGGCGCGCCCCGGGCATATCCCGCGTTGATCCCCGGGCCGGAGCCGGCCTATTGAAGATCCATGTCAGTGCGGCGAGGTGTCGAGCGAATGCGTTTTCATGAGACGATCCGGCGTTCCCGCGCTGTGGCGGGCGCGGCCAGGCCGGCCGGGGCTTCCGGCGATCTGCCGGAATGGGATCTGAGCCATCTCTACCCCGGCGTCGATTCGCCTCAGCTCAGGAGCGACCTCGATCGGGCGCTCTCCGAGGCGCAGGCGCTGGCCGAACGCTATCGCGGCAAGCTCGCCGAGATCGCCGATCAGTCCGACGCCAGCGAAAGGCTGGCCGAAGCGGTCAGGAGCTATGAGGGCCTGAGTGATCTGCTCGGCCGCATCGGCGCCTATGCCGGGCTCGTCTATTCCGGCGACACGACCGATCCGCAGCGCGCCAAGTTCTACGGCGACACGCAGGACAAGGTGAACGCGGCGATCACCGAATTGCTGTTCTTCGAGCTGGAGCTCAACCGCATCGCCCCGGAGGTGATGGCGAAGGTGTCTGCGGAAGCCCCGCTCTCGCACTGGAAGCCCTGGCTCGACGATCTCGCCAAGGACAAGCCGCATCAGCTCGAAGACCAGATCGAGGCGCTCTTCCACGAAAAATCGATGACCGGCGCCGCCGCCTGGAACCGGCTCTTCGACGAGACGATCGCCTCGCTGCGCTTCATGGTCGGCGACGAGGAGCTGACGCTGGAACTGACGCTGAACAAGCTGCAGGACAGCGATGGCGAGGTTCGCCGTGCCGCGGCCGAGGCGCTGAGCACAGTGTTCCGCAAGGAGCTGCGCACCTTCGCGCTGATCACCAACACGCTCGCCAAGGACAAGGAGATTTCCGATCGCTGGCGCAAGTTCGACGACGTCGCGGATTCCCGCCACCTCGCCAATAGAGTCGAGCGTGAGGTCGTGGATGCGCTGGTCGCGGCGGTGCGCGAGGCCTATCCGCGCCTGTCGCATCGCTATTACCGGCTGAAGGCCAAGTGGTTCGGCCGCGACGCGCTGGATTTCTGGGACCGCAACGCGCCGCTGCCGCAGGTCGAGCAACGCATAATTCCCTGGGCGGAGGCGCGCGAGACCGTGCTCTCGGCTTATGGCGCCTTCTCGCCGAAGATGGCTGCCATCGCCCAGCGCTTCTTCGACGAGCGCTGGATCGACGCGCCGCCGCGCCCCGGCAAGGCGCCGGGAGCCTTCGCGCATCCGACCGTGCCGTCCGTGCATCCCTATGTGCTGCTGAACTACCAGGGCAAGCCGCGCGACGTGATGACGCTGGCCCATGAGCTCGGCCATGGCGTGCATCAGGTGCTGGCGGCGCCGAACGGCGCGCTGATGGCGCCGACGCCGTTGACCCTGGCCGAAACGGCGAGTGTTTTCGGCGAGATGCTGACCTTCCGCCGGCTGCTCGACACGACCTCCGACCGCAAGCAGCGCAAGGCGATGCTGGCCGCCAAGGTCGAGGACATGATCAACACGGTCGTGCGGCAGATCGCGTTCTACTCGTTCGAGCGCAAGGTCCATCAGGCCCGCCGCGAGGGTGAGCTGACGCCGGAAGCGCTGTGCGAGATCTGGATGAGCGTGCAGGCCGAGAGCCTGGGCCCGGCGATCCGCCTATCGGCGGGCTACGAGCCGTATTGGTGCTACATCCCGCACTTCATTCATTCGCCGTTCTACGTCTATGCCTACGCCTTCGGGGATTGCCTGGTGAACTCGCTCTACGGCGTCTATCAGAACGCCGCTGACGGCTTCCAGGAGCGCTATTTCGCGCTGCTCTCGGCCGGTGGCACCAAGCACCATTCCGAGCTGCTTGCCCCCTTCGGGCTGGACGCGCGCGATCCCGGTTTCTGGCAGATCGGCCTCAAGATGATCGAAGGCATGATCATCGAGCTGGAAGGGATGGAGTGACCGGGAGACGTCATGGTCGGGCTTGACCCGACCATCTCGGAAACCAGTGTCTTCTGGCCATGAGATTCTCGGGTCAAGCCCGAGAATGACGGCCTGACTAGAACTGAACCCTGAGCCCGACCTGCGAGACATTCGCCGTGTAGTCCGCGCCGATCGCTGTCGAGTTCAGGCGCTCATGGGTGAAGCTGGCGCGGATCGAGAAGGTGCGGGTCAGCTTGTACTCGATGCGTGCCCCGACATTCATGAAGTCCTCGCGCAGGCCCTGGCCTTCATAGTCGGTGCGGCTGAAATTAGTGAAGCCGGTGACGACCAGGTTGCGCCGCAGCGCATGGGCGATTTCGAGCGTCCCCCGCCGCACCGTGGTGCCCGAGGAGCCGGCGATGGTGGTGTCGCCCAGCTCGCCGCCGCCGCGCAGCGTCACTGTCGTGAGCGGTGTCGGCTGCCACAGCACCGCGGCATCGCCGATGAAGCCGCGCAGGTTCTTCAGCCGGGCATCTTCGTATTTGCGATCCTGATAGCCGCCGGAGATCTCGCCGGTGAGCTGGCGGCTGATCTCGAAGCTCGAGCCGATGCGCCCGGTCACGCCGTTCGAGGAGCGCATATAGCCGCTCGAATCGACCTTCTCGTCGAATTCCCGCTGGTCGATCTCGCCCTGCACGAAGGGCTTGAAGCCCGGTGTCACCTCGTAGGCGGCGCGCAGGCGCAGGCCGTACTGCGTCTGGTTGCGGTCCTTCTGCGAGAGGATCGCACCGCTGGTGAGGCGTGCATCCTCATAGTCGCTGCGGTCGACCGAGCCGCGCAAGGTCAGCTGCAGACGGTTGATATCGTGGGTGACGCCGGCCGAGCCGCCATATTGCCAGATCAGCGGGCGGCCCTGCACGGCGGCGGTCAGATCGGGCGAGCCGGGGCGCTGCGTATCGAGCCGGAAGCGCGATTCGAGCAGGATGCGGGTGTCGCGGGTGGCGTCGAGCCGCAGGTCGAGATTGCCTTCGCCATCCGGGCGCGAGGCCTCGCCGTCCCTGAAGAACTGCAGATAGCTGCCGCGCAGCTTCCCCTTGAGCTCGTGCGCGTTCCAGTCGGACTGGATGTCGAGATCGGCCTCGTAGCGGGCGAAGGGCGAGCCCTTCACGCCGGGCGTGGAGCTGCGCTGCGGGTTGGTGTCGTAGCCGACCGAGTTGGTGATGCCGGGCCGCAGCGTCACCGAGCCGAGGCGCAGCCCCAGCGCGGCGTAAGGATCCTCTTCCGCTGCGCTGCGGCGGCGTGGCGGGGGCGGCGGCGGAGCAGGCGGCGGCAGCGCGGCAACGGTGGGCGGCGGCGCGCGGAACTGGCGTTGCGTGACGCCGCGCAGCGCCGGCGCCTGGATGGGCTGGCTGGCGCGGGAAGGCTGGCGCGCCGAGACGGTCGTGCTCTGGTTCTGAATCAGGCCCGCCGGGTCGCGAATGGCCTCGGGATCGCCGGTCGCCGGTGCGAGCGGTGCCGCCGGCGGGGCTGGCTGCTGCGCGATATAGGTCGGCGTGCCCGTCCTGAGCGCGCGCGCCTGCTGCGCCACGGCCATCGTCCAGCCGAGCGCGAGCCCGGCCAGGGCGGTGCCGGACAGAAGCAGGATCTTCGTGCGGCCGGACACGGGGTTCGCAAGGCTCCAGGCAACAGCTGACGCGCCCCGGAGGACGCGCATGGTTAACGGAGTTAGAACGAACAGGGTTAAGGAGCCGTCAACGCAGGCATCGTGCCCCCGGCAACGGTGGAAATGCCGAGGGAGCTCGTGCTAGAGCGCGCGCCATGACCGATGACATCCGCGCTTCCGCCCTCCGCACCATCGCCACGGAACGGGCCGGGCTCGACACTCTCCATGCCGCGCTCGCCGACGGGCTGGGCCAGCCCTTCACTGACGCCGTCGCGCTGATCCGCGCCGCGAGCGGCCGCGTGATCGTCTCAGGCATGGGCAAGTCCGGCCATGTCGGGCGCAAGCTCGCCGCGACGCTGGCCTCGACCGGCACGCCCGCCCATTTCGTTCACCCGGCCGAGGCGAGCCATGGCGATCTCGGCATGGTCAGGCCGGAAGACGTGGTGATCGCGCTGTCCTGGTCGGGCGAAACCGCGGAGCTGGCGGCGCTTGTCGGCTATACCCGCCGCTTCCGCGTCGGGCTGATCGCCTTCACCTCGAACCCCGAGAGCACGCTCGGCAAGGAGGCCGATGTCGCGCTGATCCTGCCCAAGGCGACGGAGGCCTGCCCGAACGGCCTGGCACCCACCACCTCGACGACGATGCAGATCGCGCTCGGCGATGCCTTGGCCGTGGCACTGCTGGAGGCGCGCGGCTTCTCGCCGCAGGATTTCTTCGTCTATCACCCCGGCGGCAAGCTCGGCGCACAGCTCAAGACGGTCGAGAGCATCATGCATCGCGGCGCCGATCTGCCGCTGATCGGGCTCGACACGCTGCTGCCCGACGTGATCGCGATGATCTCGGAGAAGAGCTTCGGCTGCGCCATCGTCATGGACCTGGATGGCAAGCTCGCCGGCGTCGTCACCGATGGCGACCTGCGCCGCAAGGCGACGATGGGCGGCGGCGGATCGCTCAGGGCACGCGACATCATGACTGCCGATCCGCGCCGCATCGGGCTCGATACGCTCGCGGTCGAGGCGCTGGAGCTGGTCAACCGGGTGCGGATCACGGCGCTGATCGTGGTTGACGAGCAGGAGCGGCCGGTCGGCCTCGTCCATGTCCACGATCTGCTGGCGATGGGTGTGGCTTGATCGCGCAACGGAACCACGCCGTCATTCCGGGGCAAGCGCGTAGCGCTTGAGCCCGGAACCCATGAACACGGTGATCGCCGGATAGGCGCATCGGCCGCCGCTCCCGGCTTTTTCTGAAATGTCGTGTTCATGGGTTCCGGGCTCGGCCGTGCGGGCCGCCCCGGAATGACGACGCGGTTCCGTTCAACATGACAGGCTCTTGTCTTCGGAGTGCTGCGGTCTATCTAAAGCTCTAGACACTACAGCTTCGGAGATGATGTCATGACCGCGACGGACAGGCTCGAACGCGTGATGCCGATCGGCGCGCTGGCGGAGCGTACCGGCGTCAAGGTCGAGACGATCCGCTATTACGAGCAGGTCGGGCTGCTGCCGCCGCCGGAGCGTTCCGAAGGCAATCAACGCCGCTATGGCCGTCGCCATGCCGAGCGGCTCGCCTTCATCAAGCATGCGCGCGATCTCGGCTTCGCGGTCGAGAACATCCGCACGCTGCTCCGGCTCTCCGATACCCCCGGCATCGCCTGCGACGAGGCGCATGCGATTTCGGTCGCTCATCTCGATGAAGTTCGCGACAAGATCGCGCGGCTGCGCTCGCTGGAGAAGGAATTGGAGCGGATCGCGACCACCTGCTCGGGCGGCGTCGCAGCCTGCGACTGCGCCATCATCGAGGCCCTGGCCGATCATGGCCAATGCAAGCACGCCCGCCATTGAGCTGGCCGGCAGGCCGGAAAACCGCATTGCCTCTCGTTTCCCCGCCCGAAAGGCTTAAATAGAAAACCTGAAGGGCGGCCTCTGCGCCGCCTCCACGATCACTTTGCGGGAGGGCGCGCGATGCGGCCATGGCCCATGCCGAAGGGAGTGTGGCCCCGAAAGGGGAACAAATCCCGATTCTGCCGGAGTCACCGATTCGGCCCCGCTTCGTTCCGGACTCGTTCCTGATTCAAGTTCACGCTCCCGCCCGCATGGGCGGGCGAGATGATCGGCTCCATCGCCTTGCTTCCTTTCCGTTCGCTGCCGCCCGCTGCCCGCGCCCATGGCGTCACGGCGGTGCTGGGCCCCACCAATACCGGCAAGACCCATCTCGCCATCGAGCGCATGGTCGCCCATCCGACGGGGATGATCGGCCTGCCGCTGCGCCTGCTGGCGCGCGAGGTCTACCAGCGCACCGTCGAGAAGGTCGGCCCCGATGCGGTCGCGCTCGTCACCGGCGAGGAGAAGATCAAGCCGGAGCGGCCGCGCTTCTGGGTCTGCACGGTCGAGGCAATGCCGCGCGACCTCGCGGTCGATTTCGTCGCGATCGACGAGATCCAGCTCGCCTCCGATCTCGACCGCGGCCATGTCTTCACCGACCGGCTGCTCAACCGGCGCGGCCGGGCCGAGACCATGCTGATCGGCGCCGGCACCATGCGCCCGCTGGTCGAGCAGCTGATCCCCGGCGTCAATGTGGTGTCGCGCCCGCGCCTCTCGAACCTGACCTTCGCGGGCGACCGCAAGATCACGCGGCTGCCGCCGCGCTCGGCCATCGTCGCCTTCTCGGTGGAGGAGGTCTACGCCATCGCCGAATTGATTCGCCGGCAGAAGGGCGGGGCGGCCGTGGTGCTCGGCGCGCTCAGCCCGCGCACCCGCAACGCGCAGGTCGAGATATACCAGTCCGGCGACGTCGATTATCTCGTCGCGACCGATGCGATCGGCATGGGGCTCAACCTCGACGTCAACCATATCGCCTTCGCGGCCGACAAGAAATTCGACGGCCATCATTTCCGCAAGCTAAACCCGGCCGAGTTCGGCCAGATCGCCGGGCGCGCCGGGCGGCATCTGCGCGACGGCACCTTCGGCACCAGCGGGCGTTGCCCGCCTTTCGATGCCGAACTGGTCGAGGCGATCGAGAATCACCGTTTCGAGCCGATCCGGCAGATGCAGTGGCGCAATTCCGATCTCGACCTGCGCTCGATCGCCGGTTTGCTCGACACCCTGAATATCCAGCCCTCCGAGCTTGGACTGACGCGGGCGCTGATCGCCGAGGACATGACGACGCTGGAAATCCTGGCGAAGGACCCGGACGTCGCGGCGTTGGCGCAAGGGCGTGCGGCGGTCGAACGGCTCTGGGAGGTCTGCAGCCTGCCCGATTACCGCAAGATCTCGCCTATGCAGCACGCCGATCTGGCGACCACGCTGTATCTCCGGCTGATGCGTCATGGCCGGCTCGATGCCGACTGGTATGCGGCGCAATTGGCCTCCCTCGACCGCACCGATGGCGAGATCGACACGCTCTCGGCGCGCATCGCGCAGGTCCGGACTTGGACCTTTGTTGCAAACCGTCCGGACTGGTTGCCCGATCCTGAGCATTGGCAGGGCATGGCGCGTCTTGTAGAGGACAAGCTGTCGGATGCTCTGCATGAGCGTCTCGCCAGCCGATTTGTCGATCGGCGCACCAGCGTGTTGATGCGCCGCTTGCGGGAGAATGCGATGTTGGAGGCTGAGGTCACTGCGACGGGCGATGTGCTCGTCGAGGGCCAGCACGTTGGAATGCTGCAGGGTTTTCGCTTCACGGCGGACCCGAAGGCTGGAGGGGCCGAGGTCAAGGCCCTGAACCTGGCGGCGATGAAGGCGCTTGGCGCCGAGATCGAAGCCCGGGCGGCGCGCGTCGTGCTGGCGGGCGACGATGCCTTCGTGCTGTCGCATGACGGGCTGGTGCGCTGGGTCGGCGAGCCGGTGGCGCGCCTGACGGCCGGCGAGAAGGTTCTCGAGCCGCGCCTGCGCCTGCTCGTCGAGGAGCATCTGAGCGGTGCGGCGCGCGAGCAGATCGAGGCCCGCCTCAATCTCTGGCTGAAGAATCATGTCACCCGCCTTCTCGGCGCGCTGCAGATTCTGGAAGCGGCGGAAAACGCTACCGGGATCGCGCGCGGCATCGCCTATCAGGCCGCCGAGGCGCTGGGCGTGCTCGAACGCGCCAAGGTCGGCGAGGAGATGAAGGCGCTCGACCAGGAGGGCCGCGCCGCGCTGCGCCAGCTCGGCATCCGCTTCGGCGCTTTCCACATCTACATGCCGGCGCTGCTGAAGCCGGCGCCCCGCGCGCTCGCCGCCCAGCTCTGGGCGCTCAAGCATGGCGGGCCGGAGACGGCCGGGCTCGACGACATCGCCCATCTCGCGGCGTCCGGCCGCACCTCCTTCCCGGTCGACAAGGCCGTGCCGAAGGGGCTCTACCGCGCGGCGGGCTACCGCGTCTGCGGCGAGCGCGCGGTGCGCGTCGACATCCTCGAACGCCTCGCCGATCTCATCCGGCCTGCGATCGCCTATCGGCCCGGTGCGACCCAGGGCACGCCGCCGGCCGGCACCGCAGATCAGGACGGCTTCGTCGCCACCGGCGCGATGACATCGCTCGTCGGCTGCGCGGGCGAGGACTTCGCCTCGATCCTGCGCTCGCTCGGCTATGTCTCGGTCAAGCGCCCCGGCCCGGCGATCACTGTGCCATTGGCGCCGCCGCCGGCAGCGACCGAGCCGGCAAAACCCGTTGTGGCCAAGGCGGATGACGCCACTGCCGCCGATGAGGCTGCACAGGCCGAGCCCGAAACGGCACAGGCTGAGAGCGAAACGGCGGGCACCGAAACGATTGAGGCTCCGGTAGAGGCCGAAGCGCCAGCCGAGCCCGCCATGGCGCTGAACGAGGATGCGTCGGCGGAGAGTGAGGCACCCGTCGCCGAAGCGCCGGCGGTCGAGACGGCGGACACGCCTGTTCTCACCGAAAGCGAGCTGGATCAGGCTCGCGAGCCGGTTCCGGCCGATGCGCTGGTGGCTCTGCCGACCGAGGCCGAGACCGCCGAGACGACCGAGACCCCAGAGGTCGTCGAGGCGGCAACAGCCGAGGCGCCTGCCGCGGAAGCCGCGACCCCGGCCGAGCCCGAGCTCATCGAGGTCTGGCGTCCGCACCGCCATCAGGGCGGGCGCCGGCCGGAGCATGCTCCGCGCGGCCGCCGCGACGGCGATCAGCGCCGCGGCGAGCGTCCCCAGCGCGAAGGCCAGCAGCCGGGTGGTCAGCGTCGCGATCAACGCCCCGGACAGCAGCAGCCTGCCGCGGCAGCGCGCAGCGAAGGCGAGGCGCCGCAGCGGCAGGAGCGCTCGCAACGCCAGGAGCGGCCACGCCGCGACGAGCAGCCGCCACGGCAGGGGCGCCCCGAGGGCGGGCGCGGTCCGCGGCCCGACTTCAAGCGCGACGGCCGCCCCGGCGGCCCGCGGCGCGAGGAACGCGGCGGCGGCGGCGGCGAACGCTTCCAGCAGGCGCCGCGTCCGCGGCCGGCCAATCGCGAGCCGGATCCGGATTCACCCTTCGCCAAGCTCGCCGCACTCAAGGCGCAGCTCGAAGGCGGCAAGAACTGAACGATCCCGGGAGGCGCGGACCGCTTGCAGGAGCATCGTCAACGCCTCGACAAATGGCTCTGGTTCGCGCGGTTCGCGCGAACCCGTCCGTCCGCCGTGCGTCTGGTAGAGGACGGGCATGTCCGGATCGAGGGACGCCGCGCCGAAAATCCCGCGCAGGGGATCAGGGTCGGAGCGGTGCTGACGCTGGCCTTGCCGCACGCGACCATGGTCGTGCGCGTGCTCGCCTTCGCCGAGCGGCGCGGTCCCTTCGAAACGGCGCGACAGCTCTATGAGCGGCTCGACGGCGGCAGCGGCGATGCGCCGCTTGCGGAGGCGGAAGGCGGAGACTAGATCGCGGCTTGTCGTCGGCAGATGCCGCGAGCGGGCAAGCGATGAAAACATTCTCCTGAGCGCCAGAGGAATGAAAAAACGTTCTGCCGAAGATCACGAAAACAGCCTTGAAACCTGCGCCGGGCAGGGGTTTATGGGGCTGTTTAGAAGCGTTGGAAGGGCCGATCGATCATGACCTATGTGGTCACCGAGAACTGCATCAAGTGCAAGTACATGGATTGCGTCGAGGTGTGCCCGGTCGACTGCTTCTATGAAGGCGAAAACATGCTCGTCATCCATCCCGACGAGTGCATCGATTGCGGCGTCTGCGAGCCGGAATGCCCCGCCGAGGCGATCAAGCCCGACACCGAGCCCGGCCTGGAAAGCTGGCTCCAGCTCAACGGCAAATATGCCGGAAGCTGGCCGAACCTGACCCAGAAGAAAGAGGCGCCGGCCGACGCGAAAGAGTTCGACGGCGTGCCCGGCAAGCTTGAGATGTTCTCACCGGAGCCCGGCGAAGGCGACTGATTTTCGCCCCCTCGAGAGCCCAGCGCTGCATTAACCAAGACCGCGCCATGCCGTCACAGGGGAACGCCTTCCGGCGTTTACCTTTGATTCGGCGTGTTTTTTATGCTACAAGCTAGCCCCAGTCGATTTCGTTCCGCATGCCCCTGCGAGATTCCCACAAAAGGGGTGCCCCCAACGATCAGAGCGTCAGAGACAGCCGGTTCAACCGCCGGGCCTCGATCGTCGTTCTCGTCCTGGAGGAAATGAAACAGTCGACTGAGGGAGCGTGAAGCGGTGCCTTTCAAGCGTCGCATCAGGCGGAAAGTCTTCGTCCGACCGGATGAAGACGTGTCATCGCGTGCTCGCGTCGAGCGGGCCGGTCAGGAGTCGTAACGGCATGTCCACTGCGAAGAAAGCTGTTGTGCGCCAGGGTTTCAAGACGGGCGAGTATGTCGTCTACCCGTCCCACGGCGTCGGTCAGATCACGGCGATCGAGGAACAGGAAGTCGCAGGTTTCAAGCTTGAGCTCTTCGTGGTCAGCTTCTCCAAGGACAAGATGACGTTGCGCGTCCCGACCGCCAAGGCCGCCAGCGTCGGCCTGCGCAAGCTCGCCGATGCCGAAGCCGTCACCAAGGCGCTGACCACGCTCACCGGCCGCGCCCGCGTCAAGCGGACCATGTGGTCGCGCCGCGCCCAGGAATACGAAGCGAAGATCAACTCGGGCGATCTCGTCGCCATCGCCGAGGTCGTGCGCGATCTCTATCGTTCCGAGGCGCAGCCCGAGCAGTCCTATTCGGAGCGCCAGCTCTATGAAGCCGCGCTCGACCGCATGACCCGCGAGATTGCGGTCGTCGACGACGTCACCGAGACAGAAGCCCTCAAGAAGATCGAGGGTCAGCTCGCCAAGTCGCCGCGCCGCGCCGGCAAGAACGAGGCGGCCGACGCCGAGGCGGAGTTGGAAGGCGACAACGACGACCTGCAGGAAGAGGCCGCCTGAACGGCTGCTTCCATCCGGAATTCAGAAACCCGGCGGGCGACCGCCGGGTTTTTTGTTGTCCGGACCGCTCCGGGATTTTCCCGGAAACGCGAGTCATCCCGGCCGGAGCGAAGCGAAGAGCCGGGATCCATGCCTGAACCCTGATCGGAGGCGCTCCGGCATGGATCCCGGGTCAAGCCCGGGATGACGACTTGGTACCCCGCGCGATGAACAGGACTCAGGCGGTGCCCGTTCCCGCCTTGAGGAAGGCGATCGTCCGCGCCCAGGCCTGCTTGGCGGTGGCGGCGTTGTAGCGCTCGGCGCTGGTGTCGTTCATGAAGGCGTGGTCGACATCGGGGTAGATGATCGCCTCGTACTGGATGCCGGCCGCCTTCAGCGCCTTCTCGTAATCGGGCAGCATCTGGACGAGGCGCGTATCGCGCGAAGCCTGCTGGATCAGGAGGCGGGCCTTGATCTGCGGCACCTTGGCGAGATCGGGCGGGCCGCCATAGAAGACGACGCCGGCGGCGAGCTCGGGCGCCGCGACCGCGAGATTGTTGACCGCGCTGCCGCCCCAGCAGAAGCCGACCGCGCCGACCTTGCCGTTCGCGTCCGGCCGGGAGGCCAGGTATTTGAGGGCCGCGCGCCCCTGTCCGACGACGGCGTCGTTGGAAAGCTGCGGGAACAGCGCGCGGGCGGCGTCTGGATCAGCAGGCGTGCCGCCCAGCGGGGTCAGGAAGTCCAGGCCGAGCGCCGTGAAGCCCTCCAGCGCCATGCGCCGGGTGATGTCCTCGATATGCGGATTGAGGCCGCGATTCTCGTGGATGATGAGGACGCCGCCGCGCTTGGCCTCCGCCTTCGGCGTGGCGAGATAGCCCTTCAGCGCGACGCCGTCGACGGTGGTGTCGACCCGCGACGTCGCGATCCGGGCATCGTCCGGCGCGATCTGCTGCGCCCTTGCATAATTGGGTTCGAGCAGGGCCAGTGCCGCTTCCGCTGCGGCAGTGGTGCCGGCGATGGCGAGCAGCCGGTTCATGAAGACGCGCCGGTCGAGCGGTTTGTGTGTGTATTCGTCGTAGAGTTCGACGATCCTGCGATCGAGCGCCATTCCTGCCTCCCCGTGGGTTATAGCGGCGATCATAGCGACGTATTCGCCGAGCGCAGGAGGCAGGCGCCCGGGCTCGCAGCCTTGTGAAGGCGCAGGGCTATTCGGCGACGACCTTGTAGCGCTGGCCCGGCGTCAGCGCGGCGTTGCGCTCGATCCCGTTCAGAAGCTGGAAGAGCTCGCTCGGGCGATCCTGCTCGGGCATGCGCTCGGCCATGCTGGCGACGGTGTCGCCGGCTTCGGCCGCGACCAGCCGGATCTGCATCGGCCGGATGGCCTGGGCTTCCGCCGGGCTCAACGTTCGGAAGCTCTCGGCGATGCTGCGCATCGGCCGCTCGGGGTCGCTGGCGCCGCGCGCGGCGAGGATGAAGCGATAGACGCGCTCGCCGACCTGCACGGCGGCAAGGCGGAACATCCAGTCCGTGCCCTTGCCATAGGCGATGACCGCCGGCTGCCCGCCGATATCGACCTTCTCGATCCCGGTCGTCTCGACGCCCTCGATCCAGCCTGCCGCGACATAGGATTCAAGCGTCTGGCCGCTCTTCAGGGTCACGGAGTCGAAGCGCAAGGCCTGGGAGCCGCTGGCGCTGACGCCGATGACCATGTCCTGCGCGGCCTCCAGGCTGAAGCCCTCGGGCGCGGTGAAGCCGATGCGCAGCGTGCTGTTCAGATACCGCCGGCCGCGCACCACCCCGTCGCGCGGGTCGTCGCCATAGGCCAGCCCCTCGATGGCGTTGAGCCAGCGATTGGCGTCGCGCTCGCCGATGCCGGGCGCGCCGATCTGCCTTGCGGCGGCCGTCACCGCGGCGATGCGCTCGGGCGTCTGCGGGTGGCTGGAGAGGATGTCGAGCCGCTTGTCCTCGGCGCTCTGGTTCTGCCCGCTGTTGCGGAAGGCGGTGTTGCGCCCGAGGGTCGCCAGGAAGCGGCCGGCGCCGTACGGGTCGTAGCCTGCGCGCGAGATATTGCGCACGCTGATCTGGTCGGCGGTCAATTCCTGCTGGCGCGAGAAGCGGGCGAGCGAGAGCTTCGAACCCGCCCGCACGGCGGCGCCCCGCGAGGGGTCTTTCAGCACCTGCGAGACGACCTGGCTCACCAGCGCCGATTCGGCCTCCTTCTCGGCGCGCTCGACGGCGTGCTGGGCGGTGACGTGGGCGATCTCATGGGCCAGCACCGAGGCGATCTCGGAGGTGTCGTTGGCAAGCGCGAGCAGGCCGCGCGTCACGTAGAGCCGGCCATTGGGCAGGGCGAAGGCGTTGACCACCGGCGAGTTCAGGATGGTGATCTCGTAATGGCCGATCTGGCCCTCGCCGGCCTTGGCCAGCCGCTGCACCACCTCGTCGAGCGCGGCGCGGGCCTTGGGCGCGCGGTATTCGCCGCCGAAGGCCGTCAGCAGCCGTTGATGCTCCTGATCCGAGGCGCGCTGGACGGTGTTGATGCGCGGGGCGATGTCGTCGCCCGAGGGCGTCGGCAGCAGCGCGCTCTGGTCGCCGAGGCAGCCGACGAGCAGCAGGCCCGGCAGCACGATGGCCGCCAGCCGCTTCGAATGCCGCGAAAGCGATGTCCGCCAGGGCTCCAGCATATCCTCAGTCGATCAGTTCCAGCGCTGCCCGCGATGTCGCCTCCAGCAGGAGGCCGTCGCGCCCGGACATGACGCCATAGGCTCGCAGGCGTTTACCGCCCAGGCTGCCCGCGGTCCAGCCGGCAGCCTTCAATTCACGCCAAAGCGCGCGCGAGACGACGATCGAGGCAGCCTCCCCGGGACGGCGGGACAAATTCAGATAGGTCCGCTGGGAGCGCTCGCCGACGGAGGCGATCCGACCTTCCAGCATGACGTAACGCCCCTCCTGCGCCTTCACGGCGGCGAGATCATGACCGTCGACGGCCACGAGCTGCGAAGGTTGGAGGGCAGATGTTACCGTTTTCTGAATGGGAGCAGGCGCGCCCTTGCAGGAGGCTGTGGCCGGCTCGGGTAAGGGCAGGGCCGCGCCGCTGCGTTGCAGGGCGGTGGAAAGCTCCAGCGGCTCGCGAGCAGCCCCCTCGGGCGGGATGAAGAGCTTCGCGGGCCAGCGCCCCCAGCGGTCCGGCTCGCCCAGGACGGCGAGATCAAGGGCCCGATCGAGGAAGGGCTGGAGCCCGGCGCGGAAGCGCGCGGCTTCGTCGAGGTCCTGGCGCGGCGCCAGCCCGACCAGCCGCAGGACGCGGCCATCGCTCAGGACCGGGTCACCGGCGGCGTTGATGCCGGTCAGCCGCGCTGCTGTCGTCTCGGCCCTGGGTTCGGCGCAGGCGGGCGCCGCCTGCACCGGCGCGCCGGGCAAGACCGCGATCATGACAGTTGCAAGAAGGGACTTCACCCGCATCGCGATTATGCTACACGACGTTTTGTGCGTCCCGGTAGCTCAGCAGGATAGAGCAACGGTTTCCTAAACCGTAGGTCAGGGGTTCGAATCCCTTCCGGGACGCCATATTTTATGTCTAAGTCTTTGTAATCGCACAGCTTTAATTCTGGCGGCCCGTCTTACCCCAACATTTACCCCAACAGCCGGTTTCTGGGCCTGTCTCGCTCGTCGTGTTTCTGCCGTCCGGAGGTCGGTCGCTGGCGAGCCCTGCCAAGTCGCGCCTCCACGGGCAACCGATTTACGGCGTGGCGCAGAACATTCACGAAGCCCACGAACCCATCCGTGCCTTCAAGGGCGAACTCTCGGGTCAGATGATCCGATCACGAAGCGGAGCCCAAGCCCGCGTAGGACGGTACGTCCACGATTCGAGGCGTTTGCGCGCCGTCTTAGGATTTGGCGTAGCCCGCCGGCTTGAAATCAAGAAGCGGGAGAGGCGGGAGACTTCAAACCGCCATCCTGGCCGGCATGGCCGAGCAGGAGCGCCAGGTCATCACGGAGAGGACGTTCCTTGGCCGGCAGGAAAAGGCGACGCGGGGAGGGTATGCCTGCGGGGCGGTGCCGCTGGGCTATGTCACCGACCGGGAGGGCGGGCTTGCGCCTGATGCCGAGAGCGCGGTGACTGTGCGCCGGATCTTCGCCATGCGGAAGGAAGGCGCCACGCTGCAGGCCATCGCCAGCGCCTTGAACGGGGACGGCATCGCAACGTCGCGCGGCGGCCGGTGGTGGCCGGCCACGGTTCGCTACATTCTCGACAACCCCAAATATCGCGGCGACAGCGAATACCTGTTCCGCTGGAATGGCGACGAGAAGCACGTCCAGCGCACCGGCACGCATGCTGCCCTGATAGATTGATGTCTTGCAGTCTAGCTGCCCTGCTACCTCGTCATCTTCCTATCGCGCGCCGGCATAACTTCTGATGCAGTCATTTTCTGACGCAGCGGCCTATCTTGGTGGTCGTGTGGCTGCCGAGTGCGATTATGGTTTCGATGAACTCGCCAGTGGCGTGGTCAATGACGACTGTAAGCGCACCGATGCCGGTTTTGGCGCCGAACACGTTCGTCCTCTTGTTCGCGCCGTCCTCGACCGTCGTGACGGGCAACGGGGGCAGGCATTCGGATAAGCAAGTAACGAGCGTTGCCTCGGTGATCACCAGACGGCTCTTGATGTAGCGGAGCGTTGGATTGTCGCGCTCGTCGGTGCAATGGATGGCCCCAGAGGCCCGCATATCGCAGTCTGCCCGGTTGTTTTCGAGACATTCGAACGAGGCGGCGTAGGTCGGCGAAGCCCCAGCAACCAGCGCGCACGCCAGCAGTTTCCTAAGCAATGCCGTCATTTGTCTGGTTCCTCTCAGCCATGCCCATTCGCAGAGGGTTCAGTCCCGATGGCCAAGGGCCCCATCCGGAGGCCCTTGCCCATTTAGCAGCGGGCAGGGCACTTAAAATTTCTGGCAGGTGCCTCGCGCCAAGTACACCTGATCAGGAACCGGGTTTTTTTCAGTCGCCCCGCCGATTTCTCCAAACATCCGCGCTCTGTAATATTTCAATGTCTTCGAATTGAAAGTGATAAAATTGGACATCCCAACGCATTGAACCAAGTCCGGTAGGGAAAACTCAAGTGGTATAGAACAGGTATATGTTAATTCAGCAATTTGATTCTTAAATTTTAACGTTGGCCAATCCATAACAATGGTGAATTTGGACGGGGCAAAACTTACCTGATTAGGTCCGTTCTTAAAATCAAAACCTGTCGCCTGATCATCAGCGCAGACATACGCAGTCTTTTCCTGACCAATGCCCGGTGTTGTTGAGAACGCCAGCGCCATAAGAGCGCAAAGGAAAGGGCGGGGAAACGAGGTCATGGCCATAATGAGCTCACCGGGCTTTGGGACGATTGGTAACAGTTAAATAAGCTGCCGCTGCGTTCGCCAGTTGTTATTCTCCGCCAAAAGGTTGCTCGCCCCTGCCACGGGGTGGCGTTCGCGGTCCTCACGGAGAGGTGCAAGGATTTGCGGTCCTCTCACCCACCGGCCCGCACTCCCGGAAACGCACGGCACAGGCCCTTCGAGCAGGCACTCGCTGCATGCTCCGCACACTCCCTTACCAATGGAGTACTCGGTTCCTGAGGGATGGCGACCCGCATCCGAGCCCGCGCAGTCAGGCGCGCCGGGGAATTGCTCCAGCAACTCGACGGTCGCGGTGGGGATAGGAGCAAATGGGGACGAACCCACTTTTACTCCAGTGAGCCCCGCGCCCATCTAGTTGCTGGAGCAATTCCCCGGCGCGACCGAAGGGTGTGGCCATGATGGCCATACCTTCGGACAGGAGGGGGAGGCGGGCGAAGTCGCTATTCGCGTCGCCGAGACGGATCTCCGCGCAGTTTGGCAACCCGGTTGGCGACAAGGTCCAGTGCTTCGAAGGCGCAGCGCTTCCAAAGCCGTTCGGCCGCCGAAAAGCCGGTCAGGTAACCGGCCAGGAACGCAATGACGAGTAGGCCAGCCACCATGACGCGAGCCCTCACCCTGTGCCACCGGGGGAATACAAGGCCGGCTGTAGGCAACGGATCGCTTTTGAAGCGATGCGCGATGAGGCCCCGGACTGCGTAAAGCCAAGCTTTCGCAGATCTCAGAAAGTCCGGCCTATCTGTGCAAATTCCGGCTCCGATGACGTACCGTCCACAGAACGTGGATTCTCCTCGCCGATCGAAGTAGCCTTGGTTCGCCGATCAGATGCGGCAGGAACGCCACCGCTTGCAAAGCCCCCCAGCCCAGCCCCGCGGTGGCGTTCTGCTGTCGGCTCGTTAGACCCTCTCCGCCGTCTCCCGCATCCTCCGCACGAGCGCCGAGACCATACGTCGCCGCTCGATCGCCTCTGCCTTGAACCGACCGTGCTTGAACCTGTTCTGATTACCTTTCGGCGCGCCGGGGCTCTTGCCCCCGTGCAGGCGACATCTCCCGTTCGGCATGGCCGGGGATTGGCAGGACGTTGCCGATCGGGTCCGAGCACAGCAGCGGGGGCTGAGACGCAGTTGCGCTGGTTCCATGGGGTTGATCCTCTGATTTGATCGCTGCCCCACCCCCTGGGGTGGCGAAGGCGCCGATTGCGGCCTGTCCGCCCTCGTGGACGTGGACATGCTCGACCGTGACCTTCTGCTGGCCGCCCTTGCCGCGATGCCGGTTCAGGGCCTCGATCAGAGTGGCGTAGGTGCGCGAGAGCTTGTTCGCCTGGGAGAGGTTCTCGGACCGGCCAGCGAATGTCTGGTCGATAATCATCGCCCGGCGGTAGCACTCCATCGCGGCGTTGTGGGCAGCGAACAGCTGGGTTCCCATCATCGCCTCGAGCTCGTCCTTCGCCTGGAAGGCGGTCAAATAAGCGGCGGTGGACTTGAACTGCTTGCCCACCTGGTCCTCATCGGAGCCGGCGAGCCATATGGAACCGAACGCCTGATTGGCGAGGATGTTGTTCCAGTCGTCCGATGACGATCCGCCAATGCGCCTGAGCCGGCCCGCAGTCTTTGGCTCGGCACCCTTGCTCTTGATCGGGGGCGTCTCGGTCTGGGGCTGCTGCTTTGTGGCCTTCGTCACATCACACCTCTCATCGTCACCCAGAGGATCGTTCCGAAACTCGCGAAGGTCATCAAGATGGTGCACCGGCCTCGCTTCTTGATCCGCCGGCCCCGATTTGGATTGCAGGCATGCAATCAATCAAATCATAAGGTGCGATCGATTATGCAATGTTGCCATCGAGAATAACATCCTCGACTGCGCAGCGCCAGATTAGGGGGACTGCCCAGAGCTCCGGGGATGGCCGGATAGACGCCCGGCTGAGTTGCGTCGGTGGGTCGGTGTTGCCTCGCGAACCGGGCCATTTCCTTGAGCCGCATCTTGAACAACCTGCCGCGAAGCAACTGCTCGCGGATTTACGCCTGCTGAGCGCGCAGCTCGGCCTTCTCCAGCGCCCGCGTTAATGGCTCGTGACGCTCACAACGTCAGCTTCCGGACCGAGATCGGAGGGGCAAAATCGACCCAACCGAGACATTTGAAGATCGGCGTCTGCTGACCGGAGCTGGCCCCATTGCCGGCATCCGTAGGGTCCGCTTGCAGGTAAAATGACTGAAGACAACGTAAGGGCGGCCGGTTTGGCAGACTCACGAAGTCCCGTCCCGGCTCGGAACCAACAAGGTTGTCGGCAGGCGCCGCGCCTACCAGGTGACACGCAGGCCGAGATTGCCCTTGATGCCGCGGCGATCGTCGCCGCCGAGATTGCTGGTGTAGCTCGCCGCCGCGAAGACGCCGACGTTCGGCGTCACCTGGGCCGCAACGCCGCCGCCGAGTTCCAGCGAGGTGGAGCCGAAGCCGGTTGTAATCGGCGTGACATTGAAGGTCGTCGTGTCGCTGCCGGAAAACGTGCGCCAGACATTGGCGAGGAGATAAGGTTTCAGCGTCATCCCGCCCATCACCCAATCGCCGGTGAGCCGTGCGCCGATCCGGCCGGTTAGCGCATCGTCGGGCGAAAAGCGGACCGCGGAGAAGCGATCGCGCTCCGTTCCAAACGAGACCGATTGCCAGATCAGCTGCGCCTGCGGCTCAAGCGACAGCCCGGCACCGATCTGGATCGGATAGCCCGCCTCGAGCGAACCGGTGAGCCCGGTTCCGTCGGCGCTCATCCCGATGCCGCGGGTCGAGCGCGGATCGCCATCGAACCAGGAGGTCAGCAGCACCGCGTCGAGATACCAGCCTGACGGACCAATATGGGTCCAGTAGGCGCCGAGGCTGGTTGCATCCATCTTCAGCTTGCCGACCAGCACTCGCTGCTGGGCGATCGCGAAACCGCGAGCATCGACATCCGCACTGGCGAAGCCGACGAACAGCCCAAGCCGGTCGCGATGGCCGTTATTGTCCCAGCCAAAAAGATCCTGACCGGCCTGGAAGCCGCCGATATTGCCCTTCATCTCGGGCGAGAGCGGGCCTGAGCGACTCTCCTCGGCATGGCGGCCGAAGACACGGCCCCAGGCGCCCGGAAGCGCGCCCGAGCCGAGCAACATGGCTTGATCGCCCTGGCGCTCGTGAAAGGTCCCGAGCGTCGCCAGACCAAGCTGGCGCGCCACCCCCGGCAACAGCGTGTAGAGCGCCGCCTCGGGGCGGAAAAGAGGGACGGGAGTGCCAGGAGCCGTTACGCCGGGGGGAAGCACGCCGGGTGGTGTCACGCCTGGTGGCGTCGGGCCGACCGGGGGCGTCACACCGGGGGGCGTCGGGAAAAGCTGGCTTCGCAGGAACCAGTCATTCTCGGTGCCGGGCGTCACACCGCCCTGGAACAGGAGATACTCGTACGGGCCAGCCCCAACGGGGCCGCCGAGCGTGAAAGCGCCGGCAGCGGTGGTCCCTCCGTTCAGCGCGCTGACCACCTGGATGCCGCTGCCTGTCGTCAAATCGCCGGGCCCGCCGGCATTGGCGATACTCAGAAGCGAATTGCCGGTCGCCGAGCCGCCATTGATAACGAGGCGATCGGAAGGCGAGCCGTCAGTTCCGAGGAAAGTGTTCAGCCCTATCGTGCCGCCAGTTCCTGTATAGCTCGGCGTCGTCAAGACTGTGCCGGGGGCGGTGCCGGTGCCCATGCTGACTAGGCCAGCATTGGCGACGCTCGGGATGGTGTGGCTGAAGCCATTGAGGTCGAGCGTTCCGGCGCTCGCGACCGTCACCGGAGAATTTGGACTGAGCGTGTTGAGAGCGCCCGCGCGCAACGTGCCACCGTTAACGTTCGTCGGTCCGGTGTAGCTGTTGGCGCCGGTGAGCATCGTCGTGCCGGCGAACACATTGACGGTGCCATTGCCGCTGATCGCCGGCGCGAACACGTACTCGGAGGACGTGTGATTGAAGTTGAGCGTACCGGCGCCCAAACCAAAGGCGACGGTCGGCGCGTTGATGGTGCCGGGTGCAGCCGCCGCCGTGCTGACGAGCGGGTCCGCGCCGATGTTCAGTGTGCCAATCGATCCGGTCTGCGCCGCGACCACTACAGAAGGCGCGGCAACGACGCCTTCGTTCGCAATCGTGAGCGCGCCCGTGCCAGAGTTGCCAATGTTCACCCCCAAGCTGTTGCGCCAGGCGGAGCCAGTGCCGGTTACCGTGACTGTGCCCCGCGAGCCCGAAGAACCGCCAACCACCCCGGTGAGATCGGTTACAGTGCCGCCGTCCGCGATCATGAGCTCGCCCGTCCCCGCACTGCCGACCACAACGTTTCCGTTATTCGTCCAGTTGGAGCCCGCGCCGGCCACCGTCACCATACCGGTCGCGCCGGCAAACGATCCCAGCACGCCACTAGTATTGGTCACGCTCCCACCGCTTTGGATCGTGAGTGTGCCGGTGCCCGAATCGCCGATATTGAGGACGCCACGGACATCCCAGGTGGATGTAGGCCCAGTTACAGTGGCCGTACCCGTCGAGCCGGCAGTCTCTCCGACAGAGCCCCCAAAAGAACTAATCACCCTACCGCCATCTTCGATTTTAAGAACCCCTGTACCTAGTCGGCCCACAAAGAGGAGGGCATTTGACCACGTGGAGCCGGTGCCGGTCACGGTCACGGTACCATTCGAGCCAAGCCCGCCGCCAATGAACCCGCCCCCAAACGGGAGGGTGGTCAATGTCCCGCCCTCTTGAATTGTGAGCGCCCCAAACCCAACCACGCCGACGGACACTTGAGAGGCGTGCGCGGGCAAGCCCGAGATCACCGTCGGAAACGGCGTCGTGGTGTCAATGACCGTGAAGTTTTGGTTCGTCGGAACACTACCGGGATTCCAATTGCCAGCCGCAAACCAATCAGATGATCCCGCTCCGGCGGTCCAATCTCTGAGGTTCTGGGCGCGTGTCGAAACCGTCGAGGCTGCAACAAGCACCATAGTTGCTAGAGCCGTGGACGAGCCAAACCTGCAACCGCGTGCAAACAACGTCTCGCGCCCCGCCGCGTATATACACCGATGAAACAGTGGTTCGACGTTTCGAGCTAGCGCCCGGCAGTAATGCTCGAAAGCCATTCCTGCGCCCCCTTTGCGTGCACCCTGCGAGCGTGATCGGCGATCACATGAGGGGACTGCGTGACGAGTCGTGCGAATGATCAGAGAAAACGGCAACGACATCTACAAAATGTTTACATGGGCAAGTCCAGTGCCAATGCGAGCCCATATATTTCAGGAACCTGTTGCAAGAACGCTGCGGTTTTCGATCCTACCGCCCCTATGCAGCGACTGAAATTTGCTGTCGGTGCAATTTTGGACGGTCCGAGGCAGGCATTGCGCCCGTCGGAAATGGGTCCTGACCCTGCTTGCTGACCTTCAATCAGTAGCGTTCGCTATGGGGCAGCCCGCCAAAGTTTGGGGGTGGCTGGTTTATGCCAGCGATGCTGCGTGGCGGACTTCTGCTCTCCACCCCTGGCTGTCCCAAACAACGTCAGCTCTCGGGCACATTATCGAACGAAAAAGCTCAATTTCCGCTGAGGCCGATCAGCGTCGCGGGCCGGTGGCGGTCCCGGTCACGCGACCTCTGGAATCGCGGAACGTCGTCGTCCCTTGGCTCTCGGTCGAGGCGCGCCCCGTCGTCCTGCCATCTGGGCCGTAGAAGTTCTGGTTGCCTTGGCTGTCGGTCGTTGAGCGGCCTGTAACGCGCCCGGAACTGTCGCGGAAGGTCTGCTGCGACTGCTGCGCCCCTGCATCGCCCGCCAGAGCTGCGAGCGTCAGGCCGGCGATGATGGCGGTCGTCCTACTCATGGTGGCCTCCCAGTTCAGTCTGGTTACGGACGCCCGTGATCCGCTCTCGGCGCTCCGGCCGGCCGGGCTTTCCATTCCGGCCGGGGAACCTTGGCTTCGCGTCGCGGTTGGCCAAAGGTCTCCTTTCGGTTTGAGCGAACTACCCCGCTTGCGTGCGCAGGCGGGGATTTTCTTATGTCAAAATATATTGCCTCCAGTCGAGAGGCATAGATTCTCGCCCGTATCCATGGCGGAGGAAGGAGCCATGCCATTCTCATCGCTGAGCGACCCCGTCGACCTGGCCCGCGCGCAAGCCGCGCTTAATGCTGCCTGGTCCGAGATCCGATCGACCGTCCCCGATGCCGATGACGAGCAAGTGCGGACGAAGCCGGCCTACATCGTCGCGAGCTTGGTCGCCTTAGCTGAAGATGAGGACGATCTGACGCTACGGGCGATCGAGCGATTTCGATCTCCGTCGTTGCATGAGCGTTCGCCGCGGCGGAACTCGGCTGCGGCTACCTCGTTTTGGCAGTGCTATTGTCGCGACGTGACCCGCGATGGTGGTGGTGGCCACCTACCCAGATGGCTACCGAAGGGAGCCGGTACAGCCCCCAGCCCTCGGCTCCCTTCTCCCGCCGATCGGGAAGCTGTAACCGCGAGCGTGTTTCCGTTTTTCCGCCCGCGTTTCATTCAACGCCACATGCTCACAATTGTGACGTGCCGTCCTGGTTCGCGGCGACAAATTTCTTTGCTTCGCTCACAAACAATAGCCACGTCGGAACATCGCTGCTCGTCAGGCTGTCAATGAATGCCTTAGCGCCAGTGACAGCGGGTATCGCCTCGTCGAGGGGTTGGTCGGGGTCCAATCGTTTCGCTCGACACATAGCCCGCGCGATCCGAATGACCCGGGCACGCTCATGCTCATGCACGTCGTCCATTATGGTCCTCCCAGATTCGCCAATCCGCGCTGCGCCGTCAGATGGTCAGGACATCAGAGTGCGGTGAACTTCACGCGACATGCACCTTCCCCGCCCACGCTCTCGCCTTCAGATGGATCGAACCGTCCTCCGGGCGGGGCAATGGCGGTGGAGCGACAAATGAACCAGTCAAACAATGTATTGATCAAACCGCTTAGCGTCTGCCCATTGCAATCTTCGCCGGCGGTCGTAAGCGCAGGCTCACTGCCGCAGCGATCTTCGCCGCTATGTTTGTCTCGAGATCGAAGCCGCTGCCAGCATTTTGGTCCGCTTCATAGATGCCCGACCAGATGATCGCAGTCGTTCGCCCATCCAGCAGGCGGCTTGTGATCCTGAGCTTGCCGTCGCCTGCACGGATCACGCCCTCCAGGATATGCCGCCGGCCAAGCTGGCGATCGATTTGTGCGGCGGACGCGGAAGATTCCAAGGCAGCTGAAGTCTGACTGCGAAAGATTGTCAGCTCTTCGTTCGGAACGAGCTGCGAGATGACATCGTCGGCAAGTCCTGCCGCGAAAACCTCGAATTCGGCATTCTCAGTGAGGTTGACGAAGGGCTTCACGACGAGTGACAGCCGTGCCGGGCTCACTGGCGCAGCCGGGATCGGTCCATTCGCTATCGCCAGGAAGGCCACCAAGGAGCTGATCGCGAGCGCTGAAGTGGCGCCGACAAGCCAAGGTAGCCTCAGCCAATCGCCCGTTTGCGGGCGGGATGGTTCGTCGGGTGGGGGATCGGATGGCGAAAGCGGCGCAGGGTCGATCTGATCGTTCAATTGCCAGCGGAAGCTAGGCACATAGCCCCCCTTGGCAATCTCGATCACAAGCGCGTCGGTACTGCCTTCAAGCAGATAATACCGCTCCAATCCGCGCCTGAGCCGCCCCGCCTCAATGCGAACGACGGGATCGTTCGAAACGTCGAAATCTGCCCTCCGGCCGAAGACTTCGACTGCGATCGAATAGGCCTTGATGCGGTCTGCCCGGCCAAAGAGCGTCTCTTCAACCACAAAGGACAGAAACCGGCGCACCCGCTCGGGCACCTTAAAGTCGTCACTTGCTAAAATGCGACCCAGTTGGGCACGAATATCGTCTTCAGAGATCCCAGGAACAACGCAGGAGCCACTGCTGGAACGCGTCGGCATTATCAAGGCCCTTCGAATACGCTTAGCACCATCTCGAACAGATGGGGAAATTACTGCAACAGCGCGGTGACACGCAGAGCGCTAGCCAGTCAGCCAAACACTCGCCCCTGCTGTCCCTAAGGTCAATTGAGGGTTCGCTGCGCCAAGCCCAAAATCGGTGAAGGGCAAGGAGTGCATCGACCCGCCCTCACATATCGAGGTCGGCATTATGACCCGGATCGAGGAGCGCGGGCGCGCCCGTCTGAAACTGCGTTTTCCTGATTGGCGGGCCCGTTTTGATCTGGCCGCAAGCGAACCCTTTCTCGACCTTTGCGAGGCGTACGAACTGGCGCATGTGGGGCTGGATTACTGGACCAGGTCAGACGCACCGTTACGCGACGAGATGATTGCAGACTATCGAGACCTGATGGCCTCCCTGGAGTTGGAAGCCCAGATCTGGGCAGATCGCGAGATCGAGGGGAGAAGTCACGCCAGAAAGCGTTAGCTGGACAGTGTTCCTCGTGATCTGCGCATCGATCCCGGCCTTGATCTCGCCCCAGGCTCCGCCAAGATCCGAGCGGAAGGGGATAAAGCCGGTCGCCGAGGAGAACGAGGTCTTGGGGCTGCCCAGGAACTCGTTCCAGAGGCTCGCCTTCAGCGAGGCGGTCATCATGCGCGGTTTGGAACTCGTTGTCCCCTCGTCGAGCGCCCAACTTCTGGCGAGGCGAGCGCCGATCCGTCCGGCCAGTGACTCGATTCCGAAAAGCGCACCAGAGCCGCCCCGTCATTGCCGGAGCCGTTGACCAGCGTCACGGCTGTAACGGGCAGCAGGGCAGCGAGACGGTTTTCAGGGGCGCCGAAAAGGCGGCGCTGGCCAGGGGGTTATCGTGTGGTAACGCTTCATCGAACGTCTGCTTCCGGACCGAGATCGAAGGGGCAAAATCGACCGACCCCCGCCTTGGCAACGTCCGGTTCCCGGCTGCTCGCCTGGCGGTTGAGAGCGCGACGTCCGTTCCCATCGCATCGGTGAGGCTGCAGGCAGCGCAGCGAAAGCGTTCGTCGGGCGGCAGACCGCTAGATCGCAGGCCGCGGCGCAGCCGGCATGTGGTGTCCGCGTAACAAATGCAGAGACTGATCCGCATCAGCGCGGGTGCGCTTGACAGGGACTGCGCTAGGTCATCGAGTTACGATCGCTGCGACGATGCCGTGATCCAATGACGAAGGCTTGCGTCTCCCATGCCGTACCGCAAGACGACTGCCCCTTCGCGTCTCGCGCTACTGCTCGGCGTCAGTGCCGCGGCTTTTGCCGCCCGATCTCCGGCCTTCGCCCAGGATGCGACCTGGCTGGGTGTGACGGGCGACTTCGGCACGGCTTCGAACTGGATCGGCGGCGTCGTTCCGAGCGGCACGGCAACCTTCGGGGCGTTTGGCGCGACAGCCGTCACCACGGTCAACCAGACCCTCGGCGGCTTCACATTCGCGGCTGGCGCCTCCGCCTATAATTTCGGTATGGTGGGAAGTCTGGGCTTCATTGGTGCCGGTATTGTCAATAATTCCGGCCAAATCCCGACGCTGAACAATTCAGGAACTCTGGCTTTCCTCATCAGCAGCACGGCCGGAAACGCCACGCTCACGAATGATAGCGTTCTGAATTTCAACGACACCAGCACGGCTGGAAACGCTACGATCGCGAATAATGGCGGCCTGGATTTCTACAACGCCAGCACGGCTGGAAACGCAACGATCGCGAATAATGGCGCCCTGGGTTTCAACGACGCCAGCACGGCTGGCAACGCCACGATCTCGAATAATAGTTTCTGGGATTTCAACAACGCCAGCACGGCTGGCAACGCCACGATCACGAATAAGGGCGTGCTGGATTTTAACCGCACCAGCACGGCCGGGAATGCCGCGATCACGAATTATTCCGAGGGCGGCCTGACTTTCAAAGAAAGCAGCACGGCTGGCAACGCCACGATCATCAACTATGGCGACCTGGGTTTCTACGACAAAAGCACGGCGGGCAACGCACGGCTGATCACCACGGCTGGCGTTATCACCGCCTTCCTCGGCACCGGGCCGCTCGAGGACGGCCAGGTCTCGGCCGGCTCGATCGAGGGGGCTGGCGCCTACCAGCTTGGCAGCGTGCATCTGACGGTCGGCGGCAATGGCCTGTCGACCGAGGTCAGTGGCGTCATCAGCGGGGCCGACGGCGCCTTGACCAAGACCGGGGCGGGGGCGCTGACGCTGTCGGGCATCAACAGCTATAGCGGCGGGACGACGATCACTGCCGGCTCGATCATCGCGGGCAACGATTCAGCCTTTGGCGCCGGTTTGGTGACGCTGAATGGCGGCGAGCTGGCGACCAACGGTACGCGCGGCATCGCCAACAACGTCTCGCTGGCTAGCTCCAGCGCGATCAGTGTGCTGGACGCGACCGCGACGCTCAGCGGCGTCATCTCGGGCTCAGGCGGCTTGACCAAGACCGGGACCGGGGCGCTGACGCTATCTGGCGTCAACACCTATACCGGCGGCACGACAATCAATAGCGGCAGACTCTCGATTTCCGCCGACAACAATCTCGGCACTACAGCTGGGGCCGTGACATTCAATGGCGGAACTCTGGCAACTACCGCAAGCTTCACGACGACTCGCAATGTGACGATGAACGCCACTGCGACGATCGATGTCGCCGCGGCCACCACGCTGACGGCGAACGGCAATTTCACCGGCGCCGGCGCGATCTCCAAGAACGGAACCGGCGCGCTGACGCTGGGAGGCAACAACGCCGGCGTCACAAACGGTTTCCTGCTCAACCAGGGCACCTTAAGTCTCGCAACCACGGCCGCCGCCGGGTTCCAACGCGTTGGCGCGACCGGGGCCAGCGTCCTCGACCTCGCCAACGGCGTGACTATGTCGGCAAACACGCTGCTGTCTGGAAGCGGCCTGCAGTATCAGGTCGCGGCGGGAACGGCGACGATTTCGGGAAACATCTCCGACCCCGGCGGACCCTTCACCTACGCGAAGATCGGCGCGGGCACGCTCATTCTGACCGGAACTGGCAATACCGTGGCCGGCCCGCTCACCCTCTCCGGCGGCACGCTGCAGATCGGCAATGGCGGCGCCAATGGCTCGCTCGGCACCGGCAACATCCTCAACAACGCCGCGCTCGTCTTCAACAGCAGCAGCCTGGCCTATGCCGGTGCGATCACCGGCATCGGCACGATCGCGCAGAACGGCGGTGGTCGGACAACTCTGAGCGGCAACAGTTCGGCTTTCGCAGGCTCGACCACGGTTGCCGCAGGCGAGCTCCGGGTCGATGGTTCGCTTGGCGGCGCTCTCACGGTCAATGGCGGCACGCTCTCAGGCATCGGCACGATCGGCGGCGCGGTCACGGTCAATGCCGGCGGGACGCTGTCGGCCGGCAACAGCCCGGGCACCCTCACCGTCGGATCGCTGGCGCTCAGTGCCGGCTCGAATACCGTGTTTGAGCTTGGCACCGCAGGCGTCGCAGGCGGTTTGACCAACGACCGCATCGTCGTCAACGGCATCGGTGCGGCCGGCAACCTCACATTGGGCGGCACCCTGACAGCCACGGCTGCCTCGGCAGGCTATTATCGCCTGTTCGACGTCACCGGCGGTGGCACGATCAGCGGCGGCTTCAGCGCGCTTGCGCTCACCGCTCCCACCGTTCCCGGAGCGACCGGCACGGTCTACAGCATGCCTGCCGGCGTGCCGCCGCAGGTCAATCTTGCTGTGATCGGAGCCGGCCAGACTCTGCAGTTCTGGGACGGCGCAGACCAGGCCGGCAACGGCACCGTCAATGGCGGCACGGGAACCTGGAACGGCGGCAACACCAACTGGGCGGTGGCGCCGGGCGAAGTGGGCTTCAATGCCCCGTGGTTGAACTCGGTCGGCGTGTTCCAGGGTACAGCCGGCACGGTTACGGTGTCCGGCACGCAACGTTTCGACACGCTGCAGTTCAACAGCGACGGCTACATCCTGAACGGCGGCGTGCTTGGCCTCGGGGTCGCCGCAGGCGGCACGATCAACACGGCATCCGGCGTCTTCACGACGATCGGCTCGACCATCATCGATGGGGCCGGGACCAGCCTGACCAAGGTTGGTCCCGGCACTCTGATCCTCACAGGCGTCAACACCTATTCCGGAGGCACCACGATCGGCGGAGGCACGTTGCGGGCCGGCAGCGTATCCGCTATCGGCGCTGGCCCGCTGACGCTTGCCGGCGGCACTTTCCAGGCGGGAACGGGTTTCACCAACACCTTCGCCTCCGCCATTGCAGTCGACACGAGCGGTGGTGCCATCGACGTGAACGGTCAGGTCGTCACGCTGACCGGCAACATCACAGATGGCAACGGGGCCGGCGGAGTGCTCTCGCTGCTCAACTCCAGCGCCGACATCGGCCGGGTAGATCTCAGCGGCAGCAACAGCTACAGCGGCCCGACCGCGGTTGGCGGCGGCGTGACGCTGGCAGCAGCGGCCAACGGCGCATTCTCTCCGAACTCCGAAGTTATGCTGGCGCCGAACGCTGCCCTGATGGCGGATGGCCATGCCGTGACCGTTCGCTCGCTCACCGGGAGCGGGCTGGTCGTCAACGGCCATGATACTCAGGCTGGATACCTTACCCTTGCGCTCTCGTCAGGCACAGCGAGTTTTGCCGGGAGCATCGCCGACGACGGGCCCGGCGAGACCGGAGCGACGCTGGCGCTGACCAAGACCGGCGCGGGTACGCAGATCCTTGCCGGTGCCAACAGCTACACCGGCGGCACGACGATCCTGGGAGGGACGCTTCAGATCGGCGCCGGCGGCACAAGCGGCTCGATCACCGGCGACGTCGCCAATGGCGGGGCGCTGGTCTTCAACCGGTCAGACGCTTTTAGTTTTGGCGGTGCCGTCTCGGGTTCCGGCACATTGCGCCAGGCCGGCACGGGCAGGACGACGCTGACCGGCATTAGCAGCTATACGGGCGCCACCTTTGTCGATGCCGGCACGCTCGTGGTCAACGGCTCGATCGCGGCGTCCTCGGGTGTGACGGTCGCGGCCGGTGGCGCGGTCGGCGGAACCGGCACCCTGCCTTCGCTCACCGTGAACGGCACGCTGGCGCCGGGCAATTCGCCGGGAACGCTGACCGTCAATGGCAACCTCGTGATGGGGGCGGGCTCGACCTATATCGCCGAGGTCCAGGGGCCGCTGGCCGACCGGGTCAACGTCACTGGCACGGCCTCGCTGGCGGGTACGCTGCGGCTGGTGCCGCTCGGCGGCTCCTACAGCTTCAACAGCGCCTACACGCTGCTCTCGGCGGCGGGCGGGCTCGGCGGCACAAGCTTCAGCCCGGTCGACACCACTGGAACCTTCGGCGACGGCGTCTCCACGGCGGTGAGCTACACCGGCAACAACGTGCTGCTGACGCTGACGCCGATGCCGCTGGCACCGATCATCGCTCCCGTCGCTCTTGTCGTGCCCGGGGCCGTGCCTGCGCCGACGCGCCCGCGCCTCGGAGTCGGTCGCCCAGCCAATGCCCTTGCCGCCGCCTCGGCCATTGACGGCGCGGTGGCCAACGGCGCCGATCCATCGGCCCTGTTTGGCATCTACAACCTGCCGGCGGCGTCGATCCCGGCGGCGGTGAACAGCCTTTCGGGCGAGGTCCACACCGCTGCACCCGCCATGGCCCACGCCGCCTCCGACCAGTTCCTGCGCACGATGCTCGACGGCGCGGGCGCCGGGCGGCTTGCGGGTGCGCCCGGCGGCCCCGGCGGTGCCACGAGCTTCACTGCCGACCTGCCCTCGAAGCAGGACGGGCCGGGCCGCCCCAGCTTCGACCCGGCGCGCTTCTCGCTCTGGGGCGCGACCTTTGGTTCGACCGGACGCACTGACGGCGACCGGGCCGTGGGCTCGGCGAACCGCAACCTCTCCGATGCTCATGTCGCAGTTGGCGCCGACATCCGGCTCGGCGCCAACACGGTCGCGGGCGTCGCGCTCGCGGGCGGGCAATCGCGCGCCTCGCTTTCGGGCGGGCTCGGCAAGGCTGAGGCCGATGTCTTCCAGACCGGCCTCTATGGCCGCACCACGCTGGGCACGGTCAACCTCGCCGGCGCGCTCGGCTATGCCAGGCTCGACACCGACACCAGCCGCGCCATCCCGGCACTCGGCCGCACCGGTGTTGCCGCCTCCTATGCGACGCAGGCCTGGTCCGGCCGGATCGAGGCCAGCCTGCCGGTGGCAGGCTGGGGTGGCCTGACGCTCTCGCCGCTCGCCGCCTTCCAGGCGGTGCGCGCGAGCAGCCCGGCCGCGATCGAGCGCGACGGCTCGGGCGCGACCGCCGGCATGCTGACGCTGGTGCGGCGTTCCGACATCACCAGTCGCAGCGAACTCGGCCTGCAGCTCGACGCCAGCCTGATCGCGGGCGCCATGCCCGTCACAGGCTTCGTGCGCGCCGCCTGGGCGCATTACTACCAACGCGACGCGGAGCTTGCCGCCGCGCTCAACGGCCTGCCCGGCACGAGCTTCGCGGTGACCGGCGCCAGGCCCGACCGCAATGCGGCGCTCCTCGCCGCCGGCGCCGATATCAGGCTCAGCCAGACCGTCAGCCTTGGCATGCGCGTCGACTCGGAACTGTCCGGGAACACAAGTCGCATCGGCGGCACCGCGCAGCTCAGGGTCAGCTTCTGAGCAGAGACGGCGCCAGATCTGATCGAGATCAGCGCTACGGCGCCACACAATGGCAGCCATCGGCATTTCGTGGAGCGGCCGCTCCCCACCCTCAGCTGTCCCATACAACGTCAGCTGTCGGGCACATTATCGAACGATAAAGCTCCAATTCCGCTGAGGCCGATCAGCGTCGCGGATGGGTGGTGGTCCCGGTCACGCGACCGCTGGAATCGCGGAACGTCATCGTCCCCTGGCTGTCGGTCGAGGCGCGCCCCGTCGTCCTGCCATCTGGGCCGTAGAAGTTCTGGTTGCCTTGGCTGTCGGTCGTTGAGCGGCCTGTGACGCGCCCGGAACTGTCGCGGAAGGTCTGCTGCGACTGCTGCGCCCCTGCATCGCCCGCCAGAGCTGCGAGCGTCAGGCCGGCGATGATTGGCCTGCCCCCATCAGGTGGCCCGGTTCTAATCTAATGCATGGTGGGCTTGTCGGCCACGGTTGAGATGGCCGGCGAAGCGGGTTGGGTTTTCGTAGGCGGCCAGACCACAGCGACCGGTGCTGGCGGCTTGTAGCCGAGCGAGGAGTGCGGGCGCCGGGTATTGTAGTGCTGACGCCAGCCCTCGATGACGATCCGAGCCTCGGCGAGGCTGTAGAACAGCTCGCCGCTCAGGAGTTCGTCGCGCAGCTTGGAGTTGAAGCTCTCGCAGTAGCCGTTCTCCCAAGGACTGCCAGGCTCGATAAAGGCTGTCTTCGCGCCGACCGCTGCGATCCAATCCCGCACTGCTTTGGCGACGAACTCGGGACCGTTGTCCGAACGAACATGCCCGGGCACGCCGCGCAGGATGAAAAGATCGGACAGGACATCGATGACGTCGGTGGCTTTGAGTTTCCGGTCGATCCGGATCGCAATGCATTCCCGGGTGAACTCGTCGATCACGTTCAGCATGCGGAATTTTCGACCGTTGTGGGTGCGATCCTCGACAAAGTCGTAGGACCAGACATGGTTGGGGTGTTCCGGCCGAAGCCGGATGCATGATCCGTCATTCAGCCAGAGACGGCCTTTCTTCGGTTGCCTGGCCGGCACCTTGAGCCCCTCCCGCCGCCAGATCCGCTCAACGCGTTTGACGTTCACCGCCCAACCGGCGGTCTCCAGCATGGCCGCGACCCGGCGGTAGCCGTAGCGGCCATACTGGGTGGCGAGCTCGACAATGTCGGCGGTCAGCGCCGCATCATCGACGCGACCCGTCGGCAGTTTCCTTTGCGTAGATCGATGCTGCCCCAGAACCCGGCACGCCAGCCGCTCCGACACGCCGAACTTTATCATGGCGTGGTCGATGCACCGGCGACGACGGGCGGGGCTCAGATGGGGTATTCGGGGCGCCTCGCGCGGTTGAAGCGGCGGCATAGTGGCGCTCCGATCCAACGCGGGAGTCCCACCATGAACCACCAGCACCATGTCGGCCTCGATGTCTCCGTGAAAGAGACCGCCATCTGCATCGTCGATCCGCACGGTAAGGTCGTGCACCGTACCACCGTCGAGAGCCATCCTGAGGTGATCTGCAAACACCTCATCGGTCTCGGCCACAGCTATGCTCGTATCGGCCTGGAGGCGGGGCCTCTCTCGCCATGGCTCTACGCCGGCCTGGTCGAAGCTGGGTTGCCGGCGATCTGCGTCGAAACCCGTCACATGCACGCCGCCCTTTCGGCGCGCATCAACAAGACCGACCGCAACGACGCGATGGGTATCGCTCAGATGATGCGTGTCGGCCTATTCAAGCCGGTCCACGTCAAGACGCCAGCCAGCCAGCAACGCCGCCTGCTCCTGACCTCGCGCAAATTGCTTCAGCGTAAGGCCTATGACATCGAGAGCGACCTACGAGGTCAGCTGCGCAATTTTGGCCTCAAGGTCGGTGTCGTGGGAGCTGCCGGCTTCGAGCAGCGCGTGCGAGACCTCGTGCTCGATCTGCCCTTCGTCGCGGCTGTGGTCCTACCGTTGCTGGAGGCTCGCTCCGCGTTGCGGACCCAACTCGCCAAGCTGCACAAGATGCTGCTGGACCAGGTCCGCATCGATCCGATCTGCCGACGGCTGATGACCGCACCCGGCGTTGGGCCGGTCGTGGCGCTGACCTACCGCACATGCGTCGACAACCCGGCCCGTTTCGGACGATCGCAATGCGTCGGGGCGCATTTCGGTCTGACGCCGCGGCTTTACCAGTCCGGTGAGACGATGCGGGGCGGGCGGGTCTCGAAGTGCGGGGACACGATGATGCGCGCTGCGCTCTATGAAGCCGCGCTCGTGCTGCTGACCAGCCCGCGCGGCCCGTGGTCCTCCCTGAAGGTCTGGGGGTTGGCCGTGGCCAAACGCCGAGGCATGCAGAAGGCGCTCGTGGCCGTCGCTCGCAAGCTGGCCATCGTGTTGCACCGCATGTGGCGCGACGAGACGGACTTCCGCTGGTCGGCCGCATCCGCCACGGCGGCCTGAGGCCCGCGCTTTAGCATCACGCAATACCGAGCTCCTCCGGCGTGGAGGGGGCCCTGCGGGGACGATGGGAGCGGGCGAGACCGAGGAAACTCGAGCGTCGGTTCTGCCGAGCGCGCGGCTTAGATGGCTCCGCCCACTCCCTCTGATCCCATCATGAGGCGGCACAGGCCGACCTCGGAGAGAAGCAAGAGCTCCGCAGGACCGTTCGCGCGCCGATCCAGGATGCGCACGCAAGGGAGTTGACCTATGAACCCCGAATAGAGAAGTAGTTTCCCGAGGCAGCTTCCTTGAGGATCAGCTTCTCCAACGTCAGATCCGAGACGGCTTTGCGCAGCCGCTCGTTCTCCTTCTCCAGATCCTTCAGACGCTTCACCTGGTCGGACTTCAGCCCGCCAAACTCCTTGCGCCAGCGATAATACGTGAACGCCGTCACGCTGATGGCCCGGATCGCCTCCGCGACCGGGCGCCCCTGGGACAACAGCACGTCGACCTGCCGCAGCTTCGCGACGATCTCTTCAGGCTTGTGCTTCTTCTGCGGCATCGCGGGCATCCTCCAAAGGCTCAAAAAGCCTACTTCAGGGAGGGCCACTTTTCAGGGGGCAGGCCAATCCCGAAAGACCTGCCGCCGCGCAATATTCACTGGATCACGAAGGAACCGTCAGCGGGTAGCCTTCGTAGTCCGCTAGTTCTGGAAGCATCGCTTCCAGAACGAAATCGACAAACGCGTTCGGGGCATCAAGAAAAAACTCTCGCTCTGAGTAAGCGTCGACGTGCGCTGCAAGGCCTCGTTCCTGCAGCCAGGTTGCCAGACGTTCAAGGTCAGCCCTGGGGGTGACACTCAGGAAGGCGATCTGCGAACGCCGTTTGTCGTCGTCACGGTGGGATATCTCGCTGCGGCTGAACTGTAGGTCAACATTCGCGTCTGCTTGCCGCATCCATATCGACCGTTCGGTGCGGCGCAGTGTTGCAAACCCCAGGCAACTTGCAAACATCTCGACAACGGTCTCAAAGCACTTATCCGAAAGTCGGTTCGCAACATGGTTCAGTTTCATTCCGCCGCCTCCATAACTCGCCAGCTCAATGCGCGGAACTGTCGGACATTCATTTGATTCCGATTTGTGCTCGTTGGGATTTCCGTGTGTTCACGCTGATTTGAGAGGATTGCGCGCAACCCGAGGTTCTTGCGGGTATCCAGCTGGGACTCCAAAAGTGGGTTGTCTTAGTAAAGTTTGGAAATATAAGTATTGCCTACCGTTAGAATAGGTTTTATCGGAATGTTTGATTTCAATTTCAAATTAGTCAGTATTTTTCTACCAAGATGCAAATCAAATGTATCCTCAAGAGCAACAATATATGCTCTATTTGTCGAAATATAA